>JAITTX010000002.1 GCA_031286755.1 Paraburkholderia sp.
TCGGGCTGGAAGCGCCTGAGCACGCGCAGCGCCGCGTCCACGCGCTCGAAGAACGCGTCTTCCGAGGCGCCGTGCGGCATCGGCAGGTTGACGTTGTAGCCCTCGCCCGCGCCCGCGCCGCGCTCGTCCTCATAGCCCGCGACCACGGGATAGAAGTTGGTCGGGTCGCCGTGGATCGAGATGTAGAGCACGTCGTCGCGGCCGTAGAAAATCTCCTGCACGCCCTGGCCGTGGTGCATGTCGGTGTCGAGAATCGCCACGCGCCCGAAGCACTGCTTGAGCGACTGCGCCGCGATGGCTGCGTTGTTCAGGTAGCAGAAGCCGCCCGCCGCGTCCGCGCGCGCATGGTGGCCGGGCGGGCGGCACAACGCGTAGCTCGCGCGCTCGCCCGCGTTGACGGTCGCGGCCGCCGCCAGCGCGCTTTGCGCCGACCAGTACGCCGCCCGCCAGGTGTTGGCGCCCACGGGGCAACTGCCGTCGGCGAGATAGCGCGCCGCCTGGGCGAGCACGCCACGCAGCGGATTCGGATCGCGCACGTAGATGTTCGACATGACTTCGTCGCCCCAGTCTTCGGGCATGCGCTTCCATTCAGCATGCGCCTCTTCGAGGAAGCGCAGATAGTTCATGTCGTGCACGGCGGCAATGGGCGCGGTGCCGAAGTCGGCGGGCTCGCCCACCTCGAAGCCGAGCGCGTGCGCGGCGGCGACGAGGCGCGCGGCGCGCTCGGGCACTTCCTGCGGCTCGCGCATCTGGCCGCGCGACAAATAGGTGCGGGGATGATGCAGCAGTTGCTCGGGATGAAACCAGGTCTTCATGCTCAGTGTTCTCTCAGTGTTCTTCAGGTTGTGCTCATGCATGCGGGTGCGCTCGATGGCATGCACTCCGGCGCCGCATGGCTCATGCAGTTTCGTTCATGCCGGCACGGCTTGCGGCTCTTGCGGCGCTTGCGCGGGCGCGCCCACGCGCACGCCGGCGCGCGCGGCCACCGCGTTGAGCAGCACGTTGGTGCCCGCCGTGACGTCCTCGGGCAACGCATCCTCGGCTTCGTTGTGCGAGAGGCCGTCCACACAGGGGATGAAGACCATCGCCGTCGGGCACTAGCGCGCGAGATGGATGGCGTCGTGGCCCGCGCCGCTCACGATGCGCTCGTTCGAATAGCCAAGCCGCTCGACGGCCTCGGCCACGAGCGCGACGCAAGCCGGGTCGAATGGCGTGGCGGGCGAAGTCCAGCAATGCGCGATTTCCACGTTGAGCCCGCGCGTGCCGCCCACCGCCGTGCAGACCGCGCGCAGGTCCTGCTCCATCGCGTCGAGCTGAGCGTCGTCGGGATGGCGCAGATCGACCGTGAACGTCAGGTTGGCCGCAATGGTGTTGCGCGACGAGTTCGCGATCTGCACCTGGCCGATCGTCACGAGGCCGAGCGGCGCATGGCGCGCCATCACCCGCTCGATCTCCAGCGCCATGTGCGCCGCGCCGAAAAATGCGTCCTTGCGGTAGCGCATCGGCGTCGTGCCCGCGTGCGCGGCCACGCCCGTGACCGTCACGTCGAACCAGCGGATCGCCTGGCCGCCCGTCACCACGCCGATGGTCGTGCCGTTCGCCTCCAGGATCGGGCCCTGCTCGATATGCGCCTCGAAATACGCGTCGACGGCCACGCCCTGAACGGGTCGCGTGCCGCGCGCGCCGCAGGCGTCGAGCGCCTCACCCAGCGTCACGTCCTGCGCGTCGCGGCGCGCGAGCGCGTCGGTCAGCGTCATCGCGCCCGCGAACACCGCCGAGCCGAGCATCGCGGGCGTGAAGCGCGCGCCTTCCTCGTTGGTCCACGAGCAGATCTCGATGGGCTTCTCCGTCACGGCGCCGGCGTCGTTGAGCGCGCGCACCACTTCGAGCGCGGCCAGCACGCCGTAGACGCCGTCGAAGCGCCCGCCTTCGGGCTGCGTGTCGAGGTGGCTGCCCATCAGCACGGGCGCGGCCTGCGGATCCGCGCCTGCGCGCCGCGCG
The DNA here is from genome assembly GCA_031286755.1 of Paraburkholderia sp. GTDB lineage: Bacteria > Pseudomonadota > Gammaproteobacteria > Burkholderiales > Burkholderiaceae > Paraburkholderia. Next base: position 2,002 of record JAITTX010000002.1, read on the forward strand.
AAGAGATTGCCCACCTCGTCGGTCCACACTGTCATGCCCGCCTCGCGGCACCAGTGCGAAAACAGCTCGCGGCCACGCCGGTCTTCTTCGGTGAGCGCAAGACGGCGCACGCCGCCGCCCGCCGTCGCGCCAATGCGCGCCATCTCCGTCAAGCTCGCCCACAGGCGCGGGCCGTCGATATGCAAGAGGTCTTTCATCGGTAAATCCATCTCCGGTCGAATCATGATTTGGGCCTGCACGGATGCATCAATGCGAACTGAGCGCCTCGGCGGCCGTCTCGTCATGCGCCTGAGCGGCGCGGCGCGCGTCGAGCGCGACGATGCACACGAGCGACACGCCCGCGAGGCAGGTGTAGAACACCGCGAGCGGCCACCATTGCCCCGCGTAGCGATGCGCGAGCCAGGTGCCGACGAGCGGCGTGAGACCGCCCGCCACCGCGCCGCACACCTGGTAGGCCAGCGAGATGGCCGAGTAGCGCACGCGCGTGGGGAACACGCCCGAGACGAAGCCCGCGATCACCGAATAAAAGCTCGCCATGCAGACCACGGCGATGGCGATGCCGATCACCATCGGCACGACCTGGCCGCTTTGCACCAGCACGAACATCGGGTACGGCGAGACCATGGCCGCGAGGGCCGCGCACTTCAGGAAGCGCGCGCCGCCCATGCGCTCGGCGAGCCACGCGGCGATGGGCTGCGAAAGAAACTGGATGATGGCCACGGCAAAGAGGCAATCGAGAATGAGCGAGCGCGTGATGCCGACGTACTGCGTCGTGTACGCGATCATGAAGGTGTTGGTGAAGTACACGCCCGCGATGCCGATGGTGTTCGCGCCGATGCACAGCAGCACGAGGCCCCACGCGGAGTGGAACACTTCCGCAATGGGCAACTTCGCGGTGCGGCTCTGCTCCTTGAGCTTCTCGAACTCGGGCGACTCGTTCACGCCGAGCCGGATCATGATGCCCACCACGAGCAGCACCGCCGAAACGAGGAACGGCAAGCGCCAGCCCCATGAGAGGAAGTCGGCCTTGTCGAGCGAGGTGACCGAGCGGAACGCCAGCAGCGAGAGAATCAGGCCCGCGGGCGAGCCGAGCTGCGCGAACGAGGCGAAGAAGGTGCGGCGGCCGGCGGGCGCATGCTCGCCCGCCATCAGCACCGCCCCGCCCCACTCGCCGCCCACGGCCACGCCCTGCACGACGCGCAACAGCACGAGCAGCGCCGGCGCGAGCAGGCCGACCTTCGAGTACGACGGCAGCAAGCCGACGCAGACAGTGGCCACGCCCATCATCATGAGCGTGGTCATGAGCGCCTTCTTGCGGCCGATGCGGTCACCCAGATGGCCGAAGATCAGCCCGCCCAGCGGCCGCGCGAAAAAGCCGACCGCGAACGTGGCGAACGAAGCCATCGTGCTCACGAAGCGGTCTTCGGACGGGAAATAGAGTTCGCCGAACACCAGCGCGGCGGCCGTGGCGTAAATGTAGAAGTCGTACCACTCGATCATGGTGCCGATGAACGCCGCTGCTGCGGCGCGCACCGGCTGTCGGGCGGTGGTTTGTTGTGTGCTCATCAGGTTGTCTCCAGGCGCTTTCGTCGTGCGTGCTGCTTGCCACGGGACTTGCCGCAGTCGTTGCAATACGCATGAAAGCGTTATCGCCTGTCAGAAAACATTAGTCAAATTTCGAGTTATTATTCGACACATAAATTTGACTAATGCCCGAGCCCAATACTGGCCAGGAGACCGCCCATGCGCGCCGACACCACCCGCTTTCTCAACGACCGGCTCGACTGGAACCTGCTGCGCACCTATCTCGCGATCATGCAGGAGCGCAGCCTGAGCCGCGCCGCGGCGCGCCTCTACGTGACGCAGCCCGCCGTGAGCCAGGCGCTCAAGCGGCTCGAAGACGCGCTCGGCCGCAAGCTCATCGAGCGGCGCGGCACGCATTTCGTGCCGACCCAGGCCGGCGAGGAGGTCTATCGCATCGCGAGCGACATCTACGGCACGATCTCCCACCTCGAAACCGGGCTGGACGAGCGCACGGCCGATATCACCGGTTCGATCCGCCTGCTCACGGTGAGCCGGATCGAGTCGCGCGTCTACGACGAGTTCCTGGCCGAATTCCACTCGGCGTATCCGCGCATCGACCTGCAGATCGAAGTCATGCGCTCCTCGGACATCATCTCGTCGCTCTTGCAGAAAACCGCCACCGCGGGCCTGAGCCTGTGCCGCACGCCGGTCGACAAGCTGGAGATGCGCTGCTTCCTGCGCCAGCGCTACGCGATTTTCTGCGGCCGGCATCACCGGCTATTCGGCCTCTCGCAACTGACGATGGAAGACCTGCTCGCGGAGAATTTTGTGTCGTTCACGAGCGACCAGATCGGCGACAGTCTTTCGCCGCTCACGGTGTTTCGCGACCAGCGCGGCTTCACGGGGAGAATCGTGGCGTCCTCGCCGAGCCTCGACGAGGTGCGGCGGCTCATCTACGCGGGCTACGGCATCGGCTGCCTGCCCGAGCATATCGTTAAGGATGATCTGGCGCGGCAGCGCCTGTGGCGGCTGCCGCCTGAGGAGGGTCTCGCGGACGTCGACATCCACTTGCTGTGGCATCGCGAACGCAAGAGGAATGCGGCCGAAGAAGCGTTCTTCGACGCGATGGAGCGCTGCATGCAGCGCCATGCGCTCGCGGAACGGCTATAAAACCCGCAATAAAACCGCTATAAAGCGCGCGCCGCGAGCGCTGGATGAAATACTCAGAACCCGCGCGACATCACCGCGACGCCGATCGTCACGACGCCCAGCACGAGATTGACGATGACGAGCCGGCGCACGGTGCCCACGGCACGCGCGCCGTCGGGCCAGTTCTGCGCCTGCACCGCGCGGCGGATGCGCGGAAACACGGCGAAGCGGATGTGGCCGAAGATCAGCATCATGATCACGCCGAGGCCCGCCATGGCGTGCAGCGGCCAGCTGGCGTGGCCGCCGCCGAACTGCATCAACAGAAAGCCGCCCGTGAGCAGAATCACGATCACGGCAATGCCCACCCAGTTGAAGAAGCGGCTGTACACCGACTCCACGAGCGGCAGCCGCAGTTGCGGCGAGAGATCTCCGAGCGCTGGACGCAGGCAGAAGTGCGCGAACACCATGCCGCCCACCCAGACGGCAACGCTCAGCAGATGCAGAAAGAGCGCGATTTCGATCGCGTGACCCATGCTGGTATTTCCTTGTAGGTAAAAAAAAGCGCGAACCGTGTTGCGCGGCATTATTTCATGCCGTGCCACGGTTCGCGCCGGATATGCGCATTTCGTTACGTCTTTATCGGCAACGAATCACGCTCATTGCGGCAGCACCGGACGCATGCCCGTGATGACCTTGAGCTTCGAATCGGGCGCACGGCCCTTGCGCGCGCGCTTGCCGATCTGCGGCGCGAGCACCGCGCCCGCCATCTGGTCTTCGCCCGCCTTGCCGCCGCGGCCCGTGCCTTCGAGCACCACGCCCGCCGCCGTAATCGCGAGCGCCCGCACGAGCGTCTCCTTCTCTTCGAGCTGCATCAGCGTGACGCCGCGCCCGCCGCCCGAGAGCGTCTTCATCTCGTCGAGGCCGAACACGAGCAGGCGTCCGCCCGCCGAAAGACACGCCACCTGGATCGCATTGGGCAGCATCGGCATCGGCGCGAGCGGCGCGCAGCCCTCGTCGATCGTCATGAACGCCTTGCCGGCCTTCACGCGGCTCACCATGTCGCCGATCTTCGCGATGAAGCCAAAGCCATTGCTCGACGCGAGCAGCAGTTGCTGGTCCGCGCTCGCCGCGAAGTAATGCAGCAGATGCGTGCCCGTTTCGAGCTCGATGAGCGAAGTGACCGGCACGCCGTCGCCGCGCCCGCCCGGCAGTTGCGCGATCGACACCGAGTAGACGCGCCCGTTGCTGCCCCACGCGATGAGCGTGTCGGGCGTGCGGCACTGGAACGCCGCGTAGAGGCCATCGCCGGCCTTGAACGTGAAGCCCTGCGGGTCGAGCCCGTG
>JAITTX010000092.1 GCA_031286755.1 Paraburkholderia sp.
CCACGGCCTGTCGATCCTGCCGAGCTATCGGCGTGGGCTCGAAGCCGGCTTCGTGAGCCCGGATGGGCGGCCTGAACGCGTGGAGGACCGTGGCGCCTTCGTGGCCTACGACGGCCATAACGGCTTCGGCCAGCACGTGGGCAAGGTGGCGGTCAAAGACGCCATCGCGCGGGCGCACACGCATGGCCAGTGCATCCTCACGCTTCGCCACAGCCACCATCTGGGGCGCATGGGCCACTACGGCGAAATGGTCGCGCAGCAGGGTTTCGTGCTGCTGGCCTTTACTAATGTCGTGAACCGTCCGCCGGTGGTCGCGCCGTACGGCGGACGCGAGGCGCGCCTGACGACGAATCCGCTGTGTTTTGCGGGCCCGCTGCCGGGCGGACGTCCACCCTTCGTTGTGGATATTGCGACCAGCGCGATCGCCGTGAACAAGGCGCGTGTGCTTGCCGAGAACGGTCGCGAGGCGCCGCCGGGCTCGCTGATCGATTCGAACGGCAGTCCGAGCAGCAACCCCAACGTGCTGTTTGCGGACCCGCCCGGCGCGCTGCTGCCGTTCGGCGCGCACAAGGGCTACGCCCTCAGCCTCGTCGCGGAACTGTTGGCCGGCGTGCTCTCCGGCGGTGGCACGATCCATCCCGACAATCCGCGCGACGGTATCGCACACAACAACATGTTCGCGCTTGTGCTCGATCCGCAGGTGGATTTCAACGCGACCTGGCGCTCGCAGGAGGTCGACGCTTTCCTTGACTATTTGCTTAGCTGCCCGCCGCAGGACCCGGCGCAACGGGTGCAGTATCCAGGCCAGTACGAAGCGGAGAATCGCACGCGCCACGATACCGCCATCGAGTTGCCGGATTCGGTACACCAGCCGTTTGCCGAACTTGCCGCAGAGTTTGGAATCGCGGCGATCGCTGCGCTCTGAAAGTGCATGCGCCGAGCGGCTGAAAAATGCGAGCCGCTCCAATCCAGGGACTTGCCGCTCACGTAGTTAAGATTTGCAACGCAGGTCGTCGACGAAGCGTGAACAGATCGTGGCAGCAGCAAGGGAGAGTGGCACATCAGGAATGCCGAGACGGCGCCCAATGCGAATGCCTCGTTTGCCGAAGCCGCCAAACGAGGCATGTGTGCGCTAGACCACCCACCGATGCGGCCCCACCCGTTCTTTTGCTTTCCACACCGCGCCGGGCAAATCCCTGGTTTTTTCAGGTACCTACTGCCAGCAGAAAGTACCATTTCCACGTGAGCGTCTGGGCGTACCGTCACCTCGTGCAGGGTGCGCTGGGGGGCGAAGTAGCGCTGCGAACCTGTAGCCAATGCATGCTGATGTTCCAGGAGGCTCCGTTGGAAAACAGGCGGGCAATATGGCGCGGACTTGCAAGGTTCTATCCGTGTACAGATGCTCAGCGTGCGGCCATTCTGGCGAACAACACCTCGATGGTGACTCGCACGACGGCGAGCGCCTGCGGATCCAAATCGCTGAGGCACGTCGCCCAAAGAACGCTTGCCGTCATCCGCCTCGCTGCGGCTTCGTGAGCGCTGCGGCTTTCCCCCTTACTTCATCACCGCTGCCAGATCGAGCTTCTTGCCCTTGGCCTCGTTATAGCGCCGCACGTACTCCTCGGTAAGCTTTCGCAGTGCGTGGCCGATCTTGCGATAATCCGACTCGTTCAGGTTAGCCAGTGACACGCGGCCCGAGGGATGTGGCGTACCAAAGCCCTTGCCCGGCAGCAGCACGACGCGCGCTTCGTTCGCGAGGCGGAACAGCATCTCGTTGGGCTGGACCTGCTTCAGGAGCCAGTCGACGAATTCGCGGCCGAAGAGCTTCTCGCCCATGTACTCCATGTCGAGAATCGTGTAGTAGTCCACCTGGTTCGGATCGCTCTCGTCGTAGGTAATGCCCATTTCCTCGAAGAGCGCACGCTTGCGGCTGCGGATCAGGCACTTGAGCGCGTTCTTGTACGCATCGGGCGTGTCCATCAGAGAGAACAGCGAGAACAGCACCATCTGCACCTGCTGCGGCGTGGAAAGGCCGGCAGTGTGATTGAGCGCGACGGTACGGCTGTCGGCCACCAGACGGTCAATGAACTTGAGCTTCTCAGGCTCTGTCGTGATCGACTCGTAGCGCTTGTGCAGCGCCTTCTTCTGGTCCTTCGAGAGCTGCGCGAGCGCATGATCGAGCACGTTGTCACGGTGCGTCGCGATAGTGCCGAGGCGCCAGCCCGTCGCGCCGAAGTATTTCGAATAGGAGTACACGAGAATCGTATTCTTCGGCGCGAGCGCGAAGAGCGAAACGAAGTGGTCTGCGAAGGTACCGTAGACGTCGTCGGTGAGCAGAATGAGGTCCGGGCGCTCCTTGACGATCTCGGCGATGTATTCAAGGCTCGCGTCGTCAATCTTCACCGAAGGCGGATTGCTCGGATTCACGAGGAAAAACGCCTTGACCTTCGGATCGCGCAGTTTGTCGAGTTCCTTTTTCGAGTACTGCCAGCCGTTCTCGACCTTGGCGTCGAGGTGCACGACGTTGAGCATGTAGTCGTTGAGCTCGGGAATCTCAATGTACGGCGTGAAGATCGGCATGCCAAGCGCGATGGTGTCGCCCGGCTTGATCAGGAAGTTCTCGCGCATCGTGTTGAAGATGTACGTCATGGCCGCGGTGCCGCCTTCCACCGCGAACACGTCGAACTCGCCGACGAACGGATGCTTGCCGATCATCTCGCGGC
>JAITTX010000120.1 GCA_031286755.1 Paraburkholderia sp.
TTCTCCATCGCACGGGTATAGGCGCGATGCCGGAAGATATCGCTGTCCGGCAGGACCTTGTCGACGGGAAAGGGCGCGGCCCATACGCTCGTCACGATCGTTGCGCCCTTCAGGCTCAAGATGCGGGTGACTTCGGGAAAGCGGATGTCGTAGCAGACTTGCATGCCGAGCGTTCCAAGCGACGTATCGAATACATCGAGGCGCCGCCCGGGCGTGAAGTAGAGTTTCTCGCAGTGCCAGAGGTGGATCTTGTGGTAGACCCCGAGCAATCCATCAGGGCCGATCAGCACCGACGAGTTATAGAGCACGCCTCGCTGCGTGGCGTCGCGCAGCGCGAGACCGGCGACGATGTGCATGCGGTGGCTCTCGGCGATCTCTCGCAGCGACTCGATCAACAGGCAGTCGAGCGTCGCGGCGGCCTCGTGCAGCTTCCGCGCGAACTGGCTGGGATGGAGCGTGCCGTCGGCGATCGGCTGTCCGGCTACCAGCGGCTCGATGTAGCCGGTGTTGGACAGCTCGGGAAACACGATCAGGTTCGCGCCTTGCTTCGCCTCCGCTTCCGCGTATTCGCACATGCGCAGGCCGTTGTCGACGGCCTGCAGTGAAGCGGGATTGAACTGGATGAGACTGACGTTGATCTTCGTGCTCATGGATATTTCCGGATAAATGATTCGGATGACGAATCAGAATAGATGTTTGATGCCTGCGCGAGCCACGACCTGATGGCTGGTCGAGGACGGGCCGGCGAGAAAGATCGATGCCGCCGTGCCCGCGCCGCTCGCGTGCTGCGCTTCGAAATCGAGGTACACGTCGGTGCGTTTCGAGAGCAGATAGTCTGCGCCCAGCGCCAGCGAATACCACCGCGAGCTTTCGAAACGGTCGACCGCAACCTGTGCGGCGAACAGGGCCGCGGGTGTGAGCGCGAAGGTAGTGCCTACCCGCAGGATCTGATCGGTGGACTTCGCGCCGCCCAGTTTGATCTGCGAGTTGGAATAGGTGATCGACGGCCGCCACGCGCCAATCTGGTAATACGCGGCCAGCGCGGCCACGCGCAGATTGTCGACGAAAAACGCCGTGGATGCGGTGACGGGCCGCCCGAGCACGCTGCTCGTGCCGAAGCTGCCCGCGGCAACGGGCGCGCCGTTCACGTCGGTAATGAGCGCGAGCGCGGAGAACGGTCCGGCGGAATACTGCACCTGTGCGCTATAGGCGCGGCCGCTGTTGGTCGTGAGCGCCCCCGAGTCCTGTCCGAACGCGTACATTGCGCCGAACGTGAATCCGCCGAACGTGTTGCTCTTGACACTCACGGCGTTGTTCAGGCGCTGGCCTGCCGCACGGTCGATGTCGGCGTTCTGGTATGCATAGATGCCACAGTTGTTGCAGGCGGTGTATTGCTCGAGCACGACGGTGTAGTCGTACTGGCGCCCCAGCAACACCTGGCCGATGCCGCGTTGCGCGAGGCCCACCCATGCCTGCTTGCCGAACAGCAGGCCGCCTTGTCCCAGCTTGCCGTTGTTCGCGGAGTAGCCGTTTTCGAGCTTGAAGAGCGCGCTCGTGCCGTTGCCGAGGTCCTCGGTGCCGGCGAAGCCGAGCGAGTTCGATTTGTTGACGCCGTCCTGCAGCTTGACGGCCGAGTGTCCGCCCGTATTGTTGATATAGGTGACGCCGTCGTCGATGCTGCCGAACAGCGTCACGGAAGACTGTGCGAGTGCGCTGATCGAGAGCGCCTGAAGAATGGCGCCGGCTGCAGCCTGATATTTCATTTTGTCATCCTCAATATCTCGTTTGTTATGGGGGCGGGGCGTGCCGTGGTGAGGACGGCCTGTCAGGACCGCGGCGCGTCTTGCGAGAACGGCCAGTTCATGGCCGTATTCAGTCTCCGATAGTCGAACTGCGTCAGGTCGGCCGCGCCATAGTCGGGTGTATCGACAACGAGAATCTCGTCGGCGATCGGCTCGTAGAAGCTGCGGAAGTGCGTTTTCGAGCGCAGCACGACGAGGCGGAAATCTTCGGGGCGCAGGCCGAACATGCGAAACGGCGCGTCGTCGATGCCGAAAGCGGGGAAGCTCGTCACGCTGACGAGGATGCCGTCGATTTCGAGCAGCGCGGACGGACCAATCTCGAACTCGACGCCATGAAAGACCGGGCCGGTATAGTGCGCGCGAGCGGGCCCGAGTTGCCGCACGCGCGCTGTGACCTGAAGCCGCGGGCCGGCTTTATCGGAGCTATGGCCGCCCAGCGCCACCGCTATGGTTGCGCCCGCACCCGCTGCGCAGGCAAGGCGGGCGGCTTGCGGGTCCCACAGGAACGGCACCGCCACGTTCTCCTCGCCGCGCGCGAGCAGCGCGGCCAGCACATGGGTCGAATCGTTCATGCGATCCGCGTGCTCGAGCAGAATGCGGGGCTTGCCTGAGGGCGGCCGGCCGCATGCGTGGGCGAGCGCCTCCTCGATCGACCAGACCTTGAGCGGCCGGTACAGCGCCGCGCGATGGCGGTGCAGCGCGGCGGCGAGATCGTCGGCGGTCCGGGCGGCGAGCGCGTGGTCGCCGTCCGCCACGGCGATCACGGTATAGCCCGTGTTGTGCGCGTCGGCGTAGGCAAAGCCCGCCATCTCGGACACGTCGAGCCAGGTGTTGCTCGCGGCTTCGCGCGCGCGGGCCAGCGCGAGAATATCGGCGAGGGGCGAGAGGCTCGTGGCGCTGAAGATGCTCGGCACGACGACATGGGGGCGCCGGATCGTCCATACCGGCTGAATTTCGCCGCGCACGGTGGCGACGAGGCAGCGCGCCGCGCGTATGCCGGTCTGGGCCATGTCGGTGTGCGGCGACTTCTGATAGGCGAAGGCGGCGGTGACGCCGCGCAGCGTGTCGGCATCGATATTGCCGTGATAATCGAACGCGATGACGAGTGGCAACTGCGGTCCGATCGCCTCGCGTACCCGGCCGATGATGTATCGTTCGGGATCCTCATGACCTTGAGACCACGATGCCCCGTGCAGGAAGAGCAGGACGCCGTCGAGGCCGTCATGGGCGCGCAGGCCATCGACGATCTCGTCGCAATATCGTTGGACGGCGCGCTCGCTTGCCGGTCCCAACGCGCCCAGCGAGGCATCGACGAGCGGCACGATGTGCGCCTGTTCGCGCTCGAGCACGTCGATGAACCCGCCAACGGCGCTATTGGTGCCGCGCATTTTCTCGAGTATCGACGCGCCGCGCAGGGCCACACGCTCGAAATCCTCGATATCGGCCACCTGGGGCAAAAAGCTGACCGACTCGATCTGAAAGGCAGCGATGGCTATACGCACGAGTTCTCCTTTCGGGCTGCGGCCCGATTGCACTGGTCTTGGCGGGAATGAGTCCCGAATCCTGAACGGGGCGCCCGAGGCGCTTTCAGGCGCGGATCAATGCGCTTCTTCGATCGGGCGCCGGGGCAGCATGAGCAACAGGAGGCCGGCAAGCGACAGCGCTGCGGCAAGCACCATGACGCCCACGCTCACGCCGCCCGTCCATTGCTTGAGCGCATCCATGACCACGGGGCCGCTGAAGAACGCAAGGCCCGCCGCCATGTTGATCATGCCCGCGCAGGTGGCGACCGCGCTGTCCGAGAAGATGCGGCCGGGCAGCGACCAGAACATGGAGAGCGTGGCCATGCCGCCCGCCACGGCAATCGAAGTGAGGATCAGCGAGGTCCACACGCTGGCGGACACTATCACGCTCGCGGCGAGCGCGGCGCCACCCACGAGCGCGGGCAGGCCGGAGCGCAGGCGCACGCCTTCGCGCGGCGCGCTGAAGCCGTTGGCGACCATGGCGAGCGCGCCCAGTGCATAAGGAATGGCGGAGAGCAGCGCGGTGTGCATGTTCGAGCCCTGGCTTGCCTGATGAATGAGCGTGGGCAGCCAGAACATGAGGCCGAAGTTGCCGAGATTGAAGCAGAAGCAGATCGTCACGAAAATCCACAGCAACGGATGGCGCAGCGCGTCGGCCGCGCGGCTGATCCTGCGCGTGGCTTGCGTAGGCGTGCTCCGCGACAGGGCGTGATCGAGCGCCTCTTTTTCCGCTTGCGTGAGCCAGTGTGCGTCGCTGGGGCGCTCCTTGATCGTCAGCATCGCGAAGCCGAGCAGCACGGCGGGCACTCCCTCGAGCAGGAATGCCCATTGCCAGCCGCCCAGACCCGCGACCGAGTCGAAGCGGTCCATGATCAGGCCGGTCAACGGCCCGCCGAACACCACGGAGAGCGGCATCGCGAGAAAGAACATCGACATGATGCGGCTCTGTCTTTCCGCGGGAAACCAGCGCGAGAAGTAGAGAACGATGGCGGGGAAAAAACCGATTTCGGCAACGCCCAGCAAGAAGCGCAGCGAATAGAACGAGGCGATGGACGAGGTGAACATCGTCAGCGCGGAAATGGTGCCCCATGCGACCAGCGCGACGCACAGATAGCGGCGCGCGCCGAGCCGGCCGACGGCGAGGCTCGCGGGCATCTGGAACAGCAGCGCACCCCACGCGAAGAGACCCGCGCCGATACCGTAGGTGACGTCGCTGAACTTCAGGGCCTCCTGCATCTGTAGTTTCGCGAACGACAAATTGACGCGGTCGAGATTGGCGAAGAAGTAGGCGATCGTCACGAGCGGGATGATGCGCCACGCCGCCTTGCGGCAGGCTTGCGCGAGCGCTGCATCGTGAGCCTCGTGCGCGGCGCTTGCGTGCTGGGCGGCCGCTTCGGTTTCGAGCCGGCCGGGTGACATGTCGGGCGACGTTTCAGTGGTCATGGGTGATCTCCTCGGGTCTCGTTCTTGTTGCGCTGGCCCATGTGTGGTTCGACGGCGCGGGGCGAGCGCCTGGTGCCGCTGGTCAGCCGATCATAGGTGGTCAATTCCGCAGTGGGGAGGCACAATGCCGTTTTCCTGACAACCGCTGGTGTTCGCTTCCAAAGCGTCTCCCGCCTATTGCCTGTCAATGAAACTTCACCAACTCCAGGCGCTCGTCGCCGTTGCCGATACCGGGAGCATCCGTGCCGCCGCGCGTCTTGCGGGGCTCTCCCAGGCAGCGGTCAGCAAGGCGCTGCGCGAGCTGGAGAGCGAGCAGCACCTCGCGCTGCTGCAACGGGGCGCGAGTGGGGTGGGGTTCACCGAGAGCGGCCGCAAGCTGCTCAAGCACGCGCGCCTGATCGTCGGGCAGCTCGAACACGCTCAGGAGGAACTCGCCGAACTGCGCGGCGAGCATGGCGGCCATCTGTCGATTAGCGCGACGCCCTGGATCATCGCGACTTTTCTGCCCGAGACGCTGCTGCGTTTTCGTGAAGCCATGCCGGACGTGCGGCTGGAGATCTTCGAGGGATTCACCGCCGTTGCGTTGCCGCGCCTGCGCGACGGCCTGCTCGACTTCGCGGTGAGCCCGTTCACGGCGGCCATGCCCGAGCAGGAATTCGAAGTCGAGCCGCTGTTCGACTACGCGTCGTGCGTGATCGCCCGCAAGGGGCATCCGTGCGCGGGCAGCGGCTCGATGCACGAGCTGCTGGAGCAGAACTGGGCTGTCAACTACACGGCCACGAGCTATGCCGACGTGATGCGCAACCTGTTCTGGAACCACGGCGCGCATGTCGATCCTCGCCGCCTGCACTGCGCGCATTCGACTTCGCTGCTGCTCGAACTCGTGCGCAATGCCGACATGCTCAGCTATTGCCCCCGGCCGCTGCTGGTGACCGAGGCGGTGCGCGACTGGGTCGTGCCCGTCGAAATCGCCGAGCGCTTCGAGATCAGCCGGCTCGGCATCATTACGCGACGCAACGTCGTGCTCAACGCGGCGGCGCAGTGCTTTGTCGATTGCCTCCTCGCGGTGATCCGTCACCGGGCCCGCTCGGCCAGGGCCGAGAACCGGGCGCTGTTCGAGTGCCTGACGATGTTGTTCTAGCGCGCTCCATTGTCACGGATCGCCGCCTGGCGATGCACTTGTACCTGGCCGCGGGCGCGTGCATACCCGGAACTATTTTTCATCTGACCGCCCGGGAGGCGGTTTTTTTACGCATTCGCAGATTGCATTTGTTGCAAGCATCATTTTATTTGACAACATATGTTGTGAGGCGTATAAATCGGGCATCGGCCGTTGCAGGCACTTGTACGAGGCAGGTGAGAATTTCGATGCAGGAACT
>JAITTX010000198.1 GCA_031286755.1 Paraburkholderia sp.
CCCCGCCGCGCTTAGGTGCCGCTCGTAGAGCTGCGACAGATGGCGGGCCGCCTGGCGCACGGCAAAGCAGTCGTCATGCTCGGGAAACTGGGCATGAGGCTGTTCGCGGTTCGGGGTGCGATGAACGAAATTGGCTTGTGTGTGCATATGCACAGATTAGACAACCTGACGGCCCGGAACAACCGTCGCGCGCGGCATCACTTTATGACCGCACCGACAACAATCGCCACTGCACAGACCGCAAATCCTTCAATTTCCTTTCATACTCGCGTGCCCGGAGCCACTGAAAAACTCGGTGGCGTGATCGATGAAAGCGCACACCTTCGCAGGCAGCAGCGTGCGCGACGCATAAGCGACGCGGAGCAAGCTGACTGGCCGCATGCCGGCGCTCAGGTTCATCTGAAACAGCAGGTCGATCTTTCGAATCATCGTCTGCCGCCTCGACAATATGGACGCACTGGCTACAGGGTCCTCCAGCCCGCCGCCGCCCATCTCAATCCACCGCTTACCGCAGTTTTGTATCCGCATGTATCGGTGGCGCCAACCGATACACAGCGTTGCACTCATCCCTCATTCCCGACACAAGCGAGATACGTCTGCGCGCTCAAATACCCTCATGGCAGGACGCGACGCAGCACCGGACAAAAGCCGAACCGCGATACCCGCCTGCAAGCCCTTTTATTTTTCTTCTGGAGAACATCATGAACTTCATCAAATCGCTTGTCGTTGCCGCCGCCGTCGCCCTGCCAGTTCTCTCGTTTGCCCAGTCGACCCAGCCGATCACGCGCGCCCAGGTACGTCAGGAACTGGTCGCGCTGCAACAGGCTGGCTACAACCCATCCGCAGACGAAACGCAGTACCCGCGGAACATCCAGCAGGCAGAAGCCCGCCTGCACGCGCACGACAGCGTCGCCACGACGTCTTATGGCAGCCCGGCGGCGGGCACTTCGGCCTCGGGTGCCCGCACGGACCGTTCCGATATTCCCGGCCTTGGCCCGATCTTCGCGCATTCGTGATTGCAATTCCGCACAGCCGACAGGTGATGCAACGTCGTCGCCTGGGCGGCTCCGCCTGGAATGGCGCAGACAAATTTCACGACATCACTGCCGACGTGAACGTTCTGAAACGTTCGAGCGCCCCTGTATCGCCATGTGTCACCGCCGCGTGCAGACAAAGCAGATTGCAATTTGCGCCGCATGGCGACACAAACCCGATACGCAGCGGGCTTCCAATAACGCCATACCCGTCAACCGGAAGCCAATCATGCACAACTTTCTCGAGCCGACACTCGCATTCTTCGCGGGGCTCTTCACCATAGCCTCTCCATGCGTGCTCCCCGTCATGCCGATACTCCTTGGCACTTCGGTCGAGCGGCCTGACCGGACACGTCCGCTCTTCATCATTGCGGGATTTATCGTAGCGTTCGCGTCGCTCGCCCTGACGCTGGGCGCCGTCTCGAACGCCGCGCATCTGGCCCAGCACACACTCCGCAACACCGCGACGGCGCTGCTCGCGCTGTTCGGCCTCCTGCGCCTGTGGCCCGCGCCTTTCGAATGGCTCATGGCGCGAATTCCGCTGACGACTGCCTTCGCAGCCGGCCCCTCGCAACCCGCGAACGGAAATTCAGGCGGCTTCGTGCTGGGCATGTCGCTCGGCGCCGTCTGGACGCCATGCGCCGGGCCAGTGCTCGCCTCCATCCTCGTGCTGGTCGTGAAAGCCCAGGACCTGCAGTGGTCGGCCTTGCTGCTCGGGCTATATGCAATCGGCGCCGCCGTGCCGATGCTTGCGGTCATTTACGGCGGACAGTACGCGCTGCGCAGGTCGCGCAGCATCGCACCCCGGCTACAGCAGGTCTTCGGCGTGTTCGTGATCCTGAGCGCAGCCGCGATCTATTTCCAGTACGACACGCTCGCCTATGGCGCCCTGTCCGCTCACTTTCCCACTCTCACAGGACTCTGACATGTTCAATCGAATCAGGACTCTTTCAGCAGCGGCCGTCGCTGCCACCACGCTCATTGCCGCCGCTGCGACGTTCTGCAATAGCGCCCAGGCCGAAACCATTGCCACCAGCGCCACTGCACCGGAATTCACCGGCATCGACAAATGGCTGAACAGCGCCCCACTTACGATGCAGCAACTGCGCGGCAAGGTCGTGCTGGTCGACTTCTGGACCTATTCGTGCATCAACTGCATACACACACTGCCATACGTCAAGGACTGGTACGCGAAATACAAGGATCAGGGACTCACGGTCATCGGTGTTCATACGCCCGAGTACCCGTTCGAGCGCGATACGGACAACGTCAAGACGGCTATCCGCCATTTCGGTATCCGTTATCCGGTCGCGCAGGACAACAGCTACGCGACATGGAATGCCTACGGTAACGAGTACTGGCCTGCGCTCTACCTGATCGACAAGCGTGGACATATCGTCTATTCCCATTTTGGCGAAGGCGACTACGCGCAAACCGAGGCGGCAATCCAGCATGCACTGGCCGGGAAGTCCTGACCTGAGCTGAGCTGTCCACCCGCATCCGGTCCGGCCACTGGCTGCACGCACGTTTAATTCGCATACGAATATATGCATTATTCGCATGCGAACTACCGGAGCCTGTAACGGCCGATGCTGCCGTCGCATGGGGCATTGCGAACAAGACCACTCGCGCGGCGGATCTGCACGCGGAGGCACGTCGCGTCGCCGCGAAATTTTCCGCAAAGCCTATCGGGTCGCTGCTTGCAAGCGCCGAGGCGAAGGAAGCCTTCATGGCGTTTGCCCAAAAGCGCCAGCCGGATTTCACGAAGGCTCACTGACAATAGCAGTCGTATGTACGACGGGGCAACATGAACGGGCACCGGCGGTGTCCCGAAGGGTTGCTATTGCGCGTCGTCGCCGTCGGCCGGAAACTTCTCCTGCAAACTGGCCAGCCATCGCGCCACGACGTCGATCTCGGACTCCGTAAACCCCTCTGTGAGTCGGGCATTGAGGTCAACAAGACCTGCCTTGCTGCGCCTGAGCGCTCCCCGACCTTCTTTGGTGAGCCACAGCCGCGTCGCGCGCCGATCGGACTCGTCCGCATGGCGTTCGATGAGGCCTGCGCGTTCGGTTCGATCGACCAGGCCACTCATTCCCGGCGCCTTGAGATCCAGCGCGGCCGCCGCGTCATTCGTCAGGGCTCCGTCGTTCTTCGCCCGAAAAAAGAGCAGGCCTGCCTGAGCTGCCGTCACGCCGCTGGCGGCCGTCCGCGCCTGCGACCACCTGTGCAGGCGTCGCTGACCCACATTCAGCAGATAGACGAGCCGATGATCCATTCCCAATCCTCATATCGCGCTCCCGTACCGGAGCGCGCATTAATTTATTGTTCGCATGCGAATATTAACATGCCGTGTTTCGCGCGGAATTACGATTCCTGGAGTGACCTGTCCCGGTCTCCAGTACGAGCGTCGCGTCGAACGGCCTGGGGCGGAAGACCCAATCCTCGCAGGAAAGCCTCTCGCATATGGCGGCGATCGCGAAACCCCGTTTCCCTTGCAATGATTTCGAGCGGATGGCGGCTCTGCTCGAGCATCAGCCGCGCTGCCTCCAATCGCAACCGTTCGATGGCCTTTGCAGGCGACTGCCCGGTTTCCTGCGAAAACACGCGGCTGAACTGGCGGGCGCTCATGTGAACGGCCTCAGCCAGTTCCTCCACCGTCAGCGAACGATTCAGGTTCTGCCGCGCGTAGGTCAATGCGTCCTGGATGCGATCCGATTTCGCCGAAAGTTCCAGCATTTCGGAATGCTGAGATTGTCCACCCGAGCGACGCTGATGCATCACGAGCTTGTGCGCCACCGAACGCGCTGCCTCAGCGCCCATGTCCTTTTCCACCATCGCCAGCGCCATATCGAGCCCCGCAGTCATGCCCGCAGACGTCCAGACCGATCCATCGACGACATAGATGCGGTCCTCCTCGACGCGCACATCCGGAAAACGCCGCTCCATTTCGCGGCCAAAGGCCCAATGCGTTGTCGCGCGCCGTTGCGCGAGCAAACCCGCTTCGGCCAGGATGAATCCTCCCGTGCAAATGCCGGCGACGCGTCTTGCACGCGTGCTCGCCCTGCGCAGAAACGCCAGTACCTTGTCTGGCGTCGCGGAGTCGAGCGGATTGTTGACGCCGACGACCATCCACGTGTCCACCGCGATCGCGCCGCGCAAAGGCCGGCTACCCACGGCCATGCCGAGCGATGAGCACACTTCGCCGCCGTCCGGCGAAAAATTGTCGATCTTGTAGAACGGCTCGCCGGCCACGAGGTTCGCATACTCGAACACGGATTGTGTCGCGAGCGCCATGATCTGGAAGCCGTCAACCAGCAAAAATCCAATCCGGTGCATGTTCGTCACCCGTCAAACGATGTCCTGAATCATACACATATACGTCATTTATGTCGCAGCGAAAGGAAGCCAGAATGGACTCGTGAATTCATCTACGGCTTTTCTGAACGGAGGCACATCATGGCACAGGCACATCGAGGTACCGCCCTCATTACCGGCGCATCATCGGGTATCGGCGCAGTTTACGCGGAGCGGCTGGCGCAGCGCGGTTACGACCTGATCCTCGTGGCGCGCAACCGCGACCGACTGACCGCCCTTGCGCAGCGCATCACCAACGAGACACAACGGAGCGTCGAGATCGTCGGCGCCGACCTGAACGACCGCGCGGACCTCGCGACCGTCGAGGCCATCCTGAAACGAGATGCAAGCATCACGTTGCTCGTCAACAACGCGGGCGTGGGAACGCATACGCCGCTGCTCGAGAGCGATGTCGATGCGATGACGCGATTGATCGGGTTGAACGTCACCGCGCTCACCCGCCTCACCTATGCCGCCGTTCCGGGATTCGTCGCGCGCGGCGCCGGCGCTGTCATCAACGTATCGTCCATTGTTGCGATTTCGCCTGAAACGCTCAACGGAGTCTATGGCGGCAGCAAGGCCTTCGTGCTTGCCTTCAGCCAGTCGCTGCACCATGAACTCGCCGACAAGGGCATTCAGGTGCAAGCCGTCCTGCCGGGCGCGACCGCCACCGACTTCTGGGAGACCGGCGGCCTGCCGATCGAGCATCTGCCCAAGGAGATCGTGATGTCGGCGCAAGACCTGGTGGACGCCGCCTTGACGGGTTTCGAGCGCCATGAACTGGTCACGATTCCATCCCTGCATGCTGGCGAAGAGTGGGAAGCGTTCGACACCGCCCGGCGAACGATGGCGCCGCATCTGTCGAGCAGCACACTGGCCTCTCGCTATGTAACGGCGCAACAAGACACATCATGCGGGATGTAACCATTCCATGCTATGGATTACTAACCATGATAC
Source organism: Paraburkholderia sp. (assembly GCA_031286755.1). Taxonomy (GTDB): domain Bacteria; phylum Pseudomonadota; class Gammaproteobacteria; order Burkholderiales; family Burkholderiaceae; genus Paraburkholderia. The sequence continues at coordinate 5,346 of JAITTX010000198.1, forward strand.
CGGGGTCATGACTGTGAGATTACTTTTCAATGCCGCGGCCTTTGCACAGACGGGTCAGCCGTTGACCCGCGCCGAAGTGCGCGCAGACCTGATCCGCGCCGGGCAGGCCGGTTATACCCAGGACGACTGGGCGCATTAAAGTGATCGGCCATTGACTGCCTGCGCGCCTGGCGGCGGATCCTGAAAGTACGATTCAGACCGGCCGCAGGCGTCACAGTCTCCTCACCCCTGCTCTTCCACCGAGCGAACGAGGTTGTTGCGCAGCGTGACGATCCCTTTTTGCATCCGCTGGAACTCATCGGGTTTCAGACCCGTCGCCTCGACGAGATTCATGGACAGCCCCTTTTCGCGCAGGCGCCGGCCGCTTTTGGTCAGGCTGACCAGCACCTGACGCTCGTCGGCGGGATCGCGCCTGCGCTCCAGGTAGCCCATCCCCTCGAGCTTCTTGAGAATCGGCGTGAGCGTATTCGATTCGAGGAACAATTTTTCGCCAAGACTGCCAACGGTCTGGTTGTCTTCCTCCCACAGCGCAATGATCGTGATGTACTGCGTGTAGGTCAGCCCGAGCTCCTCGAGAATGGGCTTATAGGCCTTGCCGAATGCCAGATTCGCCGAATAGACGGCAAAGCACAGAAAGTCCGAAAGCTTCGGGGCGTCGGAAGCTGCGGTGTCAGTCGGTTTCATGGATATCGTCCTCGGCAAAAATTTCCTTCGATGTCTCCATTGTATATCGCGCACGATTTAATCGTAAGCGCCCGTCGTGATGGCAGGGCATGCCCTCCCTACCCTCAACAACTTCGACCCGCACCGTCCGCACCCCATTTCTTCCAGGCAGCTCCAATTAAATCGCATGCGATTTATTCGGAACCGCTTGACATCGGGTGCAGCGTGTCGCATTATCCATCTCACACGATTACATCGCATGCGATTGATATCCGCCTACCCAACCATCACTGAACGGAACCCATCATGAGCAAGATCGAAAAAGTCCTCTACACCGGTAAGACCCGCACCACCTCCGGCGGCCGCGACGGTGCCGCGCGCAGTTCCGATGGCCGCCTGGATATCCAGCTTTCGTCGCCGGGCTCCTCAGGCAACGGCACGAATCCGGAGCAACTGTTCGCCGCCGGCTGGTCGGCCTGCTTCATTGGCGCCATGGGCATTGCGGCCCGCAAGCTCGGCGTCAAGTTGCCGGAAGACCTTACGGTTGACGCCGAAGTGGATCTCGGCACCGCAGGCGATGCCTACTTTCTCCAGGCGCGCCTGCACGTCCGGGTTCCGGGTGTGCCGGGCGACGTAGCCCAGGCCATCGTGGACCAGGCTCATCAAACCTGCCCGTACTCCAGGGCGACCCGCGGCAACATCGACGTCGTCATCAACGTGCTTTAAGCGAAATGCGTCATCGAACCGGTGCGGATCGTGCAACCGGTTCGAACACACCCTTATGAACATGCTCCGGAGCGTCTCCATCATGAAACCGCAACACATCGCGTCCCTGCTCGTCGCTGTCGCCGCCGCATTCGCCACCCCGGCTTTCGCCAGCGGCTATGG
>JAITTX010000018.1 GCA_031286755.1 Paraburkholderia sp.
GCGCAGGTCCGCCAAAAGGGCTTCGATCGCGTTGAGACGTTCCGCTTCCATTTGTGTCGTGATCCGGCGTGTAAAACATTGAATTATAGCCGATTGGACCTGCGTCAAGGGCGCGATGGGGTGCTGCAGCGGCGTCCGGCGTAACCGGGGGGGAGCCCCGGATACCGTTTTTAGAGCGCCGCGTGCTCCACGACGAGTTGTACGCGCGAGACGCCGTTCCACGTGTCGCGCACGAGCCGGTAAGCGACGGTCGTATGCTGCGGCAGCGTCTCGGTGTGGTTGAACCAGATCGCATTGAAGCGCTGGCGTCCGCGCAGCAATTGCAGCTTCAGGTGCTTGTCCTTCACGAGCGCCTGCGAGGCCACCTCGAATTCGCCCGAGAACACGGGGGCCGGGAAGCCCTGGCCCCAGACGGCCGCGTCGAGCATTTCGACGAAATCGGGCGTGAACCACGCGTCTTCGAGCTCGCCGTCGGTCTCCACCGTGCGTGCGAGCGCTTCGGCGGAGAGCCATTCGCGGCCCACTCGCTCGAACGCGTTGGCAAAGCGCGGTACGTCGGCGGCGGCGATCGTCAGGCCCGCGGCCATCGCGTGGCCGCCGAACTTGTGGATCAGGCCCGGCTCGCGCTTGCTGATCAGATCGACGGCGTCGCGCAGATGGAAACCGGGAATCGAGCGGCCCGAGCCCTTCACGAGCTCGCCATTTTCGTCGGCGGGCGCGAAGGTGAAGGAAGGGCGGTGGAACTTCTCCTTGAGCCGCCCCGCGACGATGCCGATCACGCCCTGATGCCAGCCCTCGTTGAAGAGCGTGAGCGTGGCGTTGTCCTGCGGATCGACGCTGGCGAGATCGGCGAGCGCCTGCTGTTGCATGCCCGCTTCAATTTCGCGGCGCTCGCGGTTCATCGCGTCGAGCTGCTGGGCGAGCTCCCAGGCGCGGCCCACGTCGTCGGTGGTCAGGCATTCGATGCCGAGGGACATGTCCGAGAGGCGGCCCGCCGCGTTCAGACGCGGCCCGAGCGCGAAGCCCAGATCGAAGCCCGAGGCGCTCTTCGCGTCGCGGCCCGCGGCGCGGAACAGCGCGGCGATGCCGGGCTGCATGCGGCCGTTGCGGATGCGCTGCAGGCCCTGCGCGACGAGCACGCGGTTGTTGCAGTCGAGCTTGACGACGTCGGCGACGGTGCCGAGCGCGACCAGATCGAGCAGGCCGTCGAGGCGCGGCTCGGGGCGTGTCTCGTCGAACCAGCCGCGCTGGCGCAGCTCGGCGCGCAAGGCGAGCAGCGTATAGAACATCACGCCCACGCCCGCGATGCACTTGCTCTCGAACGTGCAGCCCGGCTGGTTCGGGTTCACGATGGCGCGCGCGTCGGGCAGCGTGTCGCCGGGCAGATGGTGATCGGTCACGAGCACTTCGATGCCTAGCTCGTTGGCGGCCGCCACGCCCTCCACGCTGGCGATGCCGTTGTCCACCGTGATCAGGATGTCAGGCGGCCCGCCTTTGCGCTGTGCGGCGAGCGCAACGATCTCGGGTGTGAGGCCATAGCCGTACTCGAAGCGGTTCGGCACGAGATAGTCGATCTGCGCGCCGAGCATGCGCAGGCCGCGCACGGCCACGGCGCACGCGGTTGCGCCGTCGCAGTCGTAGTCGGCGACCACGAGCATGCGGCACTCGGCTTCGAGCGCGTCGGCGAGCAGGGTCGCGGCTTCGTCGAGCCCCTTCATGCCGGCGGGCGGCATCAATCGATTGAGGCCGGTTTCGATCTCGTCGGGCTGGCACACGCCGCGCGAGGCATAGAGCCGGGCGAGCACCGGATGCAGGCCGTGACGGATCAGGGCTTCGGTATCGGCGGGGGAACAGGCGCGGGTGACGATTCGGGTCATGCGTGAGCGGTCCTGGAAAAAACGTTGGACATTATTCGATGAACAGCGACGCGAATTCGCGGCGTCGCCAGAATTTGCGCAGGTCGCCGCGCGTGGCTCTAAGCGTGACCGAGCCGGTGTCGCCGCACAGCGTGAAGCCCAGCTCGGCCAGTTCGCCGGCCTGGAGGGCGGCGAGCGCGGGCGCGAACCAGTCGCGCTCGAGTTGTGCGAATGCGGCGTTCCAGCGGCCCCAATCCTGCTGGATATAGGCGGCCGAGAACGGGTCGAGTTCGACGAGCGTGGCGGCTTCTTCGCTTGCGGCGCCGTTCGGGGCGCTTTCAGGGGCGTTTCGTGGCGCGTTGTCTGCCGATGCGGCGAGCGTGCGGAACGTGTCGGGCGCCGCCTCCAGCGCGGCTCCCGCGGCGAGCGCGAGCCCGCGTGTGGCCGCCGAGTCCGAGCGCACGCGCGCGAACGCCCGTTTGACCGGACGCAATGTGCCTTGCGCGTGGAACCAGATCGAGTTGACGGCGGGCAGGCCGTGCGCCTCGCGCGCTTCGTTGACAGGGTGCTCGAACCAGGCCATCTGCACCTCGTTCTGCACCTTCATCCATGCGCGCGAACGCTGGCCCGAGTGCGCCTCGTGCGGCAGCCAGATTTCGATGTTGCGTCCGCTCGCGCGCAGTGGCGACGCCCCCGCGAGCGTGCCGAATTCCTTGCTCGAGAGGTACCAGCGCTGGGGCGTGGGTGCTTCGACACGCACCCCCAGCTCCTCGATGAGTGGCTTTGCGACAGCGTAGAGCGCGGCGGCGTCCGCGTCGGTGAGTTCGAGCGAAGCCGGATCGATCAGCACCAGATGGTCGTGCGCGATGCGCACGTGCACGGGCTGGATGCAGGCCCAGGTTGCGTTGCCGGGCGTGCCGCCGTCGGCGAGCAGCATCCAGGGGGCGAGCGGGGCTTCGTCGTCGGCCGCGCCGCGTGTGTCATTCGTGCCGTTCGTCGCGCCGGTGCCGGCGGTCGCTCGGGGCGCCGCCGCTCCGAACGCGTGCGCGACCCACCGCTCGTGTGGCAGCGTGCGCTGAAAATCCTCGCCGATCACCTGTTCATCCAGCGTCGCGCGCGCGACCAGCTTCGAGAGGGCGGGATATTCGAGGCCGGCGAGGGCGGTTGAGGCCACTGCCGCGGACGGCAGCGCGAATGGAACGAGGAGATGGAGACGATCGGCGGGCATGATGGTGCGCATTGTACTTCGGCCCAGGTGGCGCCTGGGCGAGGCAGGTGTCGTGCCCGGGCGCCGGTGCGCGTGGCGTGGAGGGGGGCAAGGGCGCCGGGGCACGGGAATGCCACGCTGGCTCGAAAGGTGCTCTTCATAAGAATCAGGGACTTGCCGGCAACCCCCCGGTACCCTGGGGGGCGCGATCGGCATCCCGGGGGCAAGCGCGCGGACCGCCTGCGCGGCGGATTGCGATGGCGTAAAGTCCGTGAGGCGTCGGTAGTGTGGCAAACTTCGCGGTTGATTCGTGGTTGACCGCCGGGTTGCCGCGGCACGTAATTCAGCTTGCGGGCCGGCGCGCCCCATGCGCAACGAAGACGCACAAAAGGATTCGCTTGAAACTTCCCTACGAATGGCAAATAGGCTGGCGCTACACCCGCGCCGGCAAGCGCACGACCGGCAACGGCTTCATTTCGTTCATCGCGCTCATTTCGATGTCGGGCATCGCGCTGGGCGTGGCGGCGCTCATCGTCGTGCTTTCGGTGATGAATGGTTTCCAGCGCGACGTGCGTGACCGCATGCTTTCCGTGCTCGCGCACATCGAGATCTTTTCGCCCACGGGCGCGATGCCCGACTGGCAGCTCACGGCCAAAGAGGCCAAGACCAACCCCGAGGTGATCGGCGCCGCGCCCTACGTGGATGCGCAGGCGCTTCTCACGCGCGGCGAGAGCCTGAGCGGGGTCGCGCTGCGCGGCATCGAGCCGTCCGAAGAGCCGCAGGTGTCCGATATCGACAAGGAAATGAAGGCAGGCAGCCTCAACGATCTCACGCCGGGCAGCTTCAACATCGTGCTCGGTGGCGACCTCGCCGCGAATCTCGGCGTGACGAAGGGCGACAAGGTCACGCTCGTCGCGCCCGAAGGCAGCATCACGCCCGCGGGCATGCTGCCGCGCCTGAAGCAGTTCACGGTGGTGGGCGTGTTCGAGTCGGGGCACTACGAGTACGACAGCTCGCTCGCGCTCATCAACATCCGCGACGCCGAAGTGCTCTATCGCCTCGCCGCGCCAACCGGCGTGCGCCTGCGCCTGAAGGACATGCAGCGCGCGCCTGCGGTGGCGCGCCAGCTCGTGCATACGCTCTCGGGCGACCTCTATATCCGCGACTGGACGCAGCAGAACAAGACCTGGTTCTCGGCCGTGCAGATCGAAAAGCGCATGATGTTCATCATTCTCACGCTCATCATCGCGGTGGCGGCATTCAACCTCGTTTCGTCGCTCGTCATGACCGTCACCAACAAGCAGGCCGACATCGCCATCCTGCGCACGCTCGGCGCGCAGCCCGGCTCGATCATGAAGATCTTCTTCGTGCAGGGCGTGACGATCGGCTTCGCGGGCACTGCCATCGGCATCGCGCTCGGCTGCCTGATCGCGTGGAGCATTCCCTGGAGCGTGCCGATGATCGAGCATCTCTTCGGCGTGCAATTCCTGCCGCCGTCCGTGTATTTCATCAGCGAGCTGCCTTCGGAACTCGTCGCCTCCGACGTGATCCGTATCGGCTCGATTGCGTTCGTGCTGTCCGCGCTCGCGACGCTCTATCCCAGCTGGCGCGCGGCCAAGGTTCGTCCGGCGGAGGCGCTGCGTTATGAATGAACGTCAATCGATCCTCGCCACGGCGGGCAACTATCCGTTCGTGATCGAAGCACACGGCATTTCCAAGGTGTTCGGCCAGGGCGACCTCTCGGTGAACGTCCTGCACGACACCGAAATCTCGGTGAAGCGCGGCGAAAAGCTCGCGGTCGTGGGCGCTTCGGGCTCGGGCAAGAGCACGCTCCTGCACGTGCTGGGCGGGCTCGACGAGCCGGGCACCGGCAACGTCAAGCTGCTCGGCAAGCCGTTCACGGAACTTTCCGAGCGCGAGCGCAACGACTTGCGCAACCGCGCGCTGGGCTTCGTTTATCAGTTTCACCATCTGCTGCCCGAATTCTCGGCGCTCGATAACGTGGCGATGCCGCTGCGCATTCGGCGCATGACGCAGGACGACGCGCGCCGCGAGGCGCTCGAGATGCTCGCGCGCGTGGGCCTCGATCATCGCGCGCGGCATCGCCCCGGCGAGCTATCGGGCGGCGAGCGCCAGCGCGTGGCGATCGCGCGCGCGCTGGTGACGCGGCCCGCCTGCGTGCTGGCGGACGAGCCCACCGGCAATCTCGACAGCAGCACGGCGGACACGGTGTTCAACCTGATGCTCGAATTGTCCGATCAATTCCAGACCAGCTTCGTGATCGTCACGCACGACCCGGACCTCGCGGCGCGCTGCGACCGCATCGTGCGGCTGCGTGAGGGCATGTTGCACGAGGAGCCGGTCGTGCCGGTGTGACCGGCGAGGCAGCGGCGGCACGCCGATGAGCAGGCGATAGTGTGGCTCGTCAGCGGCGAGCCGCATCGACCAGCGCCGCCATGCCAATGACGCCCATGCGCGGGCGGGAGCACGCTTTCCATGTGGATCGACACGCATTGCCATCTCGATGCCAGCGAGTTCGACGTCGACCGCGACGCGGTGGCGTTAGCCGCGCGCGCATCGGGCGTTGCGCGCATCGTGATTCCCGCCGTCGCGCGCGAGAATTTCGCCACCGTGCGTGCGCTCGCGCATCGCACACCCGGCGCGGTCTACGCGCTCGGGATTCATCCGCTCTATACGCCGCAGGCGCGCGACGAGGATCTCGACACGCTGCGCGCCGAGGTCGAGGCGAGTCTCGCCGACCCGCGCTTCGTCGGCATTGGCGAGATCGGTCTCGACTACTTCGTGCCGGGTCTCGACGACGCGCGCCAGCAATACTTCTATGACGCGCAGTTGCGTCTCGCGCGCGAGTTCGAATTGCCTGCGATCTGCCACGTGCGCAAGTCACAGGATCAGGTGCTCAAGGGTCTGCGCCGCAATGGCGTGCGCCGCGGCATCGCGCATGCGTTCAACGGCAGCTTCCAGCAGGCGAACGCGTTCATCGAGCAGGGCATGCATCTGGGTTTTGGCGGCAACGTGACCTTCGAGCGGGCCTTGCAGATCCGGCGGCTCGCGACGCAATTGCCGCTGGACGCGATCGTCATGGAAACCGATGCGCCCGACATCTCGCCGTCCTGGCTTTACCGAGTGCGCAACACGCCGGATCAGGTGCCGCGCATCGGCGCCGTGCTCGCCGGCTTGCGTGGCCTGATGCCCGAGGAGCTCGCCCTTGGCACAACGGCCAACGCCGCGGCGGCGCTGCCCCGGCTCACGCTTTCGTCTGCATAATTCCTTCGAGAATGGCGTGCGGTTCGCACGACACGCGCGATAACGCCGCCGCATAGAGTTGCGCGCGCAACGGTTGCGGTGCGTGCCCGCGCGTCGCCCCGTAGCGAAGGAGGCGCGATGCGGACAGTGTGGTGCGGGTTTGCGCTCGGGGTGATGCTGCTGCAACGCCAGGCGGCATTGCCAGGGTGGAGCGCGTGGCTCGCGTTGACGATGCTGGCGGCGCTTGCTGTGCTGGCCGCGGTATGGTTGCTGCGCGGTGCTGTAGGTGCCATGAGTGGCATGCGCAGGTTCGCCGGGTGGACTGCCGTCTGCGTGGCTTCGGCGTGCGCGGGCTTTGGTTACGGGGCCTGGCGCGCGGAGCTGCGGCTCGCCGAAGCGCTGCCCGCCGCCTGGCAGGCGCGCGACATCGACGTGAACGGGCATATCGCCCGGGTGCTCGCTCTCGATACAAGCAGGGCGAGCTTCCTGTTTGCCGTGGAGTCATGGCCGCAACGCGCCCCGGGAGCAAAGCTGCCGCAACTGATCCAGCTCACCTGGGTTGCGCGAGACGCCCCGCTGCCGCGCCTCGAGCCCGGTGCGCGCTGGCACCTGACCGTGCGGTTGAAACGCCCGCACGGCGAGGGCAACTTCGGTTTGCGCGATACGGAAACCACCTTGCTCTCGCGCGGCGTGCGCGCGACGGGCTACGTCAACACTCCCGAGCGCGCACGGCGGCTGGCCGCGGATGCGCAGGGCATGAGCGTTCGCATCGAACGTGTGCGTGCGGCGGTGCGGGCGCGCATCGACGCGGTGCTCGCCGATGCGCCGCATCGCGGCATCGTCCTGGCGCTGGCGACCGGCGCGCAGGATGCCGTCAGCAGCGTCGACTGGCGGCTTTTGCGCAACACCGGCACGAGTCATCTCGTGGCGATCTCGGGGCTGCATCTGAGCTTCGTCGCCGGTCTGTCCGGCTGGGCGGTGGGGGCGCTCTGGCGGCGCGCGCGCTGGCGCGGCGTGGAGGCGCCGCTCGTCGTGCCGGCCCAGAAAATAGCGGTTGCCGGCGCGGTTTGCGTGGCCGCGGCCTACGCGGCGCTGGCCGGATTCAACGTGCCCGTGCAGCGCGCACTGTGGATGCTGGCGGTCACGGCCGCGGCGCTATGGAGTTCGCGCGAACTGGCGCGCAGTCACGTGCTCGCGTGGGCACTCGGTCTCGTGTTGCTGCGCGATCCATGGGCGGTCACGGCGGCCGGCTTCTGGCTCTCGTTCGGCGCCGTCGCGGCCATTCTGTTCGCGGCGAGCGGCCGCCCGCGCGTGCGGAGAACCGACGCTATCGCGCCCGCACCGGAGGAGGCCGATCCGATGCGCGAGAAGGACGCGCCGCGGGATGCAATCGACCCGCCACGCCTCTCTGCGCGCTTTTCCGCCGTCTTCGATCACGAACGCTGGCGCCGGGCCGCGCGGCGCTTCTGCGTCAGGGCGGGAGACGGAGCGCGCGTTCAGTGGGCGGTCACGCTGGCGCTGGCGCCGCTCACGGCGTACTGGTTCATGCAGATTCCGTTGATTGGCCCCTTGGCGAACGCCTTTGCGATTCCCTACGTGAGCGTGTTCGTGACGCCGGCCGCGCTGGCGGGTGTCGTGCTACCCGCGCCGCTCGATGCCCTGGCGCTGCGCGCGGCGCACACGCTGGTCGAGGGACTCGCGGCTGCGCTCGCGATGCTGGAAGGGTGGCCCTGGGCCGTGTTGCGCCTGCCGCAGCCCGGCTACTGGGCGCTGGGATGCGCGGCGGTTGGTGTCGCGTGGTGTCTTGCGCCGCGCGGCTGGCCGCTGCGCTGGCTCGTGCCGTTCACCTGGTTGCCGCTCCTCGCGCCCGCGCCGGGCGGGCCGCCGCCCGGCACGTTTCGTCTGAGCGCGCTGGACATCGGGCAGGGGACCTCGGTGCTCGTCGAGACCGCCAGGCACACACTCCTCTTCGATGCCGGTCCGGGGCCCGAATCCACGCACGCGGGCGAGCGGATCGTCGTGCCTTATCTGCAGGCGCATGGCGTGATGCGGCTCGACGCACTTATGGTGAGTCACGACGACTCCGATCACTCGGGCGGCGCGCAGGCGGTACTGGACGCCGTGCCGGTGCGCCAGTTCGTGGCGGGCATTTTGCCTGGTCATCCGCTTTGGGCGAGTGCGCGCCGCGCGGGCGCCGACGCCGTGCAGTGCGCCGCCGGGCAGCGCTGGCAATGGGATGGCGTGGCGTTCGAGGTGCTCTGGCCAAATGCCGGTCCACTCTCGGGCAAGCCCAATACGCATTGCTGCGTGCTGCGCGTCACCACGGCGCCCGGGCGTGGCACCGAGGGCGCCATGGCGGGCGGCACGGAGGACGGCGCCGTCTCCGCGCTGCTCGCCGCCGACATCGAGGCGCCCACCGAGCGCACGCTCCTTGTGCGCGACGCTGACCGCCTGCGGGCTCAGGTGCTCGTGGTGCCGCACCACGGCAGCAGGACCTCGTCCACCGAGCCGTTCCTCGACTCTGTCTGGCCGCTTGTCGCCATATTTCAGGTAGGCTACCTGAACCGGTTTCACCATCCGCACCCGGGGGTGTTCGCGCGCTACGAGTCGCGCCATATCGTGTTGGCGCGCAGCGACGCCGATGGTGCGGCGCGTGTGGAAGCTGCGCCCGGCACGCTGACCGTCGAGCGCTTTCGCGATACGCAGCGGCGCTACTGGATGGAGGCCGGCGAGTGAGGAGCGTGCAAGGTCCGGAGGCGCCTCAGGCAGCGCCACGGGCGCTTGTTCTGGCAGTGGCGTCTCGCGTGATTCAGGCGAAACGGGTAACGCAAAACCAGCAAATCCAGCAACAGAAGCGGGCGGCGGAGCACGCATGCATGGCAGGCGCTCAACAGCCGTGCCGTGAACAGGACCAGGAACAACAGGCCGGAGACAACAGGGCATTGAAAAACGTCATCCACTTTTCACACGCGAACGGCTTTCCGGCATCGACCTATCGCACGCTTTTTGCCGAGCTCGGCGATACCCACGAGCTGCGCTATATCGAGCGCATCGGCCATGATGCGCGCTATCCCGTGACGCGCGACTGGCCGCATCTCGTCGATCAACTGATCGAGGACATCGGGCGCCGCTACGAGAATCCGGTCTGGCTGGTCGGCCATTCGCTCGGCGGCTATCTCTCGCTCATGGCGGCGCTCAGGAAGCCGCAGTGGGTGAGGGGCGTGGTGATGCTCGATTCGCCGGTGATCGCGGGCTGGCGCAGCGGCATGCTGAAAGTCTCGCAATGGACGGGCCTCGACGAGCGCATCTCGCCCGCCGCCGCCACGCGCACGCGCCGCACGAGCTGGGCGAGCCGCGACGAGGCCTGGCGCCACTTCCATTCGAAGCCCGCGTTCGCGCGCTGGGACGAACGCGTGCTGTCCGATTACATCGACTTCGGCATTCCTCAGACCTCGGCCGACGGCGCGCGCACGCTCGCCTTCGACCGCCGCACCGAATACCTGATCTACCGCACCTTGCCGCATACCTTCGGCACGCGGCTCGCGCACGGCGCGCCGGTGCCGGTCAGCTTCATCGGCGGGACGCACTCGAAGGAGCTGCGCCAGGTCGGGCTGGCGGCCACGCAGCGCATCGCCGGCGAGCGTTTCGAGTGGATCGAGGGCAGCCATCTCTATCCGATGGAGCGGCCGATCGAGACGGCGCGCGCGGTGCAGCGCATGCTTTACGCGATGGAAAACGGCGGCTGAGCAGAGCCCGGCCTGGCGCGGCTCGGCGCAGGCGTGCCAAGGGGCGCAATCAGTCCGGCATGGGGGTTCGCGGGGGGCGCGCCGCCCGATAAAGTGCTCACGCAAAATTCAGGGTTAGCCCTTGCTTTACGGTATAATCCGTTTTTCCCGCGAGCATCCAGCGATGACCAAATATGTTTTCGTCACCGGCGGCGTAGTTTCTTCCCTTGGCAAGGGTATTGCCGCCGCCTCCCTCGCCGCGATCCTCGAATCGCGCGGTCTGAAAGTCACCCTCCTCAAGCTCGATCCCTACATCAACGTCGACCCCGGCACGATGAGCCCGTTTCAGCACGGCGAAGTGTTCGTGACGGAAGACGGTGCGGAAACCGACCTCGACCTCGGCCACTATGAGCGCTTCATCAGCACGAAGATGCGCAAGGCCAACAACTTCACCACGGGCCAGATCTACGAATCGGTGATCCGCAAGGAACGCCGCGGCGACTATCTGGGCAAGACCGTGCAGGTCATTCCGCACATCACGAACGAGATCCAGGCGTTCATCGAGCGCGGCGCCGCATCGGCCACCTGTGGCGAGCCGGACGTGGCGATCGTCGAAGTGGGCGGCACCGTGGGTGACATCGAATCGCTGCCGTTCCTTGAGGCCGCGCGCCAGATGAGCCTGCGCCTCGGCCGCAACAGCGCGTGCTTCGTGCACCTCACGCTCGTGCCGTTCATCGCCACGGCGGGTGAGTTGAAGACCAAGCCTACGCAGCACAGCGTGCAGAAGCTGCGCGAAATCGGTATCTATCCGAACGTGCTGCTGTGCCGCGCCGACCGTCCGATTCCGGACGACGAGCGCTCGAAGATCTCGATGTTCTCGAACGTGCCTGAAGACGCCGTGATTTCGGTGTGGGACGCGGACAGCATCTACAAGATCCCGCAGATGCTGCACGACCAGGGCCTCGACTCGATCGTCTGCGACGAACTGAAGCTCTCGGCCAGGCCCGCGGATCTGTCCATGTGGGCCGAGATGGTCGAGAAGCTCGAACACCCGAAGCACGAAGTCACGATCGGCATGGTCGGCAAATATGTCGATCTGACCGAGTCGTACAAATCGCTCATCGAAGCGCTGCGTCACGCGTCGATCAAGACCTCGACGAAGGTGAACATCGAGTACATCGATTCCGAGCAGATCGACGAAGAGGGCGTGGACGGCCTCAAGCATCTCGACGCGATTCTCGTGCCGGGGGGCTTCGGCCGTCGCGGCACCGAAGGCAAGATCAAGGCCATTCAGTACGCCCGCGAAGCGAAGGTGCCGTATCTCGGCATCTGCCTCGG
>JAITTX010000306.1 GCA_031286755.1 Paraburkholderia sp.
ATGCAAGGACGAATCTGGTCCGTGACGGCGCTCGTCTTGTCGGTCGGGTTGGCGGCCTGCGGCGGCAGCAACAGCAATAACAATCCATCGAGCGACCCCACCACCCCCGCCGAAAAGACCACGATCAAGGTGCCCAATTCGGCCAACCCGGCGTTCAGCTTCGACATCAGCTACACCGACTCCGGCAAGTACTATCTGGCCGACCGCAACAACGCCTCGGTGGACGTCGTCGATACGCACACCAACGCGCTCATCGGGCAGATCAAGGGCGGCTTCACCGGCATCGGCAAGACCACGGATACGTCGGGCCCGGACGGTCTCGTCGGCATTCCGGGCACCAGCACGCTGTACGCGGGCGACGTGAACAACATCAAGGTAATCGACACGGCCGCGCAGCAGGTGGTGGGCACGATCGCGGTGAGTGACGCGGGTGAGCGCGTGGACGAAGGCTGCTACGACCCGGACGACGACATCGTGATGTTCGCGAGCCCGGGCGACACGCCGCCGTTCACGACCTTCATCTCGAACAAGACCCGCACCATCATGTCGAAGCTCACGTTCCCGACCTCCTCGGGTCTCGAGGCCTGCGTATACGATCCCAGGACGAAGAGCTTCCTGATCAACAACGACGGCACGCCGGCCAATCCGGAAGGCGAAGTCGACGTGATTCCGGCGGCCTCCGTGGTGGCGGGCACGCCTGGCGTGTCGAGCGTCTATCCGCTTGGCAACTGCTCGCCGGCCGGGCTCGCGCTCGGGCCGGACAACGACATGCTGGTGGGCTGCGACCAGCCTGAAGGCCAGAAGCTGACCTCGCTGATTCTCGACCGCACCACGGGCTCCACGCTCGCCACGCTGCCCTTCGGCGGCGTCGATCAGGTGACCTACGATCCGGTTTCGAATCGCTACTTCCTGCCGGCGCGGCACGAGACGGCGAACGGCGTGGCGGCATCGTCGGGATACACGCCGCTGCTCGGCGTGGTGGATGGAGCGAGCCGCAAGGTCATCGATCAGATCCCGACCGGAAACGGCGTGCACTCGGTGGCCGTGGACGGCGCAACCAATCAGGTCTACGTGCCGTTCCAGCCTGGCGCCACCAACTTCCCGATCGGCGGCATCCTCGTCTACAACGCGCATTGACGGGAAGGGCGCGGCCCGCGCCGCGCCCTTTGTTCACGCTTTCATCACGCTTCTAGCAGTCGTTCCACGCTTTACGGCGCGCTTCCGGCGCGCTTTTTTTTCGCGCTCAGCTTTCGAACACGTGATGCAGCGGCGGCGTACAGGTGCGCGCCGGCCATACCGAAGCCGGCTGCGCTGTCCATCAGCGCGCCACGCCCACAGCGCCCTCGGCTTCGAGAGCGCGAATCTGCGCGGCGTCGTAGCCGCATTCGCGCAGCACTTCCACCGTGTGCTCGCCATAAAGCGGCGCGGGTCCCGCGGGCGTGGCCGCACCGTCCGAAAAGTGCACCGGCAAGCCAATGCCGGTGACGCGCCCGCTCACAGGATGCGTGGTTTCAACGATCATCCCGCGTGCGATGGCCTGCTCGTGCGAGGCCGCCTCCGGCACGCCGAGCACAGGACCGCACGGCAAGCCGATTTCGTCGAAGAGCGCGAGCCACTCTGACGTGGTGCGCTCGCGCAGGCGTGCGCCCAGCATCTCCACGAGCATCGCGCGATGCTGAAGACGCCCCGCGTTGGTGGCGAAGCGCGCATCGTCCGCGAGCCCGGGAATCGCTAGCGCCGCGACGAGCCGCTCGTAATTGCTCTGGTTCGCCGCGCCCACGTTGATCCAGCCGTCGCGCGTTGCGAATGCCTGATAAGGCGCGCTCGTGGGATTGGCCGAGCCGGCTTTCTCCAGCACGGTGCCGTCCGCGAAGTAGTTGGCGAAGGCCCAATACATCTGTTGCAGCCCTGCTTCGAACAACGAAGTATCCACCATCTGCCCGCGCCCCGTGCGCTGCCGGCCCGCATACGCGGCGCAAATGCCGAGCGCCGCCAGAATGCCCGCGTTGATGTCCGTGACCGGCGAGCCCGCCTTGATGGGCGCCTGCCCGGGCTCGCCGGTCATGCTCATCAAGCCGCTCATGCCCTGCGCAATGAGGTCGAAACCGCCCTTGTCCGCATACGGTCCGCTGCGCCCGTAGCCCGAGATCGCGCAGTAGATGAGGCCCGGGTTGTCGGCCTTGAGCGTTTCGTAGCCCATGCCGAGCTTTTCCATCGTGCCGCGCCGGTAGTTCTCGGTCACCACGTCGGCGCTGGCGAGCAGGCGCCGCAGCACGGCGCGGCCACCCTCGGTCTTCAGGTTGAGCGCGATGCCGCGCTTGCCGCGATTGACCATCATGAACGAAGCGGACTCGCCGCTCGCGAGAATGGGCGCGAAGCGGCGGCAGTCGTCGCCGCCCGGCATTTTCTCCACCTTGATGACCTCGGCGCCCATGTCGGCGAGCATCATGCCGCACACCGGCCCCGACATGATGTGCGCGAGCTCGATCACCTTCAGGCCCGCGAGAGGGCCAGTTTTTGCGTCCTTTTTTGCCTCGCCGTGTCGCGTTTCATCCATTCTCAGCGCCCCTTGAATTGCGGCGTTTGCTTCGCGAGAAACGCCTGGTAGCCGATGCCGAAATCCTCGGTGCCGAAGCACGCGAAGCCCTCGTCGCGTTCGGCCGGCGTAAGCGGTGCCGCGTTGCGCGCGCGGCGCACGAATTGCTTGTGCCAGCGCGCGACGAGCGGCGCGCCCGCCGCAATGCGCTGCGCCGCCGCGAGCGCGTGCGCGCTCACCTCGGCGTCGGGCACCACGCGCGTGACGAGGCCTTTGGAAAGCGCCTCGCGCGCGTCGAGAATGCGGCCTTCGAGCAGGATCTCCAGCGCCACCGCCTCGCCCACGAGGCGCAGCAGCGCCTCCACTTCGGCGTGCGCCATCACCAGTCCGAGATTCTTGATGGGCGCGCCAAAGCGGCTCGATTCCCCGCAGATGCGCAAGTCGCACAGCGCCGCCAGCTCCAGCCCGCCGCCCACGCAAATGCCGTGGATCATCGCGACCACGGGCACCGGGCACGCGTCGATCAGCCCGAGCGTGCGATGCATGAGCGCGCCGTACTCGCGCGCCTGCTCGACGTTCGCGCGCTCGGTGGCGAATTCGCCGATGTCGTTGCCGGGCGAGAACGCCTTCTCACCCGCGCCGCGCAGAACGATGCAGCGCAGGCCGGTGTCGGCCGCCAGCGCCTCGAAGGTGTCGCCGAGCGCGCGCCAGAGCATGCGCGTGAGCGCGTTGAGCTTCGCTGGGCGGTCGATCGTCACGATGGCGATAGGCGCGCTGCCTTCGGCGCCCTCGCCGGCCTCGATGCGCTCGGTCCGGATTGCGCCATGCATGGCTGTGTTTTCGTTCATGCCCGTTCCTCTCCAGTCGGTCGCTTCCGCGCTCAGGCCGTCGTCTGTGCATGTGCACCGTCGACCGAACCCGCTGCGTTGTCGAGCGAGCGGTCCGGGCGCATCGTGAACGACAGCACGATGCCTAGCGCCATGATCGCCATCGACACCGTGAACGGCAGATTCCAGTTGCCGGTGCGGTCGATCAGCCAGCCTCCCACCACGGGGCTCACGATGGCTGCGGCGGCCGAGCCCGTGTTCATGATCCCGCTCGCGGTGCCCGCGTGCTTCGGCGCGATGTCCATGGGCACGGCCCACATCGGCCCGATGGTCATTTCGTTGAAGAAGAAGCCCGCGCTCAGGCACAGCGCCGCGAGCGTCACCGTCACGTTCTGCGCGAGCAGGATGGGCGCGAGCGAGAGCAGCGTGAGCAGCATGCACACGCCCACCATCACGTTGCGCGCGAGACGCAGGTTGCGGCTCTTCTTGAGGATGCGGTCGGTCACGGAGCCGCCGAGCCAGTCGCCCAGCACGCCCGCGAAGAACACACCCGAGGCGAACAGCGCGGACTTGCCCAGATGCATATGGTAGTTGTGCAGGAAGTACTGCGGAATCCAGCCGAGAAAGAGCCACAGCACCCAGCCGTAGCAAAAGTACACGGCCGTGACCGGCGACATGCGCGCCATGAGCCGCCGCCACGGCACCGGCGTGCGCTCCTTCGCGCCCGAGTAGCGCTCGAGCCCCTCGCATTCCGCCTCGGTGATGGCCGGATGCGAGCGCGGGTCGTCGCGGAAGTACCAGATCCACAGAACGGCCCAGAGGAAGCTCGCAATACCCGTGACGATGAAGGCGCCGCGCCAGCCCGACATCAGCATGAGCCAGACGATGAGCGGCGGCGCGATGGCGTTGCCGATGCGCGAGGCCGCGTGCGTTGTGCCCTGCGCGAAGCCGCGGCGGCTTGCGGGCATCCAGTTCGACATCGCGCGCGTGGCCGTGGGGAACGTCGCGCCTTCGCCGAGACCCAGCAGCACGCGCGCCACGATCATGGAGGCGAAACCGCCCGCGAGACCGGTGAGCACGGTGGCGCCAGCCCAGATCACGGCGCAGATGGCGAGCGTGCGACGCGGGCCGAAGCGGTCGCCGACCCAGCCGCCAATGATCTGAAACAGCAGATAGGGATACGCGAAGGCGGAAAACACGATGCCGACCTCGGTATGCGAGAGATGCAGCTCCGCCGCGAACTGACTGGCGGCCGTGCTCACGTTAACGCGATCGACGTAGGTGATGAGGTACATCGCGCACAGCAATAGCAGCACGCGTGTGGTGGCTCGGCGCATCATCGTCTCCTTTCTGGAAGTGTGCGGGCGCGGCGCACAGGCATGCGCGCACGGCCCCGCTTCGCCTTATCGGCGTGTACTTCAGGACTCCGGATGTTTCGACTTCCGCTTCGAGCGTGGCAATCTCCGCTCGTGTGCTTCAGCGTGGCGGATCGAGCGCGCGCTCCAGTACCTGGGCCACATGCAGCGCGTGCGCGCCCGCGCCGTCCGCGATCTGATGACGGCAACTGGTGCCGTCGGCGACCACCAGCGCGTCGCCAGCCGCCTGCGCGGCGCGCACGGCGGGCAACAGCGACAACTCCGCCATCGCCAGCGAGGTGGCGTAGTGCTCGCTTTCGTAGCCGAAGCTGCCCGCCATGCCGCAGCACGACGATTCGACCGGCGCGAGCGCGAGCCCCGGGATCCAGCCGAGCACCGTCTGCACCGGCGTGAAAGCGCCGAACGCCTTCTGGTGGCAATGTCCGTGCACCACGGCGCGCGCCTGCGGCAGTGTCCGCAGTTTCAGGTCGAGCCGCCCCGCCTGATGTTCGCGCACGAGAAATTCCTCGAACAGCAACGCATGGCTCGCGAGTTTCGCGGCGGCCTCGCCGAAGCCGTAGGCCGTCCATTCGTCGCGCAACGTGAGCAGGCAGGAGGGCTCCAGCCCCACGATGGGCACGCCGCGCTCGACATAAGGCAGCAGCGCGTCGAGCGAGCGGCGCGCCTCGGCCTTCGCCTGATCGACGAGACCCGCCGCGAGAAACGTGCGTCCGCAGCACAGCGGGCGCTCGCCCGCTTTCGTGTTCAGGCGCACCGTGTAGCCCGCCGCCTCCAGCACGCGCCGCGCGGCGCGCGCCACGCCGGGCTCGATATAGTTGTTGAAGGTGTCGACGAAGAGCAGAACTTCGCGCGCGGCAGCAGTGCCCGGCATGGTGTCGCTCGGCGCTTGAGCTTTTGCCTGAGCCGTTGCTTCGGCCGTGGCCGTGAACGCCCGCGCGATGCGCGGAAACGCGCGCTCCTGCGCGAAGCCGATGCGCCGCTTGAGCCATGCCGCCACGCCTGGCAGGCGCTCCAGCGCGGGCAACGCGCCGGGCATGCGGCTCGCGAGCGGTGCATAACGCGGCAGCCACGCCACAAGCCGCTCGCGCAAGGCCAGGCCATGCGCGCGCTGCCAGGCCGCGCGCGCCTCGATCTTCATGCGAGCCATATCCACGCCGGTCGGGCAATCGCGCTTGCAGCCCTTGCACGACACGCACAAGTCGAGCACGTCCTTCACGGCCCGGCTCGCGAGGCCGCCCTCGTTCGCGCCTTCGTCCTCGCCTCCGAAGGATTCCAGTTGCCCCGACAAGGCAAGCCGCAGCGTGTTCGCGCGCCCGCGCGTGACATGCTGCTCGTCGCGCGTGACGCGATAACTCGGGCACATCGTGCCCGCGTCGAACTTGCGGCCATGGCCATTGTTGTTGCACATCTCGACGGCCTTCGCGAGCCCTTCGCTCGCGTCGCCGCCCGAACCCGGCGCCCCTTCGGCGCCCGTGAGCGGATCGCGCGTGACGTTCCATGCCGACCAGTCCAGCGCGGGCTGCCACGCACGCTCGCGATAGCCGGGCTTAAAACGCAAACTCGCGGCATCGTCCATCTTCGGCGGATGCACGATGCGGTCCGGGCTCATGCGGTTCGCCGGATCGAAGAGCGTCTTGATTTCAGCGAATGCCGCATTGATGCGCGGGCCGTACTGCCAGGCCACCCATTCGCCGCGGCACAGGCCGTCGCCGTGCTCGCCCGAGAATGCGCCCTTGTACTCGCGCACCATCGCGGCGGCCTCCTCGGCAATCGCGCGCATCTTGCTCGCGCCGTCGCGGCGCATGTCGAGTATCGGGCGCACGTGCAGCGTTCCCACGCTCGCATGCGCGTACCACGTGCCCTCCGTGCCGTGGCGGTGGAACACCTCGGTCAGGCGGCTCGTGTAGTCGGCGAGATGCTCGAGCGGCACCGCGCAGTCCTCTATGAACGACACCGGCTTGCCGTCGCCCTTCATGCTCATCATGATGTTCAGGCCCGCCTTGCGCACGTCCCACAGCGCTTTCTGCGCGGCAGCGTCGGGCATCTCGACCACGCTGCCCGGCAGGCCCAGGTCGCCCATCAGTTCCACGAGCCGGGCGAGGCGCGCAAGCTGGACATCGCGCTCGTCGCCGGCGAACTCCACCAGCAGCACCGCCTCGGGCGCGCCCACCAGCGCGCGCTCGATCACGGGCCGGAACGCGGGGTTGCCGAGCGCCAGCTCGATCATCGTGCGATCGACCAGTTCGACCGCCGTCGGCCCCAGCTTGACGATGTGCTGCGTGAGATCCATCGCCCCGTAAAAGCTGGGGAAGTTCACCACGCCCAGCACCTTGTGGCGCGGCAGCGGCTCGAGCCGCAGCGTCAACTGGCGGCTGAACGCCAGCGTGCCCTCGGAGCCCACCAGCAGGTTGGCGAGATTCGGCTCGCCGTCGCGCTCGAACGCGAGCGGGTTCTGGCAATCGAACAGATCGAGGTTGTAGCCCGCCACGCGGCGCAGCACTTTCGGCACGCGCTCGCGCAATTCGTCGCGCTCGCGTTCGGCAATGGCCCGCACGCCTTCGACGAGCGCACACGTGCGCGCATCGCGAGACATTTCGGAGAGCTTGACAAAACAGATCTCGTGACCGTCGGCCAGCACCGCGTCGATGGCGGCCACGTTGTGCACCATGATGCCGTATTCGATCGAGCGCGAGCCGCACGAGTTGTTGCCGGCCATGCCGCCCAGCGTGCATTGCGCGCCCGTGGAAACATCCACCGGAAACCACAGGCCGTGCGGCTTGAGCCACGCGTTGAGATGGTCGAGCACGATGCCGGGCTCGACCGTCACGGTGCGCGTTTGCGCGTCGAAGGCCACGACGCGGTTGAGCCATTTGCTCGTGTCGATCACGAGCGCCTCGCCCACGGTCTGCCCGCACTGGCTCGTGCCCGCGCCGCGCGCGAGCACCGGCGCGCCCGTTTCGCGAGCGATGTCGAGCGCGATGCGCAGATCGTCCTGGTCGCGCGGCACCGCCACGCCAATCGGCATGATCTGATAGATGGACGCGTCCGTGGCGTAGCGGCCACGCGAGGCGCGGTCGAACAGCACGTCGCCGCGCAATTCGCGCGCGAGCCGCGCGGCGAGCGGCGTGAGCGCGGCGCGCGCGGACGCGGGCATGAGCCGGATGGGTTGAACGAGCGGTTTGGGTGTGGACGTGAGCATCGGGCGGTTGGTTGAAACGTCAGGCGTTCAAGCGTTGCGGATCGGTGTGGCGGCAATCCCATGCGATGCCGTGCCGATCCGTGTGTGATTGCGCGCCGATCGTGTGCATATGCACGGCTGCGAGGCTTGGGCTCACGCCACCGCCTTCAGGCGCGGCGCGCTTTCATGCTGCTCGAGATAGTCCATCGCCGCGCCCACACCGCTCGCGCGCAGCGGCACGCCGGCGAGCCGCAGCCCCATCTCGCAGCCGCTCAGCGCCGCCATCAGCGCGAGGTCGTTGCAGTCGCCGAGATGGCCGATGCGGAACATGCGCCCCTTCACCTTGCCCAGCCCCGTGCCGAGCGACAGGTCGAAGCGTTCGTAGATGAGCTTGCGCACCGCGTCGGCGTCCACGCCTTCTGGCATCACCACGCCCGTGAGCACGGGTGAATACACGGCGGGGTCCACGCATTGAATCTCGAGCCCCCACGCCTGAACCGCCGCGCGGCACGCGGCCGCCAGCCGCCGGTGGCGCGCGAACACATTGTCGAGCCCCTCGCCCAGGATCATGTCGAGCGCTTCGGAAAGGCCATACAGCAGATTCGTATTGGGCGTATAGGGCCAGTAGCCCTGCTGGTTCATCTCCACGATCTCGGCCCAGTTCCAGAACGCGCGCGGCAGCTTCGCGTGGCGGCTCGCCGCCAGCGCCTTCTGCGAGACCGCATTGAAGCTGATGCCGGGCGGCAGCATCAAGCCTTTCTGCGAGCCCGAAACCGTCACGTCCACGCCCCATTCGTCGTGGCGGTAGTCGGTGCATGCGAGGCCCGAGATGGTGTCGACCATGAAGAGCGCCGGATGCCCCGCCGCGTCGATGGCGCGGCGCACCGCGGCAACGTCCGAGGTTACGCCCGTGGAGGTTTCGTTGTGCACGACACAAACGGCCTTGATCGCGTGGCCCGTGTCCGCGCGCAAACGCGCCTCGATCAGATCCGCCTGCACGCCGCGCCGCCACCCCTCCACGCCGGGCAAGCCGAGAAATTCGGGCTTCAGGCCCAGGTTCTCCGCCATCTTTTTCCACAGCGTCGCGAAGTGGCCGGTCTCGTACATCAGCACCGCGTCGCCGGGAGAGAGCGTATTGGTGAGCGCCGCCTCCCACGCGCCAGTGCCCGAAGCGGGATAGATCACCACGGGCTGCGCGGTCTTGAAGATCTTCTTGATGCCGTCGAGCACCGCCAGCCCCAGCGCGCCGAACTCGGGCCCGCGATGGTCGATGGTCGGGTAGCTCATCGCGCGCAGGATCCGGTCGGGCACGGGGCTCGGGCCCGGAATCTGCAGAAAGTGGCGGCCGGCGGGATGGAAGTCGAGTTTCAGCATGAAGAGATTCCACTGTCGAGGAAGGCCGGACACACCTCCGGTAACACTTCCGACCAAGGTAAAATGGCATTTTGCATGCAAAATACTCTAGTCCACTCTCGCTCAGATGCAAGCCGAAATGGGCCCACAGATGCCCAGGGGAAACCCGGCAGTGCGCTGCAGCGGAGCACGGGCGGCAGCCAGGCTAGAATGGGGGCAAGTTGGATATTCGAGGCGCCGTATGCAAAATGCAGACATTCCGGACGCGCAACTGGCGGCCGCACACCCTGACACGCTGGAGTTCGCGCTGCCGAAACTCGCGCGCCAGCGCCTGCACGACACGGTGGTCGATCACCTGCGCGAATTCATCGTCGAGGGGCAGCTCGCGCCCGGCGCGAAACTCAACGAACGCAAGCTGTGCGAAGTGCTGGGCATCTCGCGCACGCCGCTGCGCGAAGCCCTCAAAGTGCTCGCGGCCGAAGGGCTCATCGAGATCTCGCCGAACCGCGGCGCAACGGTTGCGCAACTGAGCGAAGCCGAGATACGCGACATGTTCGAGCTCATGAGCGGGCTCGAAGCGTTCGCGGGCGAACTCGCGTGCGAGCGCATCAGCGAAACAGAGCTCGCGCAAATCAAGGCGCTGCACGCCGCCATGCTGTTGTGCCGCGCGCAGAACGACCTGTCCGGCTATTACGCGCGCAATCATTCGATTCACGACCTCATCAACATAGCGGCGCGCAACGCGGCGCTGCGCCAGACTTACGTGACGCTGAACCGGCGCCTGCAGGCGCTGCGCTTTCGCTCCAACTTCCAGACCAGCAAGTGGGACAGCGCGATACGCGACCACGAAGGCATGATCGCCGCGCTCGAAGCGCGCAATGGGCCCGCGCTCGCGAAGATCCTGCGCGGCCACCTGCTCGCCAAGCGCGACGCCGTGCTGGCCGAGCGCACGCTCAGCGTCGCGGGCATGAGCCAGGAAAAATAGCGCAGATGCGCGTGTGACGGAGCGGCAGCGCCCATCGGCTCACGCGTGCATCAATCGCGCCATTCACTGTGGTATCGGCCGCAGTATCAACATTGATCAGCAATGAAGGGTTGGATGCAGTCGGGAAATGATACCTGCGATATTTAATTCGTTATCCCTATCATTTACCCAATATGACACATTTAGGCACATTTACAATGCACTTTCGCAGGGACGCAAATCATATCGATCGATCCCCAAGGTAGACGTGCCTGGTCGATTGCCCTATACTCGTCTTCCTGACACAAAAAGCATGATTTTTTGCGTAACGTAATGCAACTGCGGCGATGTCACCGCAGCAGCGCAACATCAGCAACATAGAACTCGTTGCGCGCGCATCCGTTTCGCCATATCAAGGGGGCCACCGGCCTCAGCGGCCCGGGGCTCTACCCGCCGCATCCATGCCGTCCTCGCAGGACGGTGCCCTGCCTCAGCGCGCTTGATGTCATTGCGCTGCTGGGCTGAACATGACAATCAGACGAACGCATCGGCGCGTTCATTCGACTGCCCGCCGCCTCTGTCGTTGCGGCCGGCAAGGACTGTTTCCGTCAGTTCAATCGCGGCCATGCCGGGATTACGAACTTCCATCGCGGCGCCATCTGGCGTCTTCGCGGCGCACGCGTTGTGCTCGTTCGAGCGCATGCGTGCACGCCGCACCGAGATTGAGGGGGCGTATCTTCATGACTCGACGCACTGTCCAACTGCTGGGCAGCCTGATAGCCATAGCCGTCATTGCCTGGGCGCTCGCCCGTGGAATCGGCGCAGAGACATTCCGCAGCCATGCGGGCGATCTCGCCTATTACGCGTACCGGCACATACTGCTGGTCTGCTATTCCATGGCGCTCGCCATTATCGTTGGCGTGCCCGCGGGCGTGATGCTCAGCCGGCCGGGCTTTCAGCGCCAGGCCGACCGCTTCATGCAGGTGTTCAACATCGGCAATACGATTCCGTCGCTTGCGGTGCTCGCCATCGCGCTCGGCGTTTTCGGCATCGGCGACCTGCCCGCCATCGTCGCGCTGTTTCTCGCCTCGCTGCTGCCCATCACGCGCAACACCTACGAAGGCGCGAAGAACGTTCCCGCCGCGCTGCGCGAAGCCGCCAAGGGCATCGGCATGACCGGCTGGCAGTCGCTCACCCGCGTGGAGCTGCCCCATGCGCTGCCCATCATCGTGGGCGGCGTGCGCACGGCGCTCGCCATCAACGTGGGCACGGCGCCGCTCGCCTACCTGATTGGCGCCGACAGCCTCGGCTCGCTGATCTTCCCCGGCATCTATCTCAACGACCAGCCCTTGCTGCTGCTGGGCGCCTCGCTCACCGCGATACTCGCGCTCGTGCTGGACGGCATCGTCGCGGCCGGAAGCCGCCAATGGCAAGTGCGCCGGGGAGGTGCCGCATGATCGCTTCTTTCACCGCTCGATCCACATTCAGTAGTGCGATTCGATCGCTCGCTCGCCTGTGCGCCGTGGGCACGCTATGCGTGGCGGCAAGCTCTTCGGCGTTCGCCGCCAAACTCGTGCTGGGCGCGAAGAACTTTACCGAGCAATACGTGCTCGCCGAAGTGACGGCGCAGTACCTGCGCTCGCGCGGCTACGAAGTGGAGGTGCGCTCCGGGCTCGGCAGCACGCTCATGCGCAGCGCGCTGGAGAACGGCCAGTTCGATCTCGTGTGGGACTACACCGGCACGGCGGCGCTCGTCTACGACAAGCTCACGGAAAAGCTCTCGCCCGAGGCAATGTACCAGCGCGTGAAAGAGCTCGACGCGCCGCGCGGGCTCGTCTGGCTCGACGCCTCCCCGCTCAACGACACCTACGCGATCGGGCTGCCCAGCCAGTTCGTGCAGGCCACCGGCATCAAGACCGTTTCGCAGCTCTCCAGCTACCTGAAGACCAATCCCGACGCGAAGCATCTCGTGTTCGGCATGGACGCGGAATTCGCGAACCGCCCCGACGGCCTTAAGCCGCTGCTCGAAACCTACGACATGCATTTCAAGCGTTCGCAGATGAAGCAGATGGACCCGGGCCTCGTCTATACGGCGCTGCACACCAACCAGTTGAAGATCGGCCTCGTCTACACGACCGACGGGCGTGTGAAGGGCTTCGGCGTCGTGCCGCTCGAAGACGACAAGCACTTCTTCCCGCCGTACAACGCCACGCCCGTGGTGCGCAAGGAAGTGCTGGAGCGCAATCCGAAACTCGCGGAGCAGCTCAATGCGCTTTCGGCGGCGCTCAACAACGACGTGATGCAGGACATGAACAAGGCGGTGGACCTCGACGGCAAGTCGCCGCACGACGTGGCCGAAGCCTTCCTGCGCTCGCACAAGCTGCCTTGAAGGAGATCTCATGAGCGTATTCGACTATCTCGCTTCGAGCTGGCCCGAACTGCTGCAACTCACCTTGCAGCACATCTGGCTGGTGGGCATTGCCGTGGGCTGCGCCATCATCGTGGGCGTGCCTCTCGGCATCTTCATCAACCGGCATCAATGGCTCGCGGGGCCGCTGCTCGGGCTCGCCACCATCGTGCTCACGCTGCCGTCCATCGCCCTGTTCGGCCTGATGATCCCGTTCTTTTCCCGTTTCGGCCAGGGCATTGGCGCCGTGCCCGCGATCACGGCAGTGTTTCTCTATTCGCTGCTGCAGATCATGCGCAATACCTACCTCGCACTGAGCAACGTGGACCCCGGCATCAAGGAAGCCGGCACCGGCATTGGCATGACCTCGTGGCAGCGCCTGCGCCTCGTGGACTTGCCCCTCGCCGTGCCCGTGATTCTCGCGGGCGTGCGCACCGCGGTTGTGATGAACATCGGCGTGATGACGATTGCCGCCGTGATTGGCGCGGGCGGCCTCGGCTCGCTGATCCTGCGCGCCATCGGCCAGAGCAGCATGATGAAGCTGCTGGTGGGCGCGGTGCTCGTGAGCGTGCTCGCGATCGTCGCGGACCTGTTCCTGCAGATGCTGCAGCGCGCGTTGACACCGAAAGGAGTACAGAAGACATGATCGAACTCGACAAACTGACCAAGACCTTCACCCAGAAGGACGGCCAGCCCGTGCGCGCCGTCGACTCGGTGAGCCTTTCGGTGGCCGAAGGTGAAATCTGCGTGTTCCTCGGCCCCTCGGGCTGTGGCAAGACCACCACGCTCAAGATGATCAACCGGCTCATCGCGCCCACCTCGGGCCGCGTGCTCATCAACGGCGAGGACACCTCCGGGCTCAACGAAGTCGATCTGCGCCGTCACATCGGCTATGTGATCCAGCAGATCGGCCTGTTCCCGAACATGACCATCGAAGAGAACATCACGGTGGTGCCGCGCCTGCTCGGCTGGGACAAGAAGCGCTGCGCCGAGCGCGCGAAAGAACTCATGTCGATGGTCGCGCTCGATCCGAAGCTGTATCTGAAGCGCTATCCGCGCGAGCTTTCGGGCGGCCAGCAACAGCGCATCGGCGTGATTCGTGCGCTTGCCGCCGACCCTCCCGTGCTGCTGATGGACGAGCCGTTCGGCGCCGTCGACCCGATCAATCGCGAAACCATCCAGAACGAGTTCTTCCAGATGCAGCGGCAACTGAAGAAGACCGTGATCATGGTGAGCCACGATATCGACGAAGCCATTAAGCTCGGCGACCGCATCGCTGTGTTCCGGCGCGGCCAACTCGTGCAATACGATCATCCCGACACGCTGCTCGCGCGCCCGCGCGATGAATTCGTGGCCCAGTTCGTGGGCCAGGACAGCACGCTCAAGCGCCTGCTGCTCGTGAAGGCCGGCGACGCCGCCACGCAGCCCGAAACGGCGCGCGTGGACACGCCGCTCGCGCACGCTTTCTCGGTCATGGACGAAGCGGACACCCGCTATCTGACCGTGCTCGACGAGGCAAACCATGCGCTCGGCTATGTGACGCGCCGTGCGGCTCGCGCTGGCGACGGCGTGTGCGGCGACCGCGCGACGCCGTTCGCCGCCAGCGTCTCGGTGGACGACAACCTGCGCATCGTGCTCTCGAAGATGTACCAGTTCAGCGCTTCGTGGATGCCGGTGCTCGATGCCGAGGGCGCCTGGATTGGCGAAATCACGCAGGACTCGATTGCCGCCTACCTGAGCTCCGGCCGTTCACGCCAGCAAACGGGCCAGCCGCCCGGTGGCCCGATCACCATCAGCGCGGCGAGCTCTGCCGCCTGATCACGGCTGCTTCACCACGGCAACGTGCGCCCGCCTCGTGCGGGCGCGCGCTTTTCGGATACCCGATCAATCGGCGATTCACCACGGCGAATGCGTTTCGATGGCGTCGAGCGCCGCGCGCCGTTCGATCCAGCGCACCGCGAGCACCGTTGCCGCGACGATCCCGATCACGCCCAGCCGGAAGCCCTGCGTCTCAAACGAGATCTCCGGCACGCGCAACACCACGATCGCAACGAAAACGACAGCTTGAATAAACATCGCCGCAAGGGCGATGACGAGGAGATCTGCACGCAACCGTGCAAGAGGCGGCGGCTTCATGGCGGGACTCACTCCAGAGCGCAGAGCCAGTGCGGAGAATGATCCGGGGCGGGCGTGGCCCGCCGCCGGGGCACCACCATGCTAGCGAAGCCTGGCTGAAGAGAAGCTTAAGCGCCGTGCCGGCAATGGCACGCGAGCGGCTGTCATGCCGCCATGAAAGCCGCTTGTCAGCGCAACGTTTTCATCCCGCAAGAAAACGCTGCACGAGCCGCACCCACGCCGCCGCGCCGAGCGGCAGCACCTGGTCGTTGAAGTCGTAGCCGGGGTTGTGAACCATGCAGCCGCCGAATTCACCTTCGCCGTTGCCGAGCAGCAGATAGCAGCCCGGCACCGCCTTGAGCATCCACGCAAAGTCCTCGCTGCCGTTCAAGCCCTTCGGCGCCTGCACGGCCACCTTCTCCGCGCCCACCAGCTCCGTGCAAACCTGTTGCGCGAGCAACGTTTCAGCGGGCGTATTGACCATGGGCGGCGTGAGCTGCCGGTAATCGATATGCGCCTGAACCCCGTGCGCCTGCGCCGTGGCGGCCACGATCTCGCGCACGCGCTGCTCCACCAGTTCGCGCGTCTCGGGCCGCGCCGCGCGCACGTTGATGCCCAGCGTCACCGTCTCCGGTATCACGTTGTGCGTGGCGCCGCCCTTGATGAAGCCTACCGAGACCACGGCGGTATCGTCGGGCGCGACATTGCGCGCGACAACTGTCTGCAACGCCGTGACGAGCGCGGCGGCCGCCACCACCGGATCCTTCACGCGGTGCGGCATGGCTCCGTGGCCGCCCACGCCCTTGAGCGTGACGTCGGCCACGTCGGAAGACAGGCTCACCGGCCCCGCCAGCACGCGAAACGTGCCGGCCGGCACGCCCGGCATGTTGTGCAGCGCGTAGACGGCATCGCACGGGAAGCGCTCGAACAGCCCGTCGTCGATCATCGCCTTCGCGCCGCACAGGTTCTCCTCGTCGGGCTGGAAAATGAGGTTGAGCGTGCCATCGAAATCGCTCCGCTGCGCAAGCGTTTTGGCCGCCGCGAGCAGGATGGCCGTGTGGCCGTCGTGACCGCACGCGTGCATCTTGCCCGCGTGCTGGCTCGCGTACGGCAGGCCGGTGTTCTCGACGATGGGCAGCGCATCCATGTCGGCGCGTATGCCGAGGCGCCGCTTGCCGTTGCCCACCTTCAACTGCCCCACCACGCCGCTGCGGCCGATGCCCGTGTGCACCTCGTAGCCCCACTGTTCGAGCAGCATGGCTACGAGTTTGGCTGTGGCGCCCACCTCGAAACCCAGTTCGGGCTGCGAATGAATCTGCCGGCGAATGCCGATGAACGTTTCGGCGTCGATTTCGATCTCGGGCAGCAGAGTGGGCAGCAGTTGAAACGGCGTAAGCGTGGGTTCGCGCTTCATGTCGGTGAGGTCCTTGCAATGTTCGATGGGTTCGATGATGTCGGCCGCGCGCTCAATCGACGCGGCGCTCGTGAATGCTCCAGACGGCAAGCAGCGTGACGAAGCCGCATGCAACCATGTAGAGCGCCGGCGAAAGCGGGTTGCCGGTCCTGGCGATGAGCCAGGTGACGATGAACTGCGAGCTGCCGCCGAACACCGTCACACCCACGCTGTAGATCACCGAGAGGCCGCTCGCGCGCACGCCGGCCGGCAACATCTCCATGAGCACGAGCAGCATGGGCGTCGAGCCGAGGTTCGAAGCCGCCGTCAGCAGCACCGAAAGCGCCAGCACGAGCGGCACGCTGGGAAAGCGCGTCATGAGCCAGAACGCCGGCACCACCGCGACGATGTTGAAGGCGAGCGCGCCCAGCACGAGCGGCTTGCGGCGCGCGAGCCTATCGGCGAGCCGCCCCGAAACGAGCGAGGCCACGAGCATCGTGATGCCGGTGGCGCAGCCCGAGAGCAGCGAAAGCGAAGGCGGCATTTTCAGCACGCGAATCATGTAGGTGGGCATGAAGAACACCACGAGATACATGCCCACCGTGCCCGCCGTGACCGAAAAAATGCCCTTGAGCACCTTGCCGCCATGCTCGCGCATGAGCGTGCGCAGCGGGCTGGGCGCATCGGGCGCGGCCTCGTGCGTCTCGTCGAGCTTCGCGCGGATATAGAGCCCCACCGGCGCAATCGCCAGGCCGCCGAGAAACGGCAGGCGCCAGCCCCAGCTTTCGAGCGCATGCGGCGTGAGCGTGGCGTAGAGCAGCGCGCCCGTGAACGCGCCAACCAGCGCGGAGATGCCCTGGCTGCCCAGTTGCCAGCTCACGCGAAAGCCGCGCTGCCCCACCGAGCCCGACTCCATCAACATCGACGTGGCAGCGCCAATCTCGCCGCCGAGCGAAAAGCCCTGCAGCAGACGCCCCGCGAGCAGCACGAGCGAGCCGTACACGCCCGCCTGCGCATAGGTGGGCGCCAGCGAAATGCACAACGTGCCGGCCACCATCAGCGCGATGGTGAGGGTCATGGCCGCTTTGCGTCCGCGCCGGTCGGCATAGCTGCCGATCACGAGGCCGCCGAGCGGACGCATCACGAAGCCAATGCCGAAAGTGGCCACCGCAAGCAGCAGCGAACCAAAGGGACTATCCGAGGGAAAGAAGAGCCGACCGATCAGGAGCGCGAAGAAACTGTAGACCGTGAAGTCGTACATTTCGAGCGCATTGCCGATCGAGCACGCGGCGATCAGGCGGAACTGGCTCTGGCGCGCCGGCGCGTGGCCGGCGGCGGCGGCGCTCGTGCTGGCGAGCGTGTCGGCGTCGGCGCTGAGCGTAGCGTCATTCATGGCGGATCTCCGCAGGCAGGGTTGAACGTCGCGAGGGTGGCGTGGGTGCCATTCGTGCGCCTTGGGCGGACCCGTCATGCGCTCGGGGTGCGCATGCGGCAGTGCGAACTTCTATTCAAAGGCAGGCGCGAGTCGATATTCAGGCAAGGTTCAGGTTTGAAAAACTGAGAAATTTTCATCGTGATAACCAGATAGAATCACCGTCATAACCATCGGTCAGCAGCCATCGGGAAAAGTACCGACACTCGCCGCCCTGTGGTCCGCCCATCATGCGAGGCCCCGGAGGAATTCATCGAATGAAACTGCATCAGTTGCGCGTCCTGCTCGCGCTCGCGCAGCACGGCAGCATGCACGAGGCATCGCGCAGCCTGCACGTCTCGCAGCCCGCGCTGTCCAAAGCGATTGCCGAACTCGAGCGCGAGTTGGGCGTGACACTCATTTCGCGCTCTGTGCGCGGCGTGAGCCTCACGAACTACGGACGTGCGCTCGTCAAACGCGCGAGCGTGGTCGAGCACGAATTGCGCCACGCGCTCGAAGACATCGAGTCCATGCGCGGCCACGCCGAGGCGCAGCTCAATATCGGCTTCTCCGCAGTGGCTTCGAGCGGCCCCTTGCCGGAGTCCATCGCCGCGTTTCGCACGCGCTTTCCCGCAGTGACGATTCGCGCCTACGAAATGCGGCCGCAGCAGATTCTCGAAGGCCTGCGCGAAGGCCATCTCGACCTGGCGCTCATCTCCACGAACAGCGGCCCCGGCACCAGCGCGTTTCAATGGGAGCCGCTCTTTTCGGTGGGCATGCATGTGGCCGCGCGCCCCGGCCATCCGCTCGCGCGCGCGACGCGCATCCGCTCGCTCATCGACGCGCAATGGCTCACGCTCGACCCGCTCGACGACCCGGGCAGCCCGCTCGCGAGCCTGATGCGCCTGCACCGGCTGGAGATGCCGCGCAACGTCGTGCAGAGCAGCTCGAATCTGCTCGGGCTGCAACTGGCCACGTGCACGGACCTCATCAGCGTATGGTCCGATTTCGTGTTCTATGCACGCACGGGCCCGCTCGCGCTGAATCCCGACGCGCTCAAGCCGCTGCCGATCCGCGACGAATTACCGGACTATCACGTGTTCATGGTGTATCGCTCGCCCGATCTGATGACGCAGACCTGCCTTGAATTCAGTAAGGAAGTGCGCCATCGCGGACGCAAGATGGTGTCGCCGCGTATTGCGGCACAAGCGGCGGCACAAGCGGCGGCCCAGGCGGCGGCGCGCGGGCGCAAAGGCGCCAGCGCCACGAGATGAGCGACGCGCCTGGCAGCGCCATTCGCATCATTTCGATAAATGTTGAAATATCGAAATATAACGGGTAGTCTTGCGGCCATGGACTCCAACCTTGCCGTACGCGCGCTCGGCGCGCTTGCCCACGATTCACGTCTCGCGATCTTCCGCTCGCTCGTCGCTGCTGGAGAAAACGGCATGGCCGCCGGCGAAATCGCGCAGCAACTGGGCCTCGCTCCCTCGAGCCTCTCATTCCATCTCAAGGACCTGTCGCACGCGGATCTCGTGCGGTCACGCCAGGAAGGACGCTTCGTCATCTACACGGCGAACTTCGGCGCCATGGCCGATCTGGTCGGCTTTCTCACAGAGAATTGCTGCGGCGGCGCGGCGTGCGCCGCAAGCGCGCTTCCCCAGGTCTGCGGCAGCAATCATGGGCCCGCGCGATGACCACGCACGTACTCATTCTTTGCACCCACAACTCCGCGCGCAGCGTGCTGGCCGAGGGCATGCTGAATCACTGGGCGCGCAAGCTCGGCAAGAACGTCCGCGCCCACAGCGCAGGCAGTGCGCCGAGCGGGCGCGTCAACCCGTTCGCGCTGGAGGCGCTGTCGAATGCGGGAGTCGACACGCGGGGTTGCCGCAGCAAAAGCTGGGACGAATTCGCGGCGAGCGACGCTCAGTCAATGCGCGCGGTCATTACCGTGTGCGACAGCGCGGCGGCGGAGCCATGCCCATATTGGCCTGGCAGCCCGGTCAAGGTGCACTGGGGATACCCTGACCCCTCCAATGCCGCAGGCGGCGACGAGGGCAAGCGCCAGGCCTTCGAACTCACGCGCCAGGCCATTGGCTATCGCATGCTTCAGCTACTGTCACTTCCTCTGGATAACTTATCAAATGCAGAGCTTCAGCACGCACTGAACGACATCCTGCACAGTTGACACCCCCGCAATTCGATGAACACCCCAAACGCCGCCACTACAGCGCATGCTGCGCTCAAGCCCGCCATAAGCTTCTTCGAACGCTATTTGACCGTCTGGGTTGCGCTGTGCATTATCGCGGGCATCGCCCTGGGTCAGTTTTTTCCGGGCGTTTTCCAGCTCATCGGCCGCATGGAATACGCACAGATCAATCTCCCGGTGGGCCTGCTCATCTGGGTGATGATCATCCCAATGCTCGTCAAGGTCGACTTCGGTTCGCTCCATGAAGTCCGCCAGCACATCAAGGGCATCGGCGTCACGCTGGTGGTGAACTGGCTCGTCAAGCCGTTCTCCATGGCTTTTCTGGGCTGGCTGTTCATCAAGCACGCATTCGCGCCGCTGCTGCCCGCGGCGCAACTCGACAGCTACGTAGCCGGCCTGATCCTGCTGGCCGCCGCGCCGTGCACGGCCATGGTGTTCGTCTGGAGCCGGCTGAGCGGCGGCGACCCGCTTTTCACGCTCTCGCAGGTCGCCTTGAACGACAGCATCATGGTGGTCGCCTTTGCGCCGCTGGTCGGCCTGCTGCTGGGCATCTCCGCCATTGCCGTCCCCTGGGCGACGTTGCTCACATCGGTCGTGCTCTATATCGTGATTCCGGTGATACTCGCGCAGATCCTGCGAAAGCTGCTGCTTTCCGGCGGGCAAACGCAATTCGACACGATCATGGCGAAGATCGGTCCATGGTCCATCGCCGCCCTTCTCGCGACGCTCGTCCTGCTGTTCGCGTTTCAAGGCAAAGCCATCATCGAGCAGCCGCTCGTGATTGTTTTGTTGGCAGTCCCAATTCTCATTCAGGTGTTTTTCAACGCCGCGCTTGCCTATGGGCTCAATCGCGCGGTGGGAGAAAAGCACAATATCGCGTGTCCGTCCGCGCTGATCGGCGCGTCCAACTTCTTCGAGCTGGCCGTTGCCACGGCAATCGGCCTGTTCGGCTTTCACTCGGGCGCCGCCCTCGCAACCGTCGTCGGCGTGTTGATCGAGGTGCCGGTCATGCTGCTCGTGGTGCGCATCGTCAACCGGTCAAAAAACTGGTACGAATGCGCCTGAATCGAACGCGCGCCCAAACTCGCCATTGATGCGGAGAACCAGCTTGTCCGATCTCACCACCGATTTGCCGCAGCTCGACGCGGCCCAGTTTCGCGCTCCCGATGCAAGCCAGTTGCGGCCTGCAAAAGCCTCGACGCATCCACCGCGCTTCCTGCTGCTTTACGGTTCGCTGCGGGCGCGCTCGTTCAGCCGGTTATTGACCGAGGAGGCGGCGCGCCTGCTCGTGGCAATGGGCGCGGAAGTGCGCACCTTCAATCCGAGCGGTTTGCCATTGCCCGACGACGCGCCGGAAAGCCACCCGAAAGTGGCGGAGCTGCGCGAGCTCGTGCAGTGGTGCGAAGGCATGGTCTGGTGCTCGCCGGAGCGCCATGGCGCCATGACCGGCATCATGAAGTCGCAGATCGACTGGATTCCGTTGTCGATGGGCGCCGTTCGGCCAACCCAGGGAAAAACGCTCGCGGTCATGCAGGTGAGCGGCGGCTCGCAGTCGTTCAACGCCGTGAACCAGATGCGCGTGCTCGGCCGCTGGATGCGCATGCTGACCATACCCAACCAGTCGTCGGTGGCGAAGGCGTTTCTGGAGTTCGACGAAGCCGGGCGCATGAAGGCGTCCGCGTATTTCGACCGCGTCGTGGACGTCATGGAGGAGCTCGTCAAATTCACCTTGCTGACTCGCGACATCGCGCCTTATCTGGTGGACAGGTATAGCGAGCGAAAGGAAAGCGCGGAGGCGTTGTCGAAGCGGGTGAATCAGGCCGGCATCTGAGGCTTGATAAATCGGGCGATTTATTTCGCGCGGCCGCTTCGTATATGTCGTGGGCGTTTTTGCAAACACTCAACAGCAGCAACGCACCAGGGCCGGGCATTTCACATCGAGTATTTAAAAAGCCCCGCTGCGCAGCGGGGCTCGTGGCTTGCAACAGCGCAGCCTTTCAGCCCTCAATACACCTCCGGCACGAATCGATACGGATAGTCGGGCTCGACATAGCCCCTATCCTTTTGCCGCGCGGGCAGGCTGACTTCTTTGCGCTTGACTTCCTCGTAGGGGATCAGGTCCAGCAGATGGCGGATGAGATTCAGCCGCGCGCGCTTCTTGTCGTCGGCGTGCACGACATGCCATGGCGAGCGCTCGGTGTCGGTTGCGGCGATCATGTCGTCGCGCGCCCGTGAATAGTCGTACCAGCGCCGGTACGATTCGAGGTCCATGGGGGAGAGCTTCCACACCTTGCGCTCGTCGTTGATGCGCGCGTCAAGGCGCCGGGTCTGCTCCTCCGGACTGATTTCGAGCCAATATTTCACGAGTATCACGCCGGCGCTCTGAATCGCCTGTTCGAGAAGCGGAACGTCATGCAAGAACTGCACGGCCTGTTCCTCCGTGCAAAATCCCATCACACGCTCGACGCCCGCGCGGTTATACCAGCTACGGTCGAAAAGGATAATTTCGCCGCCAGCGGGCAAATGCGACACGTAACGCTGCATGTACATCTGCGACTTCTCGCGCTCGGTGGGCGCGGGCAGCGCGACCACTCGAAAGACGCGGGCATTCACGCGCTGCATGATGGCCTTGATCGTACCGTCCTTGCCCGCGCCGTCCCGCCCCTCGAACAGCACGCAGATTCTGGCGCCGGTCGCCACGGCCCACTCCTGCAGCTTGACGAGTTCGACACTGAGGCGATCCAGTTCTTTCCGGTATGCCTTCTCGCCCATCCGCCCGGCTTTCACCGCGCCGCCGACCTTGCCGGTCTTGTCTTTTTTCTCGACCTTTTCGGCCTTGTCGCCCCTGGAATCCTTCGCCATCGATACCTCCTCCAGAATGTGCTTCGAAAATTAAAAAGCACCCGCACTATCTGGTGGCGTCGAAAATGCGTCAATGATCTCAGTCAAGCAGTTTGCTGTCCTACAAGATTGCATCGGATTGCATCGATACGCGCGGAAATCAGCGTAATTCAGCGCGCGTGCTCGCCATTCAACACGAGGCGCGCTTCCAGTCCGCCGCCCGGGCGATTGTGCAGCGAAAGCTGCGCGCCCATCGCAACGGCCAGTTGGCGCGCAATCGCGAGACCCAGCCCCGTGCCGCCCGTGCCGCGATTGCGCGAGGTTTCGAGCCGGTGAAACGGTTCGAACACCGCTTCGAGCGAGGCCTCGGGAATACCCGGTCCGCGGTCGAGCACCGCGATCGTGACCTGCCCTTCAGCCGGTCCCTTGCTCAGCGCAATCTCCGCCGCGCCGGCGAATTTCAGCGCGTTGTCGACGAAATTGCCCACGATGCGCTTGAGCGCCTGCGCGCGCGTGACCACGGCGAGCGGCGCGCGCGTCTCGTAGCGCACGTCACTGCCAGCATCCGTGTAATCGCACATGAGGCTGTCGAGCAGGGCATCGAGGTCCACGCGCACCGGCACTTCCGCCGTGCCATGCAGCGTGCGCGCGTAGGCCACGCCCTCCTTCACGAGCTGCTCCATCTCCTGGAGGTCCTGCCTGAGCCTGGCGCTCTGGGCATCGTCGTCCATGACGTCCACGCGCAGGCGCATGCGCGTGATGGGCGTTTGCAGATCATGCGAAATGGACGCCAGAATCTGCATGCGCTCGGTCATGTAGCCCGCGATGCGCGCCTGCATCGCGTTGAAGGCGCGCGCGGCGCGCGCCACTTCGGAAGGCCCGCTTTCCTCCAGGTGCGTGGCCTTGAGGTCGGGGCCGAGCGTGTCGGCGGCGCGCGCGAGCGCATCGAGCGGACGCGTCGCGATACGCACCGCGAGCCAGCAGCACACCGCCAGCACGACGAGTTGCAGGGCCAGCACGAGCGGCAGCCAGCGCGAGAGCGGCAGCGCCGATTGCGGATGCACGTCGATGGTGAGCGGCGAGCCGTCGGTGAGGCGCAAATGCACTTGCAGGTGCTCGCTATCGCCGGGAATGGCATTGGCCGTGAGCGCATAGTGCTTGCCGATGCCCTTCGCGATGGCCGACTCGTAGCGCTGCGAAAGCTGCGCGTCGGGCGCGACGCCGGGCACGCCCGGACCGAGCACGAAGGTATAGCTGCGCCGCGCGAGCCGGGGCAGCCAGGCGGCGCGCTGCGCGGCCGGCAGATTGTCGAGCAGCGCCACCGAGCTCGCCACTTCGCGCTCGACATAATCCATCATCATGTTGGCCGTGGTTTCGTCGCGCTCGGTGAGCGTGAGCCAGAACGACAGCGTCTGGGCGAGCGCGAGGCCCACGCAGAGAATCAGCGCGAGCCGCGCGAACAGCGTGCGCGGCCAGTGCGGCCAGCGTGGAGGACGGCGGCGCGCGTCCGTCGCGGCCGCCGCGCCGCGCTGCTCGTCATGGCTCGCGGCGCTCATTGCGGCCCTTCGACAACGTTCACGGCCGCCGAGAACACATAGCCCTCGTTGCGCAGCGTCTTGATGTAGCGAGGCTCGCGCGCGCCGTCGCGCAAACGCTGCCGCAGGCGGCTCACGAGCAGATCGATCGAGCGGTCGAACGCATCCGCCTGGCGCCCTTGCGTGAGATTGAGCAATTGGTCGCGCGTGAGCACGCGCTGCGGGTTGTCGAGAAATACGCGCAGCAGCCGGTATTCGGCGCCGGAGAGCGCCACGAGCGTATTTTCCTCGTCGAGCAGATGGCGCGCCGTGGTGTCGAGCCGCCATTCGCCGAAGGCGAGCATCGACGCCGTTTCGCTCACCTGCATGCCGGGCGGCAGCATGCGCGTGCGGCGCAGGACCGAGCGGATGCGCGCGAGCAGTTCGCGCACGGCGAAGGGCTTCGCGAGGTAATCGTCGGCGCCCATTTCGAGGCCGACGATACGGTCCGTTTCCTCGCCGCGCGCCGTGAGCATGAGCACCGGCACCGCGCGAAAAC
Organism: Paraburkholderia sp.; assembly: GCA_031286755.1. Taxonomy (GTDB): domain Bacteria; phylum Pseudomonadota; class Gammaproteobacteria; order Burkholderiales; family Burkholderiaceae; genus Paraburkholderia. The sequence goes on from JAITTX010000306.1 coordinate 24,684, forward strand.
GGCTCGCGCGCAGGTCGCGGCACAGCACGAGGCCGTCCTCGCCGGGCATCATGAGATCGAGCACGATGAGGTCCGGAGCGCCGCTCTCCAGCGCCGCGCGCATCTCGCGCCCGTTCGCGGCGAGCGATACGCGCATGCCGTTCTTCTCGAGGTAATCGGCAATCAGCTCGCGAATGCCGCGATCGTCGTCGACGATCAGAATGTGGTCGGTCTTTTCCATGCGCCGATCATACCCCGCGTGGGGCCGCGCCCGTGCTGCTCGCGCCGATTGCACCACTTGCGGCGCCCACTCCCTTCGCGTTTCGTCCCGGCGAATTGCGCCCGCCCTTGGGCACGATCCGCTCGCGGCGCGTGAGCATCGCCAGCGTACAGCCCAGCGGATACACTGCCTCGGTCGCAAGACCGCCCGCCACCAGGGCGAGCACCGCAAAGAGCCGTTTCATGCGTCCTCCACCACCGAAAGGCTCGCGCCGTCGTTCAGGCCGGCTTCCAGCGCGAATGGGTCCACGCCGTCGAGACAGCCCAGAGTCACGCGCCACCGCATGGGGTCCGTACGCGTCTGATGAAATGGATAGATGCCGCAGTGCTTGCAGAAGTAGTGCCTGGCCACGCGCGTGTTGAATTGATAGAGCGTAAGGGCATCCGCGCCGCTCACGATGGTGAGTTCACCGGCGGCAAACGGCGGCGACATGAGCGCGCCCTTGCGGCGGCACAGGCTGCAATTGCAGCGCGAGGCGGGCGTGAGCGCGGTGCGGACCTCGAAGCGCACGGCCCCGCAGTGACACGATCCGTGCAGCGTTGCGGCGTTCATGGTGCGTTCTCCCTGATGTGTCAATGGCGATGGATGCTTTATAGCGCAGCGCGCGCGGCGCCATGTATCCCAATGTATCTGCCTGGACGGCCGATACAAAACATTGCACGCGCACGCCAATTTTCGGGCTCCGGCCTGGGGCTCCGGCATCGCGCAGAACGCACGGTATCAGAATCGCATGGCTTGCATGCCCACGGTGGCATCGTCGAGAATGGACGCACCCTCACTCATCGCACCGCCATGAAAATCGCCGCCCTCTCGGACATTCACGGCAATCTCGCCGCGCTCGACGCCGTACTGCGCCACATCCGCTCGCAGGGCGCGGACCTGATCGTCAATCTCGGCGACATCGTGTCCGGATCGCTCTGGCCAGCCGAAACGGCCGACCGGTTGATGGCGCTCGATCTGCCCGCCATCCGCGGCAATCACGAGCGGCAATTGCTTGCCGGCGACATCGGGAGCATGAGGCAGTCCGACCGCTTCGCGCGCGCGGCGTTGCGCGCCGATCAGCTCGACTGGATCGCAGGGCTGCCGGCGACGCTGCGCATTGCCGGCGACGTGCTGATGGTCCACGGCACACCGGCGAGCGATCTCGACTTTTTTCTGGAAACCGTGAACGAACAAGGATGCCGCGCCGCCACCCAGGAAGAAGTCGAGCAGCGCGCGGGCCATGGCGCCGAGCGCCTGATTCTTTGCGGGCATACGCACGTGCCGCGCAGCGCGACCCTCGGCGATGGACGCCTCGTCGTCAATCCGGGCAGCGTGGGACTCCAGGCCTACGACGACGACCAGCCGTGGCCGTATCGCATCGAAACGGGCTCGCCGCATGCGCGCTATGCCAGCGTCACGCGCACGAAAGCGGGATGGAGCGTGGAATTCCATACGGTCGAATACGACTGGAACGGCGCGGCGGATCAGGCGCGCGCCAATGGGCGGCCAGAATGGGAGATGGCGTTGCGTGAGGGGCGTTGTTGATCTCCGGACAAGGCGTCAGCCTGAACCGCGCAAAGCTCTGCGCATAGCGCTAGCCTGGCGCCGCCCGCCTCGCCAGCGCCCGAACCGCCACCGCCGCCGCGGCAATGCCGGACGCCGCGCCCACTACGAGCGCCCAGCGCGGCCCCCAGTGGTCCGCCACCCAGCCCACGATCGGCGCCCCAACAGGCGTGCCGCCCAGCGCCACGGCCAGGCGTATCGCCATCACGCGCCCGCGCATCGATGGCTCGGTGGACAGTTGCATCAGGCTATTGGTCTCGGTCGTCAAGGTCAGCGCCGCAATGCCGATCAGCACCAGCGCCGCGCCAAACCAGCCGTAGCTCGGCGCGAGCGCAGCCAGCCCGCAGCCGATGCCGAACACCGCCGACGCAATCAGGAGCGAGCCAAAGCGCGGGTTGCTGCGATGCGCGCCGAACAGCGCGCCTGTCACCGTCCCCACCGCCATCAGCGAGGAAAGCAGGCCATAGCCGCCCGCATCGGCATGAAAGACGCGCACGGCCATGGTGGAAATGAAGATCGGGAAATTGAGGCCGAACGTGCCGATCAGAAACAGCATCACCACGATGGCCTTGAGATCCGGACGCGCCCACACATAGCGAAAGCCCGCCACGAGGCTACCCTTCGCGGGCGTCGCTCGCGCGCGCACGCGCAACTCCTGCGCGCGCAGCCGCGTGAGCGAGATCAGCACCGCCACGAACGACAGGCCGTTGAGCACGAATGCCCAGCCCACGCCCACCGAAGCGATCACCACGCCCGCCACCGCAGGGCCGATCATGCGCGCGGCGTTGAACGAGGTTGAATTGAGCGCCACGGCGTTGGCCAGGTCGGCGTCGCCAACCAGTTCGGAGACGAAGGTCTGGCGCACCGGCGAATCGAACGCCGTGGTGCTGCCGAACAGAAACGCGAAGACATAGACATGCCAGAGCCGCACCGCGCCGGTGATCGTGAGCACGCCCAGTGCAAGCGCGAGCAGGCCCAGCGTGGCCTGCGTGATCATCAGCAGACGCCGCTGATTCATGTGGTCGGCGGCATAGCCCGACCAGGGCAGAAAGAGCATCTGCGGCCCGAACTGCAAGCCCATGACCACGCCCACCGCCGCCGCGCTGTGGTGCGTGAGGCCCGTGAGCACGAGCCAGTCCTGCGCGGTGCGCTGCATCCACGTGCCGATGTTGGACACCAGTGCGCCCGCCGCCCAGACGCGGTAATTGAAGCTGCGCAGCGAGCGGAACATACCTGTGGAGGAGTCGCTCATGGGCCGCGCCTTCAGTCTTGAACGCGCGGATCGAACTTGCCAACCGGCGCGCGCCATTCGGGTGCGGGCGCGTTGGCCAGTTCGGGAAGGGAATCGGCGTGTCGTTGGATCATGGACGCATTCTACGGAATATGAGGTCAGCCTGGAAAGGCGGGCTTCATGCTTTGGCGCGGGATGTGGCGGCGCGGCGGCGTTGCGCGATGGCGCCGCGCAAGCTGTGCATGTGGACCGATACAGCAATATGCGCCAATGCTCATGTCGCCAGTCGCGACCGCGGAAGGATACCCATACGCGGATGCCTCCACGCGAGAGCGCACGCCGTTGAATTCGAAAAGCGCCATGAAGCATTTCCGTTGCAGTTCCAACCGGGGAATTGAACCACAAGAACCGGATAGCCCCACTCTCCGCGTGCCCATAGACTCGATTCCAAAGCTCCAGACATATCACTTGCGCCATCCGGCGCGTCTGCCCCGAAACGAGTCATTCCACAGTACTACCAGGTAAATTAAACCGGCATCGGAAGAACCGCCATGAACAATCCGCACACGCAATCCGTCGTCAATCGACTCTCTCACGCGAGCCTCGCCGCGCAGTTCAGCGAGCAGATGACCATTGCCGTCATTCCGATCGCCGCCGTCGTGGCCTTCAACGCCACGGCACAGCAAACCGCCGCGCTGCAGGCCGTCAACACGCTGCCGTTCCTGCTGCTCTCGCTGCCGGCCGGCGTGATTGCCGACCGCATGCGCCGCAAGCATCTCATGGTCGTGACTGAGCTTCTGCGCGCCGCCGCCCTCTTCGTATTGTTCGCGCTGTTCTCGCGTCATGCGCTCACGCTCGTCACGCTGGGCGCATTGGGATTCGCCATCGCCACCGGCACCGTGGTGTTCAGCGTGGCGGCGCCCTCGCTCGTGGCCGCGCTCGTCGACACCAGCGGCCTGCTCGCCGCCAACCGGCGCCTGGAGATCGCGCGCAGCATCGCCTATACGGCGGGGCCATCGGTGGGCGGCATGCTTGCCGGCTGGGGTTCCGGTGTGTTCGCCTTTCTCGCCGCATTCACGCTCTCGCTCGTGAGCGCGGGCTTCATGGCGCGCTTGCCCCGCGAGGCGCGCCGCGCGCCTTCGGGCCGGCACGTCGCCCAGGAACTCGCGGACGGCCTGCGTTTCATCGGCGGCAACCCCTGGCTGCGCCCCATCGTTGCGACAGCGTTCGTATTCAACACGTCGTGGTTTCTGCTGCTTTCCGTGTTCGCGTGGTACGCGATCCATCGGCTTGCATTCAGCGCCTCGGAGGTGGGTTTCGCGCTGGGCGTCTACGGATTCGGCATGATCGCGGGCGCGTTTCTCTACCCGGGTCTCGCGAAGCGGCTCGCGTTCGGCCGGCAAATCCTGCTGGGTCCGTCGTGCGCCGCCATCGCCGCCGTGCTCATGGCCTGCAGCACGCTCGTGCATGCGAAGGCGTCGGCATCGCCCGTATTCGCGGCGTTCTTTCTGTTCGGCTTCGGGCCCATCGTGTGGACGATCTCCACCACCTCGCTACGCCAGATCGTCACGCCCGGGCACCTCATCGCGCGGGTTTCCTCGGTGATCATGATGGCGACGGCCGGCGCGCGGCCGCTTGGCGCCCTGCTGGGCGCGTGGCTGAGCACGCGCTTTGGCATCGGCAGTTGCCTCGTGGGGGTGCTGATCGGCTTCGGCGCGCAGCTTGCGATCATCGTGTTCTCGCAGCCCGTGCGCCTGCGCTCGATCACCACGCTGAACGAGGCACCCGCGACCGCCGCGGCCTGAGCCATTCCGTGGGCCGCCCGTCTCCGCAAATATCGCCGGCAAGCCCAATTAGCGGAAATCGCCAAATTTGCAATAAATCTCCACGTGGAGATTTATATGGGGCACGATCGAATCAGTCGAACAGCCTCATGACATCGTCGTAAAGCGCCTGCGGAATGCGCACGCCATCGCGCTCACTGCGCTCGCGCGCCTCGAAGCGCCGCTGCGAAGGCAAGCGCGCGCCCTGCCCGACCACGGCCGCAAACAGCCGCTCGGCCCGGGCCTGCCCCGCCGCATAATCCGCGCCGAGAAAGCGGCGCGGATCGATCGCGATCACCAGTTCGCCGTGGCACGGGCTTGCCCCCGCGCCCCCGTCGAAGGCCTGCGACTCCATGCTCGTGAGATCGCCGATCAGCGCGCCCGCGAGCAGTTCCACCATGGCCGCCAGCGCCGAGCCCTTGTGGCCGCCGAAGGTCTGCATCGCGCCTTCCAGCGCGGCGCGCGCGTCCGTGGTGGGCTTGCCCTCGCTGTCGATGGCCCAATGATCGGGAATGGGCTTGCCTTCGCGCGCGTGCAGTTCGATATCGCCGCGCGCAATCGCGCTGGTCGCGAAGTCGAAGACGAACGGATGCCCGTGCTCGCGCGGCCAGGCAAAGGCAATGGGATTGGTGCCGAACACGCCGCGCGTGCCGCCAGCCGGCGCGACCCAGCTATGGCTCGGGTTCATCGCGAGGCCCACCAGGCCTTGCGCCGCAATCGCCTCCACCTCGGGCCATAGCGCCGAAAAATGAAAGCAGCGATTGATGGCCATCGCAGCCAGACCTTGTGTGCGGGCCTTTTCCGCCAGCACCGGCAAGCCCGTCTCGAAGGCGAGCAATGAAAAGCCATAATGCGCATCCACGGCGAGCACGCCCGGCGACACATCGCGCAAGGTGGGCTCCGCGCGCGGATCGACCTTGCCGCTGCGCACGGAGCGCACGCAGCCGAGCAAACGATAGATGCCGTGCGAATGGCATTCGTCGCGCTGCCCCTGGGTGATGACGCGCGCGATCGCCTCGGCGTGCGCGGCCGAAAGGCCGTGATGCATGAGCGCCTTGCGTGCCAATGCGAAGAGTTCATCGAGCGAAAGCACGACGCCCGGTTGTTGATTAGTCATCCCTATTTCCTCATCGGTCGATCACGCGATTCCCGCGCCTCGTGAGCCCGGGCGGGTTGCCCTCGCGCAGCGCCATGGGCGGCCAATCATCCGGCCAGTCGCGATATGAAACCGGGAACGGGAAGCGCTCGATCAGCGGCTGGCCAGCGATGCTCCTGGTGCCGCCGCAAAAAAATAAACCGGGCCGGCGAGGCCCGGTTCAAAACGAATGGGAAGGCAACCGCCGCGCCCGCCTTGATCCAGCGGGCAGGCTGCGGCTTGCGCCGCACGCGGGCTTCAGAGCCCCACGTCGGGCAGTTGCGGGCGCGTCGCGAGCGCCTTTTCCATCACCGCTTTCACGTGCGCGAGCGCCTCGCCTTCCAGCGCGAGCCGCGGCGCACGCGTGAGCGCGCTGCCACGGCCCACGAGTTCTTCGCACAGCTTGATGCACTGCACGAGGTCGGGGCGCGCGTCAAGATGCAGCAGCGGCATGAACCAGTGATAGAGCGCGAGCGCTTCGTCGAAACGCTTTTGCTTCGCGAGGCGGAACAGCGTCTCGCCTTCCTTCGGAAACACGTTCGACATGCCCGAGACCCAGCCCTGCGCGCCCACGGCAATGCTCTCGACCACCACGTCGTCGAGGCCCGCGAACAACACGAAGCGGTCGCCCACGGCGTTGCGCAGGTCGATGAAGCGGCTCGTGTCGCCCGACGAATCCTTGAAGCAGACGATGTTCTCGCAATCCTGAATGGCGATCAGCACGTCGGGCGTGACGTCGTTCTTGTAGACGGGCGGGTTGTTGTAGACCATCACCGGCAGGTCGGTGCTCGACGCCACCGCGCGAAAGTGCGCGGCGGTCTCGTGCGGCTTGGCCGAGTACACGAGCGCCGGCATCACCATCACGCCGTCCACGCCCACGCGCTGCGCCTCGCGCACGGTCTGGCGCGCGAACTCGGTGGTGAACTCGGCCACGCCCGCGATCACCGGCACCTTGCCGCCCGCCGCATCGCGCGCGGCCTCGATCACGGACAGTTTCTCGCTGGTGTTGAGCGAGGTGTTCTCGCCCACCGTGCCGCAGACCACGAGGCCCGACACGCCATCCTTGACGAGGTTGCTCACCACCCGGTGGGTCGCCTCGATATCGACCGAGAAGTCCGGCTTGAACTGGGTGCTGACGGCGGGAAACACCCCGCTCCATTGGATAGCGTTGCGGCTCACAGTGACAATCTCCTTCGTGGAATGAATCGCGCCAACACGGTGTGGCGATGTGAAGAAGTATCGCTATCCCGCGCCCGTAAAGCTTGGGGGCTTTCGCGACTCAGGAAGACGAAATCGGCACAGTGGAGCGCGCCGGCGCGAACGCGGGCGACGGGCATACGCGCCCGATCCGGGACAACCCCAGGAGATTCGCGCGCGAATCTTGCGCAGGCGGCACGCTTGCGGGCTTGCGGGCTTGCGGGCTTGCGGGCTTGCAAGCCTACGCGCCGCCGCGCCCCGCTTCGCCGGGCTGCGGATGCAGCAGCGCGCGGTACTGGCTCGGCGTGAGGCCCACCGTGGCCTTGAATTGCCGCGTAAACGCGCTGTGATCGTTATAGCCGCAGCGCGTGGCGACGTCGGTGATGCTGAGTTCGCCGGCGAGCAATTCGGAGGCGGCGTCGAGCCGCGTCTTCAGCAGCATCTGGCGCGGCGTGAGATGGAAGATCTTGTGGAAATAGCGCTCGATCTGCGCCACCGACATGTCGATCAGCGTGGCCAGATGCGAAAGCTTGAGCGGCTGCGCATAGTTGTCCTGGATGTATTTCGCGGCAACGGCGAGGCGCTGATACGCGGGATGCGTGCCCTCGGCCGCCTGCAGGTCGCGCGAGATGCCGGCCACGCCCAGCACGCGCCCTTGCGCGTCGTGCAGCGGCACCTTGGAAGTGAGGCACCAGCCCGGCTGGCGCCCCGGATAGAGATGCAATTCGAGCTGGTCGATGAGCCGGCTGTTCAGGCGCACGACGGCCTGGTCCTGCTCCGTGTAGATGCGGCCGAAGCGCCGCGGGAAAACCTCTTCCGCAGTCTTGCCGAGCAGCGCGCGCTTGTCCTTGAAGCCGCAACGCGCCGCCAGCGTGAGGTTGGCGATCACATAGCGCGCCTCGTGGTCTTTCACGAAGAAGACCACGTCGGGCATGGCGTCGAAGAGCGGTTCGAGCAGGGAGAAATGCGCCACCATCTGCGGCAGCGTCGTGTTTTCGTGGGCGGCGGGCAGAACCAGGGCGGGCATCGCGAAGCGGGTCGAGTCGGGATCCGCTCGATTATGCCCTCGCCATGCGGGCTTGCGTGCGCGAAAGAAAATCGGGCGGGGAAGGCGCGCGCCGCCCGGCGACTGTGCAGATGCACAGGTCCGGCTCGATGCCCGCTTGTACCCGCTTGTACCTTGTGCCGCTCGTACCGCTTATGTCTCTCGTGCTTCGTCATGCACTTCGAGCAAGGTGCCGATGCGCGCGGGCGAGAACGGCGGGCGCTGGCCGCCAGCCCCGCTACGCGGCCAGCCGAAGCAGAATGCCGCCGCCTCGCCGCAGATCTTGCCCTGGCAAGGCCCCATGCCGCAGCGCGTCTGCAATTTGGCGTCGCGCCATGAGCCGTACTGCGCGGCGTCGCCGAAGCGCACGTCCTCGCAACGGCACAGCACCGTGTCCGGCTCGGCCAGCGCGCGCAAGCGCGCATCGAGCGCGAACGCTTCATGCATGCGCGCGGCGAAGCGCCGGTAGCGCGCGCGCTGCGCGAACCCCGCGCGCGCCTGCCCGGCCTCGCCAAGCGCCGCGTGCGCCGCGATGCGGCCTTCCACGGCCGCCAGCTCCATGCCGCCCACGCCCGTGCATTCGCCCGCCGCGTAGACGTCGGGCAGCGAGGTGGCCTGCAAGTCGTCGACGGCAATCGCCGCGACGCCCTGCGTTTCATCGATCCCGCACCCCAGCGCCGCGCCCACGAGCGTATTGGGCACGAGGCCGTACGCGCAGGCGAGGCGCTCGCAATCGATGCTCAAGTCCCCGACACCCCTGCGAACGCGCACATGCGTGAGCTGCGTCTCGCCGCCCGCCTCGACCACATGCGCGCCGCACAGGTACGGCGTGGCGCGCAGATCGAAGCGCATGCGCGCCGCCTGCACGAGCTTCGCGGGCGTCGCCACGAGTCCGGCCGCGAACTGGCGCACCGCATGCGCCGGCGCCTGCTCGACGATCGCCACCACCTGCGCACCACGCTCGCGCGCCGTGACGGCGGCGGCCCACAGCAGCGGGCCCGTCCCCGCGATCACGATACGTTCGCCGCGCACCGGCATGCCGCCCTTCACGAGCGCCTGCAAACCGCCCGCGCCCGTGACGCCGGGCAGCGTCCAGCCCGGATACGGCAAGAAGCGCTCGCGCGCGCCGGTCGCAATGATGAGCTTGCCGTAGTCGACCGTGTAGCCGCGCGCCGCGTCCTCGAGCAGCAGTTGCCGCGCGCCGCTGGCCTGCACCACGCGCGTGCCACTCAAGCGCGCCACGTTGAGCAGCGCCGTGAGCGCTTCGATGGCCTCGCGCGCGGGCCCGGCCGGTGCATGCTGCGGGCCCTGGCGCCAGATCTGGCCGCCCGGCAAGGCGTTGTCGTCGACGATGCCGACCTGCGCGCCCGCGCGCGCCGCCACGCGCGCCGCATTCAGTCCGGCTGGGCCCGCGCCAATAATCAGGATGTCGAACTTCATTCGGCCGCTCTTCCCGTCACCACTTCCATGCCATCCGCGCAGAGCGTCTGGCAAGCCAGCCGATGCCGCACGCCGTCGATCGTCACGCGGCACTCCTGGCACACGCCCATGCCGCACAGCGGGCCGCGCAAGGCACCGCTCACGGAGCGGCGCGTGATCACGCCAGCCGAGCCCGCCGCGAGCGCGACGGCCGCCACGACCGAACTGCCGCGCGCCACGCTGACGCTGTGGCCATCCACGTCGAGCGTGATCGTCCCCTCAGGCATGCGTGGCTCCCGTCGTCCCGGCAGGCGTCGCGGCCGGTGTGGAAAAGCGCGCCGGCAAATACGGCGTGGCGTCGATGCGCGCCAGATCCGGCACGCCGAGCATCTGCGCGGCGATCAGCCTGGCGGTGCCCAGCGCCGTGGTCACGCCCAGGCCCTCGTGTCCCGTGGCGAGCCACGTCGAGCGGTGGCACCCGGCGCCCGCAACCGATTGCGCAGACGATTCCGCAAAATGCGCGGCTGGCCCGATGAGCGGCTGGCCATCGCGGGTGGCGGGCCGGAAACCCGTCCATGCGCGAATCGCATTGAGCGAGGGCAACTCCGGCAGATACTCGGCCGCGCGGCGCAGCATGCGCGCGAGAATCGCCGGCTCCACGGCGGAGTCCAGGCTGTCGAACTGGCGCGACGAGCCGATCAGCAATTGCCCCGTGGGGCGCGGCTGCACGTTGAACGCCACCGAGGTACCAGTGGCGTTGTGCGCGCTCTTGATATAGCCGAGTTCGAGCACCTGATGGCGTATCGTGCCCGGGTAGCGGTCCGTGATCAGCAGATGCCCTTTCTTTGCCTGCATCGGCAAGCCCGGCAGCAGCTCGGCGCTCTGCAGACCACTGGCGAGCAGCACGGCGCCCGCAGCCAGCGTCTCGCCATTGGCCAGCACCACGCCCGCGCGATCGAGGCGCGCCACGCGCGTCTGCAGCCGGCACGCAATGCGCCCCTTCACCGGCTGCGCGAGCAGCCAGGCGGCCACCGCGGGCGCGTAGACCACGGCGTCGTCGGGAATGACCATGCCGCCGCGCAAATCCCGGCGCAAGGCGGGCTCCGCCTCGCGCACCTGTTGCGCGTCGAGCATCGCGCACGCCACGCCCTGGCTCGCGAGCGCTTGCCGGCGCGTTTGCGCGAGCGCGTACTCTTCGTCGTCGGCGGCCACCCACAGCGTGCCGCAGCGCACGAACGCCTCGCGCGCGGTGAGGCGCGGCGCGAGTTCGAGCCACAACTCGCGCGACCACGCGGAAAGCGCGAACTCCGCGGGCGTGTCGTCCATCACCACCAGGTGCCCCATGCCCGCCGCGCTCACCCCGCCGCCCACGCCCGCGCTATCGAGCACAAGCACGTCGGCGCCCTGCCGCGCGAGTTCGTGCGCACACGCAGCGCCCACGATGCCCGCACCCACCACGATCACATCGGGACTGGCACCCATCGGCTTCGTCACGCGTGAATGCCCCAGGCGAAGGGATCGTCGTCGCCGAAGATCAGCCGCGCTTGCGCGCTCACGTGCGCCGTGCCGCGAATGCTCGGGCGCACGTAGCCGGGCGCGAGATCCGCGCCGTGTTCGTAGCTCGCTTCGAACACGCTGCCCACGATGCTCTCCTGGCGCCACTTCGCGCCCGGCGCGAGCAGGCCGTCGGCGGCAAGGCACGCGATCTTCGCGCTCGTGCCCGTGCCGCACGGCGAGCGGTCGTAGGCCTTGCCGGGGCACAGCACGAAATTGCGGCTGTCGATGCCGGCCTTGTCCGAATGCGCGAACAGTTCGATATGGTCGATCGGCGCGCCGCCTTCGCCCGTGATGCCGTTGGCTTCGAGCGCCTGGCGGATGGCCCACGAGGTTTCCGTGAGCGACTCCACGTTGGCGAATTCGAGCTGCTGGCCATGATCGGAGACGAGGAAGAACCAGTTGCCGCCCCAGGCAATGTCGCCGTGGATGCGGCCGAGGCCGGGCACGTCGAGCGGCACGCCCTGGCGGTAGCGGTACGCGGGCACGTTGCGCACCGTCACGCTGCGGTCCGCGTGCAGTTCGGCCTCGACCACGCCCACCGGCGTTTCGATGCGGTGCACGCCCGGCGCGATGCGCCCCAGATGCGCTAGCGAAACGATCAGGCCGATCGTGCCGTGCCCGCACATGCCGAGAAAGCCCACGTTGTTGAAGAAGATCACGCCCGCCGAGCAAGCCGGATCGTGCGGCTTGCACAACAGCGCGCCAACCATCACGTCCGAGCCGCGCGGCTCGTTGACGATGCCGGCGCGCACGCTGTCGAAGTCGCGGCGGAAGATTTCGAGCCGCTCTGCGAGCGGGCCGCGGCCGATCTCCGGGCCGCCTTCGGTCACGAGCCGCGTGGGCTCGCCGCCGGTATGGGAGTCGATTACGGTGAGGGTTTTCATGCCGGTAATCGTAGGTCTCGCCCGTCTGGCCGTCTTGCTCGAACGGCTCAGCGGCAATGACGATTTCGGCATAGCGCGCGCCGGGCAGCGCGCGCCGGTTCAGGCCGCGCCGCTCAAACGCCGGCGCCGCCCTCGGCGCGGGTGCCACGCACGAACACCTGGCGCAGCCACGCCGGGCCATTCACGATCGCGAGCCCCGCGAGCACGAGCGCCGAGCCCGCCAGAAACGCCGCATCGACATGCTCGTGCAGGAGCAGCACGCCCATCGCCACGCCGAACAGCGGCGTCATGAACGAGAGCACGCCGAGGCGCGCTGCAAAGTAGCGGCGCAGCAGCCAGAACCAGACCAGATAGCTCACGAAGGCCACCACGACGGCCTGGAACGCGAGGCTCGCGAGCGCGAGCGGCGTGCCGCGAAACGTGGTCTGGCCGGTGGCAAAGGCGAACGGCAACAGCAGGAAGAAGGCGCACGCGAGCTGGTAGAAAAGCGTCTGCGTAGGAGGCGCCTCGCTCAGGCGGGTGGTGCGCACGATCACCGTGGTCATGCCCCACGCCGCGCCGCCGCACAAGGCCATGAAGTCGCCGAGCAGCCAGTTGGCGCCCGCCGCGGGGCTGACGCCGCCCACCAGCGCCGGCCCGAGAAACGCCACGGCGATGCCCGCGAACGCGAGGCCGATGCCGCCCCACTGGAGGCGGGCGAGACGCTCGTCGGGCAGCTTCAGATGCAGGCCGATGGCCGCGAACAGGGGAGCGGTGTAGAGCAGCACGGCCACATGCGAGGCCTTGGTCCAGCGCAGCCCCTCGGCGACGAACAGGAATTCGAGCGCGAACAGCGCGCCCACCGCGAGCCCGGAGCGCAGCGCGATGCCGGGCAGCCAGCGCTCGCGCGTGACGAAGCGGTTGAACAGCCAGACGAGCACCGCCGCGCTGCCCGAGCGCACGCTCACCTGCATCATGGGCGCGATGTCGCCGGCCACCGCCTTGATGGCCACCTGCTGGAAGCCCCAGATCAGGCACAGCGTCACCATGATGGCCATTGCCGCGCCATCCACATGCTTTCTCATTGCCAGCCCACGAATTTCATTCTTGACCGGCGTAGTATTCACGCGTCAGGATCAAGTCATATAGCGCAAAACTGACAACCGATAGCGGCAGACCGCCAGCGCCGCAATGGCGCGCCATCCGGCTCGCGCGCGCCACGGGTCATGTGTGCGCCCCCGCATACATTCGCATAGCAAGACGCGCACGGCTGACTAGAATGTTTGAGTGCAAGCCATGCTGTAAAGACGGTCGGTTCAGACGCAACATTCGGTGACGTGACGTTTCCATTCCTTATTGGAGGCATGTCCATGACGTGCCTGAACGAAAGGATTGTCGCTGCGGTATGTCTCCTGCTGAGCGGGTATGCGCTCGCAGACGGCCCTCTTGCAGACGCCCCCGTGGAAATGACGGTTGCCAGCATTGCGCCGCTGCCCGTGGAGATCGTGGCGCCCATTCCCGGGCCGCAAAGCTATCTGCATCGCTACGAATTCCAGTATCAGGCCGAGCAGCGCGCGCCTTTCGACGCGCTACTGCAGGACTTCTATAGCGTGCCGATCACCCACGATTTCCGGCCCGGCGAAGAGAATGCCGCCCCAGCGCCCGGACTGGCGCAGCAGCAACAGCAGCCGTCGGGTCATCTCCATCTGGGCGCATCCACTGCGCCAGCGCTCACGCTCAGGGAGTTTCCGAACGCCACCTTGACGATAGGCGCGCAGCCCCAGCGGCGGCTGTCGTTGACCGTCGACGACTGGGTGTTCTCCGCCACCGCCCGCGTCGCGATCCTGCATTCACGCAGCACGGGCGCGACGGTGACTGTCCGGCGCGGCTTTTGAACGGAACCCCACCGTTCAAAAATCAATCTTCGCGTTCAGGCTCACCGTGCGCGGGTCGCCCGGCGCAATGTAGTTGTCGTACTGGAACATCCAGTAGCGGCGGTTCGTGAGGTTGTCGATGGCCGCGCGCAGCGTCACGTCGTGGCCTCCAATGCGTGTCATATAGTTCGCGCCCACGTTCACGAGCATGTAGCCGCCCGTCTCCAGGTTGCCGGCGGGACGCACTTCGGTGTTGCCCGTGTACTTCGCGTCGGCGCCCAGACGCAGGCCCGGCACGAACGGCACGTCGTAGCTCACGCGCGCCGCCGCGACGAACTGCGGCGCGCCCGCCACGCGCTTGCCGTTGTACTGCTGCCCCTTCGCGTACCACGTATCGAGCAGCATGACATCGCCCGCCACCATCCAGTTGCGGCCGAGACGCACGCTGCCGCCCGCCTCGATGCCCTGATAGATCGAATCGCCGTCCTGCGTGAGCACGTTCTGATCGTTCGCGTAACTCGCGCCGAGCTCGATGCGGAACAGCGCCGCGTTCGCGCTCCAGCGCGCGTGCTCGCTCTTGATGCCCACCTCGTACTGGCGCGAGCGCAGCGGCCGCAGCACCGACCCGCCATTCGCATAGATATCCGAAACGATCTGCCCCGGCTCCAGCGACTCCACATAGCTCGCATAGAGCGTGGTTTGCGGTTCGAGCTTGTACATGAGCGCGAAGGTCGGCGTAAAGACGCCGTTCTGCCCATACGACGCAGTCGTCGCGCCCGATTCCGCAAAGGATTCCTGATCGTAATTCGTGTAGCGCACGCCCGCGAGCACCGACCAGCGGCTCGTGAGCTCGATGGTGTCGCTCACGAACAGCGACTTCTGGTTGATCTCGCTCGCGCGGTACTTCTGCAGACCGCTGCCCGAGTAGTAGCGGAACGGATTGGGCTCGTAGAGATTGCCTTCGCCGAGCGTCGTGATGACCGTGCCCGCCGCCGTGCCGTAATCGTTGGTCTGATGCTGGACCGCCGCGCCGAACACCAGTTGGTGCGTGAGCGGCCCGGTTTTCACCTTGCCTTCGAAGGTGCCCTGCCAGTAGATGTCCTGATGGCCCTCGTCGCCATTCCAGCGGTTATCGGTGTAATTGCCCGCCTGGTCGAGCAGCGTGAGCGTGCTCTCGTTGCGGTCGCGCGTGGACTTGCTGTAGCTCGCCGAGGTGTTGAACGTCCAGTCGGGCGAGATCTGGTATTTGACGCCGGCCGTGTAGAGCTGCAGGTTGGTGTTCAGATGCTGGTCGGTGCCGGCGAGCCAGTTGGTGCCGCCGCTGATCGTCGCGGGCAGGTTCGCGGCCGTGTAGCTGCCGGTGTAGATGGCCGGCGTCTGGCCGCTCGCGCGGCTTTGCTGATAGATCGCGTTGAAGTAGACCTGCAGGTCGCGCGTGAGCTGCCCGTCGAGCGCGAGCGCCAGCGAATTGCGGTTGATGTCGCCCGCGTTATAGGTCTTGCCCGCTTCGTGCGTGTAGTTGATGCGCGCGCCGAACATGCCGTCCGGACCGAAGCGGCGGCTCAGGTCCACGTGCTGGGTCAGCACACCATCCATGCGATAGCCGAGGTCGAGGCTCGCGACCGGGTCCTTGCCCGGCTTCTTCGTCACGTAGTTGACCACGCCGCCCGGCTGCGCGAAGCCATACATGAAGCCGCCGAGCCCCTTGAGCAGCTCCACGCGCTCGAGATTCTCGTAGGGCATCGTGATGCCGTACGAGATGAACGGATTGCCGTCGATGCGAAAGCCGTTCTGCCAGTCGATGGGCAAACCGCGAATCGTGATGTAGGTCGCCCATGCGCTATAGGCGTTGCTGTTGTCGGTGACCGAGGCGTCACCGGCGAACACGTCGCCGAGCTTGTTCGCCTGACGGTCTGCCAGGTCCTCGCCCGTGACCACGGTGGTGGAGAACGGCGTGTCGAGCTGCGAGCGCGTGCCGAGCGCGCCGTTCGAGACCGGCGTTTCCAGATGTAGCGGCGAGTCGCTCTCGGCGGTGGCGCTCACCTTCACGGCGGGCAGCGCCTGCTCGGCGGCGGACGGGGCGGCGCCATTGGGCGTCACTGCGCCGGGCGTTACGGCGTTCGCGCCGCTCGTGGACGCCTGCGCGGCGGCACCAGCGCCGGCCGCGGATTGGGCAAAAGCGGACTGGGCCGCTGCGGCAAACGTCAGCCAGGCGGCAATGCGCACCGGACGGTGGAGCCTGCGCCCCGGACGGCGCGCGATTCGTTGATTGTTCATATTGGCCAGAGTTAGGGGCGCCTTCCGCACGGGAACATACGGGAGTGTCACCCGGAACACAAATACGACTCATTCTCATTACATATCGGGCGGCATATTATCAAAGCCTTTTGTCTTTTGAAAGCCTCTGGCAGAAATTCGTCAGGATGCCCAGTGGGTCGCCGCGTCAATCTCCCCAACGGCCGCAGGGTCTTTCGTATGAAGATTTTTGATTAAAAAGCGCCCGCAGAAGCCTGCTTTGCGCACGCCGCGCAACACGCGGCCGATCCCCCTCGCGCGCCGGTGCGCTCGGGCTTTGCCGGCCTCATACGCCGATGCGTCCAGATGCGTGCTGGGTCGGCTCAACGATTCGGCATCCTTACCGTGATGCGTTTTGCCCTTGCCAGGTGCAATCGAGTTTCCTATGATTCGCAAACACGAATCGTTCTCATTTGCGTCGCTATGGCGCAGATTTGGCAAACGTTTCCCGTTCCCGGCACCTGCGGGCGCTTCGTGATCCTTCTTTCCGTCTTCGTCCATCGATGAGGTCTCAACATGGTCTTGCCCGGCTCCAGTCGAAACGCATTCGTTAGCATGCCTAACACTCAATCGAAGGCCGGCCCGCGGCCCACGCCGGGCTCCGGCGTGCTCGACTTCATCGCCATCGGCCTCGGGCCGTTCAATCTGAGCCTCGCGTGTCTTGCCGAGCCCATTGGCGATCTGCACGGCCTGTTTCTCGAACGCAACGAGGATTTCGACTGGCATCCCGGCATGCTGATCGACGACACCACGCTGCAAAACCCATTCCTTGCGGATCTCGTGAGTCTCGCCGACCCCAAGAGCCAGTTCAGCTTTCTCAACTACTGCAAACAGGAGGGCAAGCTCTACGCGTACTACATTCGCGAGCGCTTCTATCTGAGCCGCGCCGAATACAACCGCTACTGCAAGTGGGCGATTGGCCAGCTTTCGAGCATTGCGTTCGGCTCGCAGGTGGAGCGCGTGGAATACGTGGAGCGCGACGGCGGCCACTATGTGGTTAGCGGACGCCACGTGCGCACCGGAGCGCCGTTCGTGCACCGCGCGGCGCGCCTCGTGATTGGCGTGGGCTCGGTGCCGCAGTTGCCGCCGTGCTGCGAGGCGGCGCGCGAGCACTGCATCCATAGCGCGCACTATGTGGCCCGCAAGCGCGAGTTGCAGGGCAAACGCTCGATTGCCGTGATCGGCAGCGGCCAGAGCGCCGCCGAAATTTTCTACGACCTGCTCAAGGAAAGCGACGAGCACGACTACTCGCTCACGTGGATCACGCGCTCGCCGCGCTTCTTCCAGATGGAGAACACCAAGCTCACGCTGGAGATGATCTCGCCCGACTACATCGACTACTTCTACAACCTGCCGGATCACGTGCGCGAGGGCATCATCGCGCGGCAGGACAGCCTCTACAAGGGCGTGAACGCCTCGCTCATCAACCAGATCTACGACCTGCTCGACGACCGCCGCAGCCGCGGCCGCAACCATGCGCGGCTCATCACCAATTCCGAGCTGACCGGCTGCCATTACGACCGTGCCGGCGAGCGCTTCCAGTTGCGCTTCGTGCAGCGCGACGAAGGCGTGCAGTATGCGCACGCCACCGACGGCGCGATCTTCGCGACCGGCTACGGCCAGAACGTGCCGGGCTTCATCGACGGCATTCGCGAACGCATCCGCTGGGACGACAGGGGCCGCTACCGGCTCTCGCGCAACTACGCCATCGACGTGAACGAGCGCGACATCTTCGTGCAGAACGCCGGGCTCTACAGCCACGGCCTCACCAACCCGGATCTGGGCATGAGTTGCTACCGCAACTCCTGCATCCTGCGCGAGCTGACCGGCGTGGAGCACTACAAGATCGAGCGGCGCATCGCGCTGCAGGACTTCTCGGTGCCCGATACGGATGCGTTCGTGAAAGCGCCGCTGGAGACGCAATGAATCTGCGCAACACCATCATTCTGATGACGACCTTCGCCGTCGTCAGCGACGCGATCCTGATCCCGTTCTACCCGCAGTTCTTTGCCGCGCGCTACGGCGTGACGAGCCCGGTGCACGCGGGCGCCTACGTGGCGTGCATTTCCATCGTCGTGATGCTCACGCTGCCCGTGTGGGCCCGCATCGCGAAGCGTCTGGACGCCATGCATCTGCTCGTCTACACGCAATGCGCGGCGGGCGTGCTCTCGATCGCGAGCTACTTCGCGACCACGGTGCCGCTTTTCTGGGTGCTCTCGCTCGCCATGTTCATGTGCAAGAGCAGCTATCTGCTGATGTACCCGTACATGATGCGGCTCGAAGCGAAGGAGTCGCACGCGCATACCATCGGCGTGCTTTCCGTGGTGGTGCACTTCGGCGCGATTGCGGGCGCCGTGGCGGGCGGCCTCGTGATGCAGGTGTGGGACGCGCATCACTGCATTTTCGCAATGGCCGCCGGCGATTTCGTGCAGATGGCGATCTGCATGCGCTTGATCCGGACCCACCGCATCTCGCGGCGCTGCCGCTTCCTGGACGACCAGGCCGATGGCGCGAAGGCACAGGCGGCGCGCCCCGGGTTGCGCGCACGCCTGCCGATCCTGCGGCTCGCGCTGCTCATGCTCGCGTTCGACTTCTGCGTGTATCTGATCCGGCCGTTCATGTCGTCGTACTGGCAGCGCGTGAGCGGCTCGTCGAGCGAACTGGCCTCGGGCCTCGTCTTCGCGATTCCCGGCATGGTCGCGCTGGCCGCGCTGCGCATCAACAAGCGCCTCGCCGGGCACGGCAAGCCGCTGCCGAACCCCATGACGGCGAACCTGCTGCTCTGCACCGCGGGCATGTTGCTGCAGGGCGTGGAGGCGCCGCTCGCGATCGTCGCGGGCCGGGTCCTGTTCGGCTGGGCGCTGTTCCAGATCGTCGTGAAGCTCGACGTGACGATGTTCGCGCTCAGCACGCCAGCCTCGTATGCCGCCGACTACAGCGTCATCAACTTCTTCCAGAACCTGGGCGTGCTGCTCGCTTCGTTCGCGGCTGGCGCGATCGTCGATACCACCGGCCTGCGTGCGCCGTTCTTCATCGCTTCGGCGGGCCTCGTGCTCACCGCGTTGCTGGCTGTCTGGCTGCTCGACCGGCCGCGCGCCGCTGCGTCCGCCGAATCCACTGCGTCCGCTGCGTCCGATGTCGGGCACCCGCCCGCCGCAAGCCCCCTTTCCAGCGACCTCACCGACTCAGGAGTCACCGTCCGTGCGAACTGAAATCGTTGCCGAAGAAATCGCGCTGCTTCAGCCGTTGCACCAAGCGCCACATCAAACGCCCCGGCTCGCCGCGAGCCGCGCGCCCGATCCCGTCCGCGCGCACGGTGAGACCCCCGCCGCCAGCCCGACCGGCTTCGAGATCCGCGCGCTCGACCCGGAGCGCGACGCGCCCACGCTGCACCGCTGGTTCGTCGAGGAACGCGCCGCTTTCTGGAACATGCGCGACAAGAGCGTGCACGAAGTGGCCGCCTTCTATCGGACCATCGAGGACTCGGGTCACGCGCAAGCCTGGCTCGGTCTGCGGCACGGCGCGAGCGCGTTCCTCTTCGAGAGCTACGACCCGGCCCGCGACGAAGCCGGCGAGCACTACGCGGTGCGCGAGGGCGACCTCGGCATGCACCTCTTCGTGGGTCCGGCCGCGCAGCCCGTGCCCGGCTACACGCGTGAGGTGTTCCGCACGCTCATGACGTTCCTGTTCGAGCAACTGAACGCCGAGCGCATCGTCGTGGAGCCCGACGCACGCAACACCCGCATTCATGCGCTCAATCGCGCGATGGGTTTCGTCTACGCGAGAGACGTGCCGTTTCGCGAGAAGACCGCTTCGCTCGCGTTCTGCACGCGAGCCGACTTTTACGCCGCCATTCAACAGGACTTCTAAAAGGACGCCATACCATGACTTCATCCATTGCTCAAATGTCGATGCAACACACCCTGCTCGCGCCGCAGGAAGCCGCCGCGCATCTCACGCCCGAAGTCTGGCGCGCAGCGAACCGCATGCTGGTGCGCAAGGCCATCGCGGAGTACGCGCACGAACTCATCGTCGAGCCGCAACGCACCGGCGATGCGGAGGACGAAGGCTACGCGCGCTACGAACTGCAATCCGACGACGGCACGCGCCGCTACAGCTTCGAAGCCCGCCAGCTCGCGCTGCGCCACTGGAGCATCCGGCCAGAGACGATCGCCTGCATGCAGGGCGGCACGGAACAGCCGCTCGATGCGCTTGCCTTCATCCTCGACGTGAAAGCGCGCCTCGGCATCAAGGAGGAAATGCTGCCGATCTATCTGGACGAAATCAGCAGCACGCTCTATGGCGCGGCCTGGAAGGCCGTGAAAACCGGCCCGGACACGCCCGAATTGCTCAGCGCCGACTTCCAGGCCATCGAGACTGCCATGAGTGAAGGACATCCTGGCTTCGTGGCCAACAACGGGCGGCTCGGCTTCGACGCGGGCGACTATCGCGCCTTCGCGCCGGAAGCGGGCTCAGCCATCCAGGTGATCTGGCTCGCCGTGCACAAGGACAACGCCGCGTTTCATTGCGCCGAAGACCTCGACTACGAACGGCTCATGCACGAGGAACTCGGCGCACCAGCCATCGCGCGTTTTCAAGGCGTGGTCGAATCGCGCGGCTGCGCTTTCGGCGACTACCGCCTGATGCCCGCGCACCCGTGGCAGTGGTTCAACAAACTCTCCATCGCGTTCGCGGCGTACGTGGCGACCAACCGCATCATCTGCCTCGGCTACGGAGAGGACCGCTATCTCGCCCAGCAGTCGATCCGCACCTTCTTCAACGTCTCCGAGCGCTCGAAGCGCTACGTGAAGACCTCGCTCTCGATCCTCAACATGGGCTTCATGCGCGGCCTCTCGCCCTATTACATGTCGGGCACGCCCGCCATCAACGACTTCATCAAGGGCATGGTCGAAAACGATCCGTACCTGCGGAGCAAGGGCTTCACGATCCTGCGCGAAGTGGCGTCGATGGGCTTTCGCAACCGCTATTACGAGGCCGCCGTGCAAGCGGACAGCCCCTATAAGAAGATGTTTTCCGCGCTGTGGCGCGAAAACCCGCTCGCGCTCGCCGGTGACGGCCAGCGCCTCATGACCATGGCGGCGCTGCTGCACACGGACCGCCATGGCCGCGCGCTGCTGCCCGCGCTCATCGAGGCATCGGGGCTCACCGCGCAAGCCTGGCTCGAACGCTACCTGGACGCGTATCTCGCGCCGCTCGTGCATTGCTTCTACACCCACGACCTCGTGTTCATGCCGCACGGCGAAAACCTCATTCTCGTGCTCGAGAACCACGTGCCGGTGCGCGCGATCATGAAGGACATCGCCGAGGAGTCCGCGATCCTCAATAAGAATGCGAAGCTGCCAGGGAACGTGCAGCGGCTTGCCGTGGACGTGCCCGAGAACGTCAAGCTGCTGGCGATCTTCATCGACGTGTTCGACGGCTTCTTCCGCTACATGAACCAGATTCTCGTCGAGCAGAATTGCTGCAGCGAGGACGTGTTCTGGAACGCCGTGGCGCGCTGCGTCGCGCGCTATCAGGCCGCGCATCCCGAGCTCGCGCGCAAGTTCGCCGAATACGATTTGTTCGCACCCGAGTTCCTGCACTCCTGCCTGAACCGCCTGCAACTGGGCAACAACCTGCAGATGGTCAATCTCGCCGACCCGGCCGGCAATCTGAAGATGGCGGGCAATCTGCGCAATCCGCTCGCGGGGCGGCGCGATGCGCAACTGGCCTCGCTTGCCGCCAGCGAGCACGGCGCCGTGGAAGCCTCCGTCGTGTCCACGGCCGCCGTGGAGACGGCCATCGTGGACATGGTTGCCGTCGCAACGATGGGCGCGTAAGCATGGCGGCGAACCGCGCACTGGTGGACCTGCTGCGGCTCGCCGCGCGTCTCGTGCCGGGCCTGCGCGGCGTGGTGCGCACGCCCGCGGCGCAAGGCCCGCTTCATGTGTGCCCCGCGCCGGGTGCGAGTGAAGGCAACCGCGCTGCGCTCGACGCCCTGCTCGCGTACTGGTCGCGAGCCTGGCCCGAGGCAGGGCGCACCTATTGGGCATCGCGCTGCTGGGGCATCCTGATCTGGCAGCCGGTGTATCTGGGCGTGATCGGCGTGCATGCCTCGCAGCGCGCGCTCTCGCTCGCGTCGCTCGCTCAACCCATAGACGAAGGCTGGACGCGCGAGGTGCATCTGCCCGACCACGCGCCCACCGCCGGCGACACCGGCACGCTGATCGGGCTCACCGCGCGCGGGATGGCCGCGTGCTGCGCGCAGATTCACGACGACCTCACCCCGGTGATCCGCGTGAACCCGGTCGCGGCGCGCGCGACGCTGGCCGACGTGGTGCTCGCCGCCTTGCTCGCGGCAAGCAAGGCGCGGCCCGAATGGCGTCACGCGGATATCGAAGCGCTCGGCCGCCAATGGCTGGCCGCGCTCGGTCTCGAAGGCTGCGGCGGCTACTTCGCGTTCGAACGCAGCGACGGCTCGCCATCGCTCGCGCTCGAACGCCAGACCTGCTGCTATCACTACCGCCGCCGCGATGGCGAAATGTGCAGCACGTGCCCGCGGCTCGCGAAGCACGAACGCATCGCGCGACTGAACGCGGAACAGGACGCCACGCGGGAAGCGTGAGCACGCCGGCGCACTGCGTCCGCACCCGCGTCCAACCGAAAGGAATCGAACCAACGATGAACGACATCAGCAACCTGACGCATCTCGCTCCGCCGCCCGATGCGACAGAAAGCACACTGCAATTGCCCGCCAGCGCCTATTTCGACGAGGCATTGTTCGAGCGCGAGATGGCGCGCATCTTTGCGCAGTCGGCGCTTTACGTGGGGCACGAGCAGTCGGTGCCGGAGCCCGGCGACTGGCGCCGCCTGCCGCAGGACGAAGGCGGCCGCGTGCTCGTTCGCGATGCCTGCGGCGCCGAAGGCGTGCAACTGCTTTCCAACGTATGCCGCCACCGGCAGGCGCTGATGCTGGGCGGCGCCGCTGGACCCGCCGACAACGGTGGCAACAGCGGCGGCAGCGCCGCCCACGCGCCACCCGCGCGTGGCAACCTCGCAGCGACGGGCGGCAACATCGTCTGCCCGCTCCACCGCTGGACCTACGATTCGCGCGGCGAACTGATCGGCGCGCCCGAATTCGAGCGCAAGCCTTGCCGCAATCTCGAACGTTTCGCGTTGCGCCAGTGTCATGGCCTTCTCTACGAAGGCCCACGCGAACCGGCGAAGGACCTGGCCCGCGTGTTCGCGCGGCCCGAGTTCGATTTTTCCGGCTACGTGCTCGATCACGTGCAAACGCATACGTGCCGCTATAACTGGAAGACCTTCATCGAGGTCTATCTGGAGGACTATCACGTCGCGCCTTTTCATCCGGGGCTCGGAAGCTTCGTGACCTGCGCGGATCTCGACTGGGAATTCGCCGATACCTACAGCATGCAGCGCGTGGGCGTGCACGCGGCGCTGGCGCAGCCGGGCTCGGAGGTGTATCGCGCATGGCACGACCGCCTGCTCGACTATCGCGGCGGCGCGGCGCCCGACTTCGGCGCAATCTGGCTCGCGTACTTTCCGACCCAGATGATCGAGTTGTACCCGCACGTGCTCGTGGTCTCGACGCTCTATCCGAAGGGGCCGCAAGAGACGCTCAACGTAATCGAGTTCCACTACCCCGAGGAGATCGCGGCCTTCGAGCGCGAGTTCATCGAGGCCCAGCGCGCGGCGTATCTGGAAACCATGATCGAAGACGACGAGATTGCCGAGCGCATGGACGCGGGACGCCTGCGGCTCGCGAGGCGCGGCGTGAGCGACGCCGGGCCGTACCAGTCGCCGCTCGAGGACGGCATGCGCCATTTCCACGCGTGGTACCGGCGCGCGCTCGCGGGGGCGCCGCTTTAATACTCGCTTAAGACTCTGCTCGCATAGTGACCAGTGACTCCCTCCGGGAGTTTCACGAGTCTCTCGTTTTGATTCGTCGTTTTGATTCGGGCAGTATCGATCGAAGGAGATACGAATATGAAATTGGGTTCGTATATCGCGGCGGGCACGCTGGCGCTCATCCCGATGCTCGCGCTTGCGGGCGGGGCGAATGCGCCAATGGATGCGCAGCGCGCCGCGCAGCCGGTATTCATCAACGTCGATGGTCAAACCGTGCCGGTGAAAGCGCAAACGCATGTGATCCAGACCGCGGCCGGCCCAATGCAGGTGCGCACCTGGAGCTGGCACAGCCCGAACGGCAGCGCCAGCTATGAGATGCAGACGAGCACGGGCAGCGCATCGCCCGCGCTAGCGGCGCGGCAGATGCAGATGGCCCAGGCGCAAATGGTGGCCATGCAACGTCAGATGATGGCCATGCAGCAGCAGATGATGATGCTCCAGCAAGCTGCGTTCGCTGGCGGATTCGCCATGCCCGCGCCGCAAAGCGTGGTCTTCGCGGTGCCGATGTGGGCGATGCCGGATCCTGTCGTGATCGTGGAGCCGGTG
Organism: Paraburkholderia sp.; assembly: GCA_031286755.1. Lineage (GTDB taxonomy): Bacteria > Pseudomonadota > Gammaproteobacteria > Burkholderiales > Burkholderiaceae > Paraburkholderia. Next base: position 49,402 of record JAITTX010000306.1, read on the forward strand.
CAACGCGCGCCGGTTCCAGCGACAGCGCCGCGCAATACGCCAGCGCGTTCGCCGGAGATCAAGGCGTAGCGGGTGGTGGCTTTGTGCTCCACGCCAGGAGCGCCCGCTCGACACTAAAACCGCCGGTCCAAGCCGGCGGTTTTGTTTTTAGTCACGAACCCGCCCCACCCTCCTGCCTGCACAGCCAGCCACGCGCGCGCCCACCCGTCGTCGGCGCCGCGCCCGCCACCTCGCGCCACCAGCGCTCGCCGCGCTGCGGCTGCGCCAGATCGAGCCGCTCGCCCATGCGCGGGGTCGCCAGCGCCACGCCGCGCGCGAGCGACAGTCCCGTCACGCGCTCGAACGGCTCCTGCCAGCGGTGCATCGCCAGATCGAAAGTGCCGTTGTGGATCGGCACGAGCCAGCGGCCGCGCAAGTCGATGTGCGCCTGCACCGTTTCCTCGGGCTGCATATGCACATAGGGCCACTGCGGGTCATAAGCGCCGGTCTCGATCAGCGTGACGTCGAACGGCCCGAGCCGCTCGCCAATCTCGCGAAAGCCCTCGAAGTACCCGGTGTCGCCGCTGAAGAACACGCGCAGATCGCCATCGGCGATCACCCATGAGGCCCACAGCGTGCTGTCGCCGTCGAACAGGCTGCGCCCCGAGAAATGCTGCGCGGGCGTGGCCGTGAACGCGACGCCCGCCACCTCCGCGCTCTGCCACCAGTCGAGCTGGCGCACCTTCGCCGCGTCGATGCCCCATTCGATCAGCCGGTCGCCCACGCCCAGCGGCGTGAGAAACACGCCCGTGGTGGCCGCGAGCGCAAGCACGGTCTCGCGGTCGAGGTGGTCGTAGTGATCGTGCGAGAGGATCACGCCGCGCAGCGGCGGCAGATCGGCGAGCGCGATGGGCGGCGCGTGAAAGCGCTTCGGGCCCATGCGCTTGAACGGCGAAGCCCGCTCGCCGAACACGGGGTCGGTGAGCCAGTATTCGCCGCGCAGCTTCAGAAGCAACGTCGAATGGCCGAGCCGGTAGAGGCTGCGCTCGGGCGCGGCGTCGAGGTCGGTGCGGCTCAGCGCGTCCACGGGCAGCGCGCTCGTCGGCGCCGTGCCCTGCGGCTTCCTGAACAGCACGTTCCAGGCAATGCCGAGCGTCTTCGCGAAGCCCTCGGCTGGACGCGGGCGCACGTTGCGAAAGCGGGCGCCATCGTGCTGCGGCGAGCCGCTCGACATGTCGCGCGAGCGGCGCGCGGCGGCAAATCCGAGCATGCGGCCAAGGAAATCGGGGATCGATATCATGAGGGCTTTTCACAAAAGTAGACTCAGCAGTGTAATTTATTTTCGAGAGAAGTAAACCACGCGGTGTAAATACTGGTCCGGACAAGTGCGCCCCAGCGATCCACGCGAAACCAGGGACACTCCTGGGGCCACGCGCATGCATCCTTCTTGACCTCGAATATTCTCCTGGGTAAATTTAAATTCATGCACAGGAATTATTCGATGCACTCCCAACGCCAGATCGGGCCCTGATGGCCTGGACGTTTTCGCTTGAACGGACGGCGTCCGATAGCCGAACGGTTCGCGCGGTATCGATGGTTGCGTTGCCCCTGCCCCTATCAATAAGCAGTCCAGATAATGATGCCAACCTCCCTGCCTCTCCCGCCCGGCTCGCTGCACGGTTTGCGCGTGGTGGATTTGTCCCGCGTGCTGGGCGGTCCCTATTGCACGCAGATCCTCGCCGATCACGGTGCCGAAGTGATCAAGATCGAGCCGCCCGGCGGCGATGAAACGCGCGGCTGGGGCCCGCCGTTCGACGGCGACACCGCGTCCTATTTCCAGGGCGTGAACCGCAACAAGCTCGGCGTCGTGCTGGATCTCTCGCAGCCCGAGGAGCGGGAGCGCCTGCTGGCCTTGCTCGAAACCGCGGACGTGCTGGTCGAGAACTTCAAGATTGGCACGCTGGAGCGCTGGGGGCTCGGCTACGACGACGTGCTCGGCGCGCGCTTTCCGCGGCTCGGGCATTGCCGCGTGTCGGGCTTCGGCGCGGACGGCCCGCTCGGCGCGCTGCCCGGCTACGACGCGGCCATCCAGGCCATGACCGGCCTGATGAGCGTCAACGGCGAGGCAGGCGGCGCGCCGCTGCGCGTGGGCGTGCCGATCGTCGATCTCGTGACCGGACTGAATGCCGCGCTCGGCATCCTCATGGCATTGCGCGAACGCGAGACGAGCGGCCGCGGCCAGTTCGTCGAATCGACGCTGTTCGACTGCGCGCTCTCGATCCTGCACCCGCATACGCCCAATTATTTCTACTCGGGCAAGGAGCCGCGGCGCACCGGCAATGCGCATCCGAACATCACGCCCTACGACATGTTTCACACGGGCAGCGGCGACATCTTCCTCGCGGTCGGCAACAACACGCAGTTCGCCGCGCTGTGCCGCCTGATCGACGCCGCGCATCTCGCCGACGATCCACGCTTCGCCGACAACCGGCTGCGCAGCGAGCATCGCAGCGAACTGCGCGCGGAGCTCGAGCAGCGCTTCGCCGGCTGGGATGGCCCGCAGCTCGCCGACACGCTGGTTCGCCACGGCGTGCCGTGCGCGCCCGTGCTCGGCCTCGGCGCGGCGCTCGCCCATCCCCACACGGCCCATCGCGCGATGAAGGTCGAGCTGGGCACCTATCGCGGCATCGCCTCGCCGATCAAGCTGAGCCGCACGCCCGCCACTTACCGCAGCGTGCCGCCCGCGCTCGGCGAGCACGCCGCGCAGGTTTTCGGAAGTCCATCCGGCGACGCCTGACCCGCGCGCCGCCCCCTGCTGTTCGACATCACGATAACCGCGGCGCCAGCGAAGCCGCGCAGGAGACAACCATGACACTCGCCCGCCGCGTCCCGCCGGCCACGTTCCGCGCGCGCAAGGAGACGGCATCATGCTCGCGCTGATCGGCACGCTCGCCATCGTCGCCCTGTTCACGCTGATCATCACCAAGCGGCTCTCGCCGCTGGTCGCGCTGATCAGCGTGCCCATCGTGGCGGCGCTCGTGGCGGGCTTCGGCCTGTCCACCGCGAAGTACATCGTCCACGGCGCGCAGAATATCGGCCCGGTCGCGGGCATGTTCGTGTTCGCGATTCTGTTCTTCGGCATCATCACCGATGCGGGCATGCTCGACCCGATCATCAACGGCGTGCTGCGCATCGTGGGCTGCCATCCCACGCGCATCGTGATGGGCTCGGCGCTGCTCGCGCTGCTGATCCATCTCGACGGCTCGGGCGCCGTGTGCTTTCTCGTGACCATTCCCGCCATGCTGCCGCTCTACGACCGCTTGCAGATGGACCGGCGCGTGCTGGCGTGCGTCGCGTCGATGGCCGCGGGCGTGAACTTCCTGCCCTGGGTCGGCCCGATGCTGCGCGCCTCCGCCGCCCTGCACATTCCCGGCACCGTGATCTTCTATCCGATGATTCCGGTTCAGGTCATCGGCCTCGTGTTCGTGTTCGGCTCCGCCTGGGTGCTCGGCAAGCGCGAGGAGAAGCGCCTTGGCCTCACGCGCGCGCACGCGGCCAGCATCGCCGCGGCGCAGCGCGAGCTCACGCCCGAGGAACTCGCGCTGCGCCGCCCGAAGCGCCTGTGGATCAACCTCGCCCTCACCTTCGTGGTGCTCGCCACGCTCGTCTCCGGCATCGTGGACCCGATGGTGATGTTCATGATCGGCACCGTGCTCGCGCTCGTCATCAACTATCCCGACGTGAAGCAGCAGCGCGAACGCGTGGACGCGCACGCGAAGGCGGCCCTGATGATGGCCAGCGTGCTGCTCGCGGCGGGCGCCTTCACCGGCATCATGACCGGCACCGGCATGCTCAACGCCATGGCGGAAGTGGTCGTGCGCCACGTCCCGGCCCAGAGCGCGCACCACATGCCGTTCGTGCTCGGCCTCGCTTCCATGCCACTCAGCCTGCTCTTCGACCCCGACTCGTTTTACTTCGGAGTGCTTCCCGTTCTGGCGAAGAGCGGCGAGCTGCTCGGCGTTCCGCCTGTGCAGATGGCGCAAGCCGCGCTGCTCGGCCAGATGACGACGGGCTTTCCCGTGAGCCCGCTCACGCCCGCCACGTTCCTGATCGTCGGCATGACCGGCATCGATCTCGCCGAGCATCAGAAGTTCACGATACCGTTTCTGTTCGCCGCCACCGTGCTGATGGTGTTCAGCGCGGTGCTGGTGGGCGTGTTTCCGCTTTGATTTTCCGCTGTTATGCCGTCCCGAATACGCTTTTAAAGGAAGTCCACGATGAATTTCAACCTCAATGAAGACCAGCAGTCGATCGTCGCCGCCATCGAAAAGATCTGCGAGCGCTTCGACGACGCCTACTGGCTCGAACGCGACCGCGAAGGCGGCTTCCCGCACGACTTCCACCGTGCGCTCGCCGACGCCGGCTGGCTCGGGATCGCGATGTCGCCCGAATACGGCGGCTCGGGGCTCGGCATGACCGAGGCCGCGCTGATGATGCGCACGATCAGCGCCTCCGGCGCGGGGCTTTCGGGCGCCTCGGCGGTGCACATGAACATCTTCGGCCTGAACCCGGTGCAGGTGTTCGGCAACGAGGCGCAGAAGCAGCGCTTTCTGCCGCCGCTCATCGAAGGGCGCGACAAGGCCTGCTTCGCGGTCACGGAACCCGACGCGGGCCTCGACACCACGCACCTGAAAACCCAGGCCGTGCGCGACGGCGACCACTACGTGCTCACGGGCCGCAAGATCTGGATCTCGACGGCACAGGTCGCCAGCAAGATGCTGATCATCGCGCGAACCACGCCGCTCGATCGCGTCCAGAAGCCCACCGATGGCCTGAGCCTCTTCTACACGGACCTCGACCGCACGCGCGTGGAAGTGCGCGAGATCGAGAAGATGGGCCGCAAGGCGGTGGACTCGAACATGCTCTTCATCGACAACCTGCGCGTGCCGGTGGAGGACCGCATCGGTGAGGAAGGCAAGGGCTTTCATTATCTGCTGCACGGCTTGAATCCGGAACGCATTCTGATTGCGTCGGAGGCCGTGGGGCTCGGGCAGGCCGCCTTGCGCCGCGCGACGCAGTACGCGAAGGAGCGCGTCGTGTTCGGGCGGCCCATCGGCCAGAACCAGTCAATCCAGCACCCGCTCGCGCAGGCGTGGATGGCGCTCGAAGCGGCCGACCTCATGGTGATGAAGGCCGCCACGCTCTACGACGCGGGCGAGCCCTGCGGGGCTGAGGCCAACGCCGCGAAGTACCTGGCCGCCGAAGCCGCGTTCCAGTCGTGCCAGACGGCCATCGCGACCATGGGCGGCATGGGCTACGCGAAGGAATATCATGTCGAGCGCTATCTGCGGGAGTGTATGATTCCGAGGCTCGCGCCGGTCAGCCCGCAATTGATTCTGTGCTTCATTGCGGAGAAAGTGCTCGGGTTGCCAAAGTCATACTGAAAACGCGCAAGGCGGCCCACACCGCCTTGCGATTTACCCCCGCGCCGCCCATGGATGTCAAACTCGTTGCCCGCACGCTCGACCTGTTCGAGCTTTTCGCCGCCGAACAACGCCCGCTGCCGCTTGCCGAAATGGCGCGGCTCCTGAACGTCCCCGCATCGAGCTGCCTCGCGCTCGCGCGCACGCTGGTGAGCCGCGGCTATCTCTACGAAGTGCGCAAGCGCGGCGGCTACTATCCCACGCGGCGCCTGCAACTGCTTGCGAATGCGATCGACGCGGTCGATCCCATTGTCGAAATGCTGCACCCCCGGCTCGTGGAATTGCGCGACGAGAGCGGCGAGACCGCCGTGCTCGGGAAGATTCACGGCAATGCGGTGGTGTATCTCGATGTGGTGGAATCCGGCAAAGCCGTGCGCTATGCCTGCGCGCCCGGCGCGCTGAGGCCCCTGCATGCGAATTCGATTGGCAAGGCGATTCTTGGCGAGCTCGATACCGCAGCGCAGCAGGCGCTTGGCGCGAAGCTCGTTTTCGAGCGCTACACCGATGCAACGGCGCCCGATCTCGCGACGCTGATCGAGCAGGCCGCCGCCGCGCACGAACGCGGCTGGTACGCGAATATCGGCGAAAGCGCGCCGGAGCTTTCGGCGGTGGCAGTCGCGCTCGATTTCGGCGGCGATCTCTACGGGCTCTCGGTGGGCGGACCCACCGAGCGGATCCGCCAGCATCTCGACAAATACGCAGCGGCGCTGGTGGAAGCGAAGCAGCACATTCTCGCGACCTGGCGCGACAACGAAGGCGCTTGAGCACCGCACGGGCAATCGTCTGACGACTTGCCCCCACCCAGCCGTTTCCCCACGGCTGTATATACCGCGAATATAACGATCGCAAGCACGGGTTAACGAGCCCGAAAACAAAGCCTCCCCTCGAAATTTCGCGGTATATACTGCCCCTCATCGCAGCGTCCGCGCAGCGCGCCTTTCACGCATCGCATTCTTTTCAACAGAGGTCATTCCCTCAGGAGAACTCATGAAGCGCGCCGCAAGTTGGAAGCGTTTTACGCTCGCACTGGCACTGGCCGCCGTTAGCGTGTCCGCGTTCGCGGAAGACCAGCTCGCCAAGGTCAAGAAGGCCAGTGAACTGGTCGTCGGCACAGAAATGCAGTTCGCGCCGTTCGACTTTCTGGAGAACGGCCAGCAAGCCGGCTTCAACAAGGATCTGTTCGCCGAGATCGGCAAGGAACTCGGCGTGAAGGTGCGCTTCATCGACCTGCCGTGGCCGAGCGTGCTGCCCGGGCTCGAAGCGGGCAAGTTCGACATGGTGGGCGGCCCGCTGACGGTCACCAAGGCGCGCATGGAACGCTACGCGTACACGCTGCCCGTGGCCGACGCCACCGACGCGCTGCTCAAGCGCGCCAACGATACTTCCCTCAAGCAGTCCAGCGACGTGGCCGGCAAAACGATCGGCGCGGCCAAGGGCACCGCTCAGCTCGACCAGCTGAAAGCCTATGTGGCGACGCTGCCTCACGCGCCCACGATCCGTGAGTACGTCGACAACAACCAGGCCTATTCGGATCTCGCCGCGGGCCGCATCGTCGCCGTGGCGAACGCGATGACGAACATCGCCTATGTCGCGAAGCAGCGTCCGGAAACCTTCGCCGTGCTCACCCCGCCGTTCGGCGCGAAGGTCTATTACGCGTACTGCCTGCGCAAGGACGCGGACAGCAAGCCGCTGCTCGACGCGTTCAACACGGCGCTGCTGAAGATCCAGGCCGACGGCCGCCTGGCCGCGCTGCAAAAGAAATGGCTCGGCACGACGATGGCCGTGCCCGCCACGATGCCCACGCCGAACTTCTGACGCGCATCGCTTCCATGCCGCCGCGCCCGTGCGCGGCGGCCACGCCGGACAACGACACTCCTGGCCATGTTCAATCTGAACGCGTTCATGCAATCGTTGCCGCTGCTGCTTCACGCAACGGTTGCCACCGTCACCATCTCGCTCGCCGGACTGGCGATCGGCTTCTTCATCGGCCTCGCGGTCTGCTCCGCGCGGCTCTCGCCGAACCGCTGGCTCAGCAAACTGGGCGGAGCCTATGTGTTCTTCTTCCGCGGCGTGCCCCTGCTCGTTCAATTGCTGCTGGTCTATTACCTGCTGCCGTTCGTCGGCATCAACGTGCCGCCGCTCGTGGCCGCCATCAGCGCGGTGTCGCTGTGCTCGGCCTCGTATATCGCCGAAATTCTTCGCGGCGGCTTTCTGAGCGTGCCCTATGGGCAAATCGAAGCGGCGCGGATGCTGGGCATGCGCGCGTTCGCCACGCTCTGGCGCATCAAGGTGCCACAGGCGTTCCGCCTCACGCTGCCCTCGCTCGCGAACGAAATGGTGCTGCTCATCAAGGCGTCGTCGCTGATCTCCGTGGTGGGCGTCGCGGAGATCACGCGCACCGCGCAAAACATCGCCGCGAGCACCTATCGCCCGCTCGAAGCGTATGTTGCCGCGGGGCTGATCTACCTCGTCATCAACGGCGTGCTCGCGAGCCTCGCGCATCTCGCCGAAGTGCGGCTGCACGCATGAGGAACGCACGATGAGCCAGTTCGATCCCACCATCATCACGCACAACCTGCCCGCGATCCTCTCGGGCTTCGGCATGACGCTCGGCACGTGGGTCGCCGGCGTCGCGATCGCCATGGTGATCGGCTTCGTCGTCGCGGTGCTGCAACTGCTGTGCGGCCGCTGGATTCGCGCCGTGCTGCGCGTCTACATCGAATGCTTCCGCGCCACGCCGTTTCTGGTTCAGCTATTCGTCCTGTACTACGGCGGCCCTTCGTTCGGCTTCACGCTCGATCCGGTTCCGGCCGGCATCATCGGGCTCGGCCTGTATGGCGGAGCGTACTTCGCGGAAGCGTTCCGCTCCGGCTTCCGCTCGATACCGCCAGGGCATCTCGAAGCCGCACAGTGCCTCGGCCTGTCGCGCTGGCAAACCGTCTGGCGGGTGCAGTTGCCGCAAATGCTCGTGCTGATCATGCCGGCCATCACCAACCTCACGATCGTGCTCAGCAAGGAGACTGCCGTTCTGTCGATCGTCACCGTGCCGGAGCTGACCTTCGTGCTGACCGGCATTGGCTCCGAAACCTTTGCTTTCGTGGAAACGCTGCTGATGCTGTGCATCTGCTATCTCGCGCTCGTCGAGCTCACCTCACGTGCGGGCGCGTGGGTTGAAGCGCGGCTTGCGGACTGACGAACCCGGTGAGGACCCTCCTCCGATGAACGCTCCCATGGACATTCACGCTTCCTCGCTACACGCGCACGCGGCCACGGGCGGCTCGCCGCTGATCGAGGTGCGCGATCTCGGCAAGAAGTTCGGCGAAGTCGAAGTGCTGCGCGGCGTCGATCTGGAAATCCACAAGTCCGAGGTCGTGTGCATCATCGGGCCGTCCGGCTCGGGCAAGAGCACGCTGCTGCGTTGCCTCGCCGCTCTCGAAAGCTACGACCGCGGCGAAGTGATGATCGAAGGCGAACTGCTCGGCTACCAGATGCGCAACGGCCGCCGCGTACGCGCATCGCAGTCGGAGATTAACCGGGTGCGGCGCAACGTCGGCATGGTGTTCCAGCAATTCAACCTGTGGCCGCACATGAGCGCGCTCGGCAACGTCACGGAAGCGCTGCAGCGCGTGCGCAAGATGTCACGCGCGGAGGCGGAGCGGCGCGGCATCGCGATGCTCGAGACGGTCGGGCTTGCCCACAAGGCGCACGCGCGGCCCGCGAAGCTCTCGGGCGGCCAGCAGCAGCGCGTGGCGATCGCGCGCGCACTGGCGATGGAGCCGCACATCATGCTGTTCGACGAGCCCACTTCGGCGCTTGATCCCGAACTCGTGGGCGAAGTGCTCCAGGTGATGAAGCAGCTTGCGCGCGAGGGCATGACGATGGTGGTCGTCACGCACGAGATGGGTTTTGCCGCGCAAGTCGCCGACAAGGTGGTGTTCATCGACGAAGGCCGCATTGCCGTGCAGGGCAAGCCGCGCGAGGTGTTCCACGACGCCGCGCAGCCACGGCTGCGCCAGTTCCTGCAGAACTATTTCGACCGCAATGCATTCTGGGCGCAGTCTCAAGACAAGGACGCCAAATGACGCCGACCGAGCTGTTCATTGGCGCCACGCGCAACGAAGTGCGCGCGCTGCCCGCGTACAATGCCGGCCTCTCGGCGGACAGCGTGCGTGCGCAGTACGGGCTCGCGCGCGTCGCGAAGCTCGCGAGCAACGAGAACCCGCTGGGCGCTGGCGCGCGCGTGGAGGCCGCGCTCGCGCACGCGCTCGCCGGGGGTGTCAGCGTTTATCCCGATCCTGCGTGCGGCGCATTGCGCACGGCACTCGCCGAGCGTCTCGCGCTCGCCCCTGAGCGCCTGTGCTTTGGCAATGGCTCCGAGGACCTGCTCGCGGTGGCCTCGCACACGTTTCTCGCGCCGGGCGACGAGGTGGTCACCGTGGTGCCGTCGTTCGGGTTGCACATCATCTACCCGCAAAGCGCCGGAGCGAACGTAATCGCGGTGCCGATGCGCGCGCTCGAATTCGACGTCGACGCGCTGTGCGCGGCACTGAGCCCGCGCACGCGCATGCTCATCATTAGCAATCCTTCCAATCCGGTCGGCTGCGCAATGAGCACCGCGCAGATCGAGCGGCTGCTTTCCTGCGTCTCGCCGGCAACGCTGGTGCTGTGGGACGAGGCCTATTACGAGTACGCGCGCCACGCGCCCGATTATGCCGACTGCCTGCCGCTGCTCGCGCGCAGCCGCTCGCCGTGGCTCATGCTGCGTACCTTCTCGAAGGCATACGGGCTCGCGGGCGTGCGCATCGGCTATGGCGCCGCATCCGATGCGCGGCTCGTCGGCCTGATGGAGCGGATTCGCACGCCGTTCGGCATCAATCATCTCGCGCAATGCGCAGCGCTCGCAGCGCTGGCCGATAGCGCGCATATGGAGGCGAGCGTCGCGCACGTCGAGCGTGAACGCGAGCGCATGCGCGAGGCACTCGTCGAACTCGGCTACGCGCCGGCGCGCTCGTATGCGAATTTCCTGTTCTTCGACGCGCACGAGGACGCCGCCGCGCTGTCCCAACGGCTGCTCGCGCATGGCGTGATCGTCAAGCCGTGGCGCGAGACGGGCTACGCAAGCTGCCTGCGCGTGTCGATCGGCAGCGCCGACGACAACGACCTGTTCGTCGCCGCGCTCGCAGCCGAGCGCGGTGCGGCCGCTGCGAGGACATTGCGTTGAAGACCGTCCGACTCGCGCGAAACGCCGCGAAGCCGCGCACCGGCCCCGAACCGCAAGCCGCCATCGCGCGCTACGAGCAGGTCAAGGCCTACGTGCGCCGCAGCATCGAGTCCGGAGCGTGGCGCACCGGCGACCGCATCCCCTCGGAGCTCGCGCTGGTGGGCACCCTCGGCGTCTCGCGCATGACCATCAATCGCGCGTTGCGCGAGCTCTCCGACGAAGGCGTGCTCACGCGGCAATCGGGCATTGGCACCTTCGTCGCCGAAACCAAGCCGCTCTCGACGCTGTTGACGATCGCGCATATCGGCGACGAGATCCGCTCGCGCGGCCACGCCTACAGCTTCGCAATCCTGCTGCAGGCGCGCGAAACCGCGCCCGTGCTGGTGTCGAGCGCGCTGGAACTGATGCCGGGCGCGTCGGTTTTTCATGTGATCTGCGTGCATCGCGAGAATGGCCTGCCAGTGCAACTGGAGGAGCGCTACGTGAACCCGGACCTCGCACCGGATTTTCTCGCGCAGGACTTCAGCGCGCGGCGCCCCTCCGAATACCTGTACGACACGGTGCCGCTCGACGAGATCGAGCATATCGTCGATGCGGCGCTGGCGACGCCCAGCGAAGCGGCGCTGCTCGAAATCTCCGATGGAGAGCCGTGCCTCACGCTGGTGCGGCGCACGTGGACCAAACACCGGGCAGTCACGTTCGCGCGCTTCGTGCATCCGGGCTCGCGCTACCGGCTCGGCTGCCGCTTCTCGCCCGGTGCCGCGCCACAGCAGGGGTGACCCGCGCCATCCGCGTATCCGGCCTGGCGACGCTTATCGACGTTTATCGACACAACCCTCGACGAGACCATCACGATGACTGAGACAGCCTACATTCCTCTGATCGACATGCAGGGTGTGCGCAATCGCGAGCGCGAGGCCACCCGGCAGGTCGCGCGCGAAATCTACCGGGCTTGCACCACGAGCGGCTTTTTCTATATCCGCAACCATGGCGTGCCCGCGGAAATCATCGAGCGCGCCCAGGCGGCGGCGCGCACATTCTTCGCGCATCCGCCCGAAGTCAAGCGGCAGGCCGCGGTCAATCACCGGCATCGCGGTTTCAATGCGCTCGGCGACGCCACGATGTATCAGGCCACGCGCCCCGACTTCAAGGAGTTCTTCTCCATTGGCCTGGAACTGCCCGAGGACGATCCCTCCGTGCTCGCGGGCGAAGCGTTGCGCGGCCCGAACAACTGGCCCGCGTTCATGCCGGAATTGCGCCCCGCCCTGTACGCCTACTACGAAGCGCTCGGCGCCTGCGGCGCCGATCTGCTGCGCGTGGTGGCGCTGAGCCTCGGCATCGGTGAAGACTTTTTCGTGGACAAGTACACCAAGCGCCTGCAACGCACGCAAATGGTCTACTACCCGGCCCAGGACCCGCAGTCGGAAGCCGATCAGTTCGGCGTCGCGCCGCATACCGACTACGGCTGCATCACGCTGCTGTGGCAGGACAACATCGGCGGCCTGCAAGTGCGCGAGCTCGGCTCGAACAACTGGATCGACGCGCCGCCCATCGAGGGCACGCTCGTGATCAACGTGGGCGATCTGCTCGCGCGCTGGTCGAACGATCGCTTCCAGTCGACCATGCATCGCGTCATCAATCGCTCGGGACGCGAGCGCTATTCGATCGCCACGTTCTACGATCCCGATTATCGCGCGACCGTGGACCCGCGTGGCCTGGGTGTGGACGATGCGCACGCGAAGCACGAGAGCGTTGCGGCCGGCGACTATATTCTCGGCCGCATCAATGCGTCGATGGGATATCGCAAGAAGCTTCAGCAGACGGCAAGCTGATCCGGCAGCGCAAGCTGGGCACCAGCCGGCGCCCTTCATTCCAGACACTGAACTCGACAGGCCCTTCATGGAAGCAATACTGAACGCGCTCAAGGACGCGCTCGGCGCGGACGCGGTACGAACCGGCAACGCTATCGAAAGCCGCTACCTTGGCGACTGGAGCGCGAAGTCCGCGCACGCCCCGCTCGCGGTGGTGCTGCCCCGTGATACTCAGGAGGTGGCCACCGCGCTGCGGTTGTGCAACGCGGCCCGGCAAAGCGTCGTGCCGCAGGGCGGCTTGACGGGCCTCGCGGGCGGCGCTGTGCCCACATCGCGCGACGTTTGCATTTCGCTGGAGCGCATGACCGGCATCGAAGAGATAGACCGCTCCGCCGCCACCATGACCGTGCGGGCCGGCACCACACTGCAGACGATCCAGGAAGCCGCCGACGCCGCTGGCTTCGAGTTCCAGCTCGACCTCGGCGCGCGCGGCACCTGCCAGATAGGCGGCAATCTCGCGACGAACGCGGGCGGTATCCGCGTCATTCAGTCGGGCACCGCGCGGGATCAGGTATTGGGCCTCGAAGTCGTGCTCGCGGATGGCAGCGTGCTGAGCGCCATGGGAAAGATGATCAAGAATAATACCGGCTACGATTTGCGGCATCTGTTCATCGGTTCGGAAGGCACGCTGGGCATCATTACCCGCGCCGTGCTGCGGCTCGCCCCTCGTCCCGCCGCGCGGCATACGGCGCTGTGCGCGCTTTCCGGATACGAAAGCGCGGTGGCGCTCCTGCAGACGCTAAAGGCGCGCCTCGGCAGGGAGCTCAGCGCGTTCGAGCTCATGTGGCCGGACTTCTTCGAGATGGGCGTGGCGTTCTCCCGCAGCCAGCAGGCGCCGTTTTCCACCGCGTACCCGCTCTATGCGCTAATCGAGCATACGTCCTGCGCCGACGACCGGCACGACAGTCTCGCGCAAACGCTGGCGAACCAGCTCGAAGCGGGCGGGCTGCTCGACGCGATTATTTCGCAGTCCGCAGCGCAATCGCAGTCGTTATGGGAAATACGCGAAGCGACGGCGGAGTTTCCCGTCAAGCTCACTCCCATCAATTTCGACATCAGCATTCCGATTGGGGACATCGGCCGCTTCGTCGACGCCTGCCGCGCTGAGTTCCAATCGCGCTGGCCCGCCAGCCGCTCGTTGTTCTTCGGCCATATCGGCGACTCGAATCTGCACGTTACCGTGGATGGCCGGTCGATTCCCGGTGTCGCGCCCGACGCGGTCGAACAGGGTGTATACGATCTCGTCAGGGCGTTTCAGGGGTCGGTTTCCGCCGAGCATGGCATCGGCATGCACAAGCGCGCGTTTCTTGGCTATACGCGCAGCGAGGCGGAGCTTGCGTGCATGCGGTCGATCAAGCATGCGCTCGATCCCAACGCCATTCTGAATCCGGGGAAGCTGCTTTCGTGACCCGGCGCCGCTCAGCCCGGCAACACCTTGCGCGGGTTGAGCACGCCGAATGGATCCAGTGCGCGCTTGATCGAGTGCATGGCCGCGATCTCGTCCGCGCTGCGCGTATGGTCTAGCACGTCGCGCTTTTTCGCGCCAATGCCGTGCTCGGCCGACACCGATCCGCCAAAGTCGCGCACGATGCCATAGACGAGCACCTCGATGTCCTCGACGGTCTGCGCATCCGCATCGGCCACGTGCACGATCAGATGCAGGTTGCCGTCGCCGAGGTGGCCGTAGGCCAGCACGATGCTGCCAGGCCAGGTGGCACTCACCTCGCGTTCGCACAGTTGCGCCGCCGCGCCGATATCGGCGATCGAAAAGCTGACATCGAAGGCCACGAGACCTGGCAGCGTCACCGGAAAGTCGGCCGTCGAATCGCGCACGCGCCAGAACATCTGCGCATCGGCGCGCGACTGCGCAATGGCCGCATTCTCGATCACGCCGTTTTCCAGCATCGTCGCGAGAAAACCTTCAAAGCGCTCCTGATGCGCGCAAGCCTGAGATCCCGTCGCTTCGAGCAGCACGTAGTAGCCGTGCCGGCTCCCGAGTGGCCGCCTCAGCCCCGCGACGCTCCCCGTCACGTAGTCAACGAAGCTCGGCCACATCACCTCGAATGCGGAAACCCCCGCTTCGAGATCACGCTGCGCGCATTCGAGCAACCGCGTCACCGCCGCATAGTCCGCAAGCCCGCACCACGCCGTCGCCACGGCGCCGGGGCGCGGCCGCAGGCGCAAGACCGCTCGCGTGATCACGCCGAGCGTGCCTTCGCTGCCGATCATCAGGTTGCGCAGATCGTAGCCGGTGTTGTTCTTGACCATGCGATGCAGACCGCCGATCACGCTGCCGTCGGCGAGCACGGCCTCCACATCGAGCACGTGCTCGCGCGCCATGCCGTAACGGATCACGCGTACACCGCCCGCGTTGGTGGCCAGGTTGCCGCCGATCGTGCAACTACCGCGCGCGCCCAGGTCGAGCGCGAACATCAGGCCCGCAGCCTCGGCGGCCTGCTGAACGGCTTCGAGCGTCGCGCCGGCCTCCACCGTGACGGTGCCCGAAATCGTATCGACGGCACCGATGGCGTTCATGCGTTCGAGGCTCAGGGCTATATCGCCGCGCGACGTGCATGCCCCGCCCGCGAGCCCCGTGAGCCCGCCCTGCACGACAACCGGCTGCCTGTGGTGGTTGCAGATCGACATGATCTCGCTGACCTGCGCCACACTGCGCGGCCGCGCAAGCGCGAGCGGCACCTCCCCGCGCAGCCCGCTCCAGTCCTCCGTGCGGCGCTCCGCGATCCCCTCACCCAGGCTGACGATGTCCTCCCCGAGCACGCTCATGAGCGCCGCGATTACTTCGTTCGATGACATAGAAATCTCCCGTTGCCGGCATTGAACGCGCGTCAGCGCGCGACACTCGCGCGGCGTGGCGTGTCCGGCACGAACGCGAGCAGCAGCGCGCCCACGAGCGACACGCCGCTGAACATATGCATAGCGCCGTTCATGCTGTGCGTGGCGGTCTTGATCCAGCCGACGAGGTAAGGCGAGAACAAACCCGGCAGGTTGCCGACCGAGGTGATGAGCGCGATGGCCACTGCCGATGCGCGGCCTTGCCAGGCGGCGGTCGGCAGGTTCCAGAACACGGGCAGCGAGGCCATGAGGCCGAACATCGCGAGACTCAGCACGACCATGGAGAGGCCGACACTCGATGCCACCAACGGGCTCGCAGCCCAGCCGAGCGCCGCGAGCATCGAAAGCACCATGAGCATCGTCCGCGTGTGCTGACGACGGTCGACCCAGCGCGCGACGAACCCCATCGCAACGACAGCAACGCACCACGGAATCGTCGAGAGCATGCCGATCGCAAGCGGGTCCTTGATACCCGAGACCTTGATGATGGTGGGCAGCCAGAACACGAAACCGAAAAACGACACGCCGTAGCAGCCATAAATCGCCGAGAAAACCCATACGAGTGGACGCGCCAGCACCTGGCCGACCCGCACCTTCCGGACCGTGGCGCGCTCCGCTTCGATCAGGGCGTGCACCTGAGCTTTTTCGTCGGCGCTCAGGAAGCGCGCCTGCTGCGGCGAAGCGGGCAGCCATGCGAGCGTCGCGAGCCCCAGCACGATGGACGGCACACCTTCGATCACGAACAGCCATTGCCAGCCTGCGAGCCCGTGCAATCCATTCATGCTGTGCAGGATGACGCCGGACACCGGCCCGACGGTCACGCCCGCCACCGCGATCGCCGTCATGAAGATCGCGGTCATGCGTGTGCGCCAGGCTCGCGGAAACCAGTCGGTGAGGTAGTAGATGATGCCCGGAAAGAAACCGGCCTCGGCCACGCCAAGCAGCAAACGCATCGTGTAGAACTGCGCGGGGGTATGCACGAACAACGTGCCCGCCGAAACGGCACCCCAGGAAATCATGATGCGCGCGATCCAGCGCCGCGCACCGTAACGCTTCATCAGCAGATTGCTTGGCACTTCGAATAAAACATAGCCGACAAAGAAAACCCCAGCGCCCATGCCGTAGACGAGTTCCGAAAAACCGAGGTCGTCGAGCATCTGCAGCTTGGCGAACGCGATGTTCATGCGGTCGACCTGAGCGATGAGATAGCAGAGAAACAGGAACGGCATGAGCCGCCACGCGATCTTGCCGAACAACGCCCGCCGCATATCGGCCGGGTCGGCCACGTCCATCGCCGGCGTGGCGGCCAGGTTCGGCCCGGGGTTCATGCGCCGTCTCCAGGCTGCAGGCGCAAGGCCCGCGCACGGGCGTCGCGCAGCCCTTGCGCGACCAGTCCGATATCGTTGGCCGCGACAGCCAGGCGGTAGCCATCCGCAAATGCACGGCTGGCCGCCTCGGCGTCGTTCGTGAATAGGCCACACGGCAGACCGTGCGCTTGCGCGGCGCGCAGCACGCGCGCGCAGTCGCGCCCGATCAGTTCGGCGTCGGCGGTGCCACGCGACAGGCTCAGGTCACCGGTGCCGATGAACAGGAAATCGAGTCCCGGCACCGCCGCGATCGCCTCCACGTTTTCAACGCCCTTCACCGTCTCGATCAGCGCGCCGACCACCACCTGCCGCCCGCACTCCACCATCGCCTCCACACCGCCGGCCAGCATGCGCACACCGCCCGCCGAGCGCACTCCGAGCGGCGGATAGTGACTGGCGGCAACCGCGCGCCGCGCGTCATCCGCGCTCTCGATCAGCGGCACCAGCACCGCGGCGGCCCCCGCATCGAGCGCCGCGCCAATCTGGTGCGCCGAGTGATCCGCACAGCGCGCTATCACGGGCACCTGGCGGCCAATCGCGCCTAGCGCCGCCTCGAGCGTGCCGCGCTCCCACAAGCCGTGCTGCAGGTCGAGCACGATCCCGCCAGGACGCACCCGGGCCGCATACTCCGCGATTGCCGGGCTGCCGAGCGCGAGCCAGGCGAGATCCACGGGCGCACTACCCGCCAGTGCGGGTCTGAACGATGCAAACAGCGTCATGCGGATTGACTCCCTGATTGAGCATTCTGAATTCAGAACTACGCGACCAGTCGAGAGTAGGTGCAGAAAATCGGGCTGTCAAATCCCATTGTTCGCAACACGGAATTTCGCGGGTAAACGCTAGATGATGGCGGTTTTCCCAGCTTGACCTCGGGTTCGTACCTATTTCGTCAGGCAGGCCGGCAGCTAGACTTCGCTGCTATGGAATTCTGAATTCTGTTTTTGAAAAATGAAACGGCCGCACCGGCGCCGCGCGAGCGGCAAGGGAGAATGTCGTGGAAGTCGTGCTGTTTTTGACCTGGAGAACGCCGCACCACTGCGGAGCGCCACCGCTTGCGGCCTATGCACAGTTCCTCGCGGGCGTGCCTGGCGCCACGCGGGCACGCCTGCACGTGCCCGCCACGGCAACGGATCCGTACCTGAACGACAGGGACGCACCCAGCCTCGTGGCGCAGGTTTACTTTCGGGAGCTCGACGCGCTCGAATCCGCCTGCGGCCCCAACGGTGCGCTGCAGGAATTGATCAGCCGGCGCGCGCACCGCTGGAACGCCGAGGCAGTCCTGAGCCAGCAGGCCATGGCCGTGCGGGCATTTGGCGTGCCGCAGCCAGGCGGCGCAGCCGCATGCACCTATCTCGTCGCCTATCACGGCGAGCCGAACGACTTCGATGCGTGGCTCGGCCACTATCGCGCGAACCATGTCCCGCTGATGTTGCGCCTGCCGGGCTTGCGAGCGCTGGAGATCCACACGCGGCTCGACTACGTGAGCGCGCTGCCGGCCGCGCGGGAAACCTGCGTGCAGCGCAATCAGGTCGTGTTCGATAGCGCGAGCGCACTCACCGCTGCGCTGAATTCTCCGGTGCGCCACGAAATGCGCGCCGACTACGAAGCCTCGCCGCCGTTCGCCGGACACAACACGCACTACCCCATGACGAGCCACGCGGTGAGTGGCATCGCGAACCCCTGAAACCACCGGGACCCAAGACCATGTCCGCTCCCCTTTCCAATCCCATGCACGGCCCCTCCGCGTTCAAGATCGGCGTGTTCTCGGCCAATGCCGACGGCGGCCTGTCCTTCACCACGGTGCCCGAGCGCTGGACCGCGCAGTGGGACGATGTCGAGCGCGCGGCCATCATCGCCGATCGTGGCGGCTTCGACTTCTTCCTGCCGATCGCGCGCTGGAAGGGGTTCGGCGGCGCGATGAAAGTGCGCGAGTGGTCGTTCGAAACCTTCACGTTCGCGGCCGCGCTCGCGGCGGTCACCACGCGCATCGCATTGTTCATGACCGTGCACGTCCCGCTCGTGCACCCGCTCTACGCGGCGAAGGCGCTCGCGACCGTCGACCACATCAGCCATGGCCGCGCGGGCCTGAACATCGTGTGCGGATGGAATCCCGACGAGTTCGCCATGTTCGGCATGCGCCTTGGCGAGGCGCCCTATGAGCAGGCCGCCGAATGGAGCGAGATACTCGTGCGCCTCTATAACGAGCCGGCGCCGTTCGACTACGACGGACGCTATTACCAGCTTCGCCAGGCCGTGAGCAGGCCGGCCGCGCTGCAAAGCCCGCGGCCGGTCACGATGAACGCGGCCTTCGGGCCGCCGGGCCGGGACTTCGCGGCCCGCCATTGCGACTACCTGTTCACGACCTTCACCGATCTCGAGACGGGCCGGCAGCACGTCGCCGATGTGCAGGCGCGCGGCAGCGCGGCGGGGCGCGAAATCGGCGTCTATACGGTCGCGCACGTGGTCTGCCGCGAGACCGAGCGCGAGGCCCGCGAGTACTACGATCACTATGCGCGCCTTCACGCCGACAACGGCGCGCTCGACTATCACATGAGCCGCAAGCAGGACTTCTCGCGCAGCCACGACGATGCGGCCTACCGGCTGCACCGCCAGCGCTTCGCGGCAGGGGGCGGCAGCTATCCGCTCGTCGGCACGCCCGAGCAGATCGTGGCGGAAATGGTGCGCATGGAGGCGAGCGGCTTTCGTGGCGCGGCGCTCACGTTCGTGAACTACGCCGACGAGTTGCCGTTCTTCTGCGAGCGCGTGATCCCGTTGATGCGCGAGGCCGGCCTGCGGGTGCCGGCATGAAGCGCGGCTCGCTGCCGGACGCCGCGCCCCCGCCCGACGCGCTCGCCCACGCATGCGCCGCCGTGGACGCGACGACGTTTCGCCAGGGCATGCGTCACCTCGTCGGCGCCGTCAATGTGCTGGCGGCACGTCTGCGGGACGGCGCCCCGGTGGGACTCACGGCCACCGCCGTCTGCTCGCTGTCCGCTGAGCCGCCCGCGCTGCTCGCCTGCGTGAACCGGGCGAGCACGCTCGGCAACGCGATTGCGATCGGCATGGACTTCTCTGTCAACGTGCTGGGCGCTCATCACGAGGCGCTCGCGCGCGCCTTTGGCGGCATGGCGGGCATCGACCAGCGCGGACGCTTCGCGCTCGGCGAATGGCACGCCGGCAAGGATGGGCCGCCGCTGCTCGCCGACGCACTCGTGGCCTTTGTCTGCCGTGTCGTGCAAACCGTCGAGCACGGCAGTCATTGTGTCGTGATCGGCCAGGTCGAGCAGGTGGCGCTACCGGCAATCCATGGGGCCATCAGGAGCAACCTTGTCTACCGCAACGGAAGCTTCGGCCGTTTCCCGGAGCCGGTCTGAGACGGTTGCGCGGCTTGCTCCAGCCTCCGTTCGCGCGGCGGCAACGCGCTGCCCGCACGCGACGCGTATCGAGGCGGCGATGCCCGCGTTCATCGGCATGACCGAAGCACCGTATTTCGGATTACCAGGAAAAATTGTGACTGTGATCGACAAATGGGCCGCCACCCCGGCCCACCCGGTTCATTTCGCGAGCGTGTGCACCACCTGACCGATGAAAGCCTCGCAGGCCGCGAGCTGCGCGAGGCTCACATACTCGTCGGGCTTGTGTGCGACCTCGATCGAACCCGGCCCGCAAACGATGCTCGGCACGCCAACCGCCTGAAAAAACGACGCCTCGGTCCCATAGGCAACGCGCTGAGGCGCGCGCGCTCCGAGCAGGCCCAGTGCGAGCGCCTGAAGCGCCGCGCTGTCGTTTTCATCCAGCGCGGGGATCGCGCCGATGCAATCGAACTCGATCGCCGCCTGCGCATGGCGCGCACGCATGCGCGGCAAGACATCGTGCAGCGCGTACGCGCGCACGGCCTCGAAAAAGCGCTCCGGCGCGACGCCCGGCAAATACCGGTACTCGAATGAAAACTCGCAACTCGCCGGAATGATGTTCATGCCATTGCCGCCGCTGATCGTGTTGGCCGAGATCGTCGAGAACGGCACGTCGAAGCCCTCGATGCGCGGCCCGCTACGCGCCTCCTCCTCGCTCAGGCGTTGAATATGCGTGATCACGTTGGCGGCATACTCGATCGCGTTGACGCCCGCTGGCGTGAGCGACGAATGGGCCGCGCAGCCCGTCACCGTGCAGCGGTAGATGCGCCCGCCCTTGTGCGCAGCCACCACCTGCATGCCGGTCGGCTCGCCGACGATGCAGCCGGACGGTTCGATGCCGGCATCGCGCATGTCGGCCAGCAAACCGGGGATGCCGAGGCAGCCAACCTCCTCGTCGTAGCTCAAGGCGAGGTGCACCGGCTCGCGCAAGCGCGCCGCGCCGAGCGTCGCGGCCTGCGCGAGCGCCACGCCGAGAAAACCCTTCATGTCGCAAGCGCCGCGCCCATACAGCCGGCCCTCGCGGGTCGTCGCGCGAAACGGGTCGCTTTGCCAGACCTGGCCGTCCACGGGCACCACGTCGGTGTGCCCCGAGAGCACCACGCCGCCAGGACCGTCGCCGAAACTCGCGAGCAGGTTCGCCTTCGAACGCGCCGCGTTGTAGTCGAGCCGCACGCGCGCGCCATGGGCTTCGAGGCGTCCGGCTGCCCATTCGATCAGCGCGAGATTGGAATTGCGGCTCACCGTGTCGAAGCCGATCAAAGCCGAAACGCACTCGATGACTTCCTGCGAAGGCCCACCCTGCTGTGCCATACCGTCTCCTGCTTCAAATTGAAATCTATTGAATTCAGTTTATCCGGCACCTCGCCAGGGTGTCAATCGTGCCTGGTATTTGCCCCTATGCGACATGGCGTGTAGCCGCAAAACCACAATTTAAACATGTATTTCAACGACTTATTCGATTGCACCCAGTTACGCCGATGAATTGTTTTTCGTTGACGCTGCAAATTTAAGTTCATATATTCGCATTCAACTGAATTCAGTTTAATCAACTCACGGGCAGAAACCAATGGACACCAACCGACCCACCCTTGCCGCGCACGCGCTTCCAGTCACCGAGGACGCGTTGTTCAGCAAGGTCGCCTGGCGCCTGCTGCCGATCCTGTTCGTGAGCTATGTCGTCGCCTACATCGACCGCGTCAACGTTGGCTTTGCGAAGTTGCAGATGCTGGGCGACCTGCACTTCTCGGCCCAGGTCTATGGCTTCGGCTCGGGCATTTTCTTCGTGGGCTTCCTGCTGTTCGAGATCCCCAGCAATCTGCTGCTCTATCGCTTCGGCGCGCGCGCGTGGCTCGCTCGCATCATGATCACGTGGGGTCTCGTCTCCGTGCTCACCCTGTTCGTGCGTACGCCGATGCAGTTCTATGCGGCGCGCTTCCTGCTGGGCGTTGCGGAGGCCGGCTTTCTTCCCGGCGTCGTCTATTACCTTTCGCAGTGGTTTCCGCCGCATCGCCAGGGTCGCGTGATGGCGCTGTTGATCACGGCCGCCGCAGCCGGTGGCGTGATCGTCGGGCCGCTCTCGGGCTGGATCATGGACGCGTTCTCGAACTCGGCAACCCTGCGCAACTGGCAATGGCTGTTCCTGCTGCAGGGCCTGCCCGCGATGGTCGTCGCCTACCTGCTATGGCGCGTGCTGCCCGATCGCCCCGACACCGTCGAGTGGCTCGACGCCTCCGAAAAGGCCGTGCTCCAATCGCTCGTCAGCGGCACGCAACATCATCTTCCGCGCAAAGACAAGATTGCCGAGGTACTGCGCTCCGCGAACGTCTGGTGGCTCGCGCTCGTCCTGCTCGCGCTGAACCTGGGCATCTACGCGGTCATCTTCTGGACCCCGACCATCATCCGCGACGCGGGCATCACCAACCTCAGCCACATTGGCTATCTCGCGGCGCTACCTTATGTGGCATCCGCTGCCGCCATGCTGCTGCTCGGCCGCTCATCCGACTTCTTCGGCGAACGCCGCTGGCACCTCGCACTGTCGTGCCTCGGCGGCGCGGTCGGGCTCGTGCTGACCGCGTTCGCCGCTTCGACCCCCTTGCGCATCGCCGGCGTGACCCTCGCGACGGCGATGTTCATCGGCAGCACGCCGCTCGTCTGGGCGCTGGGCGGCAACTTCATGAGCGGGCGCGCGGCCGCCACCGGCTACGCGCTGATGAACGCGATAGCGGCGCTCGGCGGCCTGTTCGGTCCCTACGCGATGGGTCTTGCACAGGATCTCAGCGGCAGCATCTCGATCGCCGTGCTTGCGATCGCCGGATGCTCGGTGCTGGGCGCACTTTGCGTGCTGGCACTGCCTGCTGAGCAACACACCGCGAAAAACACCACACATTAGACCCGCGCATCAAACCCGGAGCAAACAGCATGACAGACACAATAATATGGAGTCCGAAAATGATGGCTTGCCGTCGCGTTTCCTGCGTGGTGGCACTAACGGCGGCGTTCGGCTTTTGCCAATCCGCACGCGCGGCCAGCAGCCTGACGCTGTATGGGATCGTCGATGCCGGCCTCACGTGGGCCAGCAACGAAGGCGGCGCGCAGAATATCTTCCTCGACACGGGGGTCATGCAAGGAAACCGGCTCGGCTTTCGCGGCGTGGAGGATCTCGGCGGTGGCTGGCAAGCCAACTTCCAGCTCGAGAACGGATTCTCGATAGGAACCGGAGCGGCTGGACAGGGAGGGCTGCTGTTCGGCCGCCAGGCATGGGCGGGCCTCTCCTCGACCGACTACGGCAGTCTCAAGCTCGGCCGCCAGTACGACTTCTTCACCGACACGCTGGAAGCCTATTACACGCCAACCTGGTCGGCGGGCGGTTATGCGAACAACCCGCTCGATAACGATCGCATGAGCGGGCAACGCGTGAACAACGCGGTCAAGTATCTGTCGCCGGCATTCGGCGGCGTGCAGTTCGGCGCGATGTACGGCTTCTCGAACCTGGCCGGCAATTTCAACGGCCCCGGGCGCACGTACAGCTTCACGGCCACCTGGACGCGCGGCGGCTTTTCGGCTGGTGCGGCCTATACCGAGGTCAGCGGCACGACGCTCGACATTGCGCCGCTCGTCGGCAGCAGCACGCCGCAACTGATCGGTGGGCGCTACCTGCGCGACTGGGGCGCGGGCATGAGTTACGCGCTGAATTCACTCACGTTCTACGGCGTCTACTCGCAAGCGCTCTACGTGGCCCGGGACGGGCAACTGCAGAACCAGATGTTCCGCAACTATCAGGCAGGCGTGGCATGGCAAGTCCGCCCGGACCTGACGGCCGGCCCCGGCTACGGACTCACAACGCTCGGGCCGAAAAAATACCACCAGTTGAACCTCACAATCGACTACTTCCTCTCGAAGCGCAGCGACGTCTACGCTCAGGCCATCATCCAGCACGCCAGCGGCGCGGGCGCGACCGCCGACGTCATCAGCCTGCCCGCGTCGAGCAGCGCGGACCAGATACTCCTGCGCGTGGGCTTGCGCGAGAAGTTCTGAAACGCCGGTGCGCCGCGACGCCAACGGCGATACGCTACAATCCGTCCATCCTCATTCTTCCCCTCCGTATGACGGCTGCGCAAGGCAAATCACGGCGCGGCGAGCGCTCGGAAACGCTCGTCGACACGATCTACCGGGACACGCGACAGCGCCTGAATCAGGGCGAATGGCGCCCCGGCGACCGGCTGCTCGACTACGAGATCGGCGAGCGTTTCGGTTGCACGCGCATGCCCGTGCGCCAGGCATTGCTCCGGCTCGTCAACGAAGGATTGCTCAACGGCACGACGCGCGGCTTTCAGGTGCCGGTCATGACCGACGCGATGGTGCGCGACGTGTTCGAATTGCGCCGCATTCTCGAGCCGGCCGCCGCCGCGCTCGTGGTGGCGACAGCGGATCACAAGCAATTGCACGCGGCCCTGAGCAAGGCCATCGACCTCGCCAAAGTAGCGATGACGCACAACGACCCGGCGCTCATGTTCAGCGCGAACGCAAGCTTTCGCCATGCATGGCTGCAATGCGTGCGCAACGAGCGCCTCGTCAGCATGATCGCCATGTCGGCGGACCACGCCAATCAGGTGCGCTTTTCGAACACCCAGGACACCGCGAACTTTGCGCGGACCGTCGCGGCCCTCGAGCAATTGAGCGAGGCGTTGACGAGCGGCGACGCCGAGCGTGCGCGCGGCGTCATGCACACATTCTTGCTCGCGGCGGAAGCCGCCTATTTCGAGCGTCGGCTCAAAATCTGAGCCGACACGATCCGCCAGCCGGTCCTCAATACCCCATCGCACACCCATCCTTGCGATGATCGGATGCCCCGGTGAGCACGCCGCGCTCCCAGTCGATGCGAATCGCCTGCGAGCCGCCAATCGGCCCGGCCGAAGGCACGAGCGCGAAGCCCCGGTCCGCGAGCACCGCGCGCGCGGCCTCCGGCAGCGCCGCTTCGACCTCCACGGTTCCCGTGCCCGGGCGCGGAAACACACGCGGCAAGTCCATCGCCGCCTGCATGTCGAGACCGTAATGCAGCACCTTCGAAAGAAAATGCGCGTGACCCATCGCCTGGTAGTGGCCGCCCATCACGCCGAAGCTCATCTGCACGCGGCCATCGCGCGCCACCATGCCGGGGATGATGGTATGCAGCGGGCGCTTGTGCGGGGCGATCGCGTTCGGGTGCCCCGGCTCGACCGAAAAGCCCATGCCGCGGTTGTGCAGCATCACGCCCGATTCCTTGCCCATCAGCCCGCTTCCGAATGCATAGAACAACGAATTGATGAAGCTCACGCAGTTGCGGTCGCGATCGACCACGGTGATATAGACCGTGTCGCGGTGCTCGACCGGCGTGAGCGCGACGGCCGGGTCCAGCACGCGTTCGAGGTCGATACGGCCGCGCAGCGCATCGACGTGAGCGTCGGACAACAGGCGCTCGACGTCCACGCGCCCCTCGCGCGGGTCGCCCAGCACGGCATCGCGCACCGCATAGGCAAGCTTGGCCGCCTCGATCTCGCGATGCAGGCGATCGGGGTCGAGCGGGCTACCTTCGGCGTCGTACTTGTCGAGCAGCCTCAGCAGCAGTAGTGCGATCACGCCCTGCCCGGCCGGCGGGCATTCGATCACGTCGTAGCCGCGAAACTTCGCGCGGATGGGCGTGACGTATTCGCCGCTGAATCCGGCGAAGTCGTCCAGCGTATGCAAGCCGCCGTGCGCCTGGAGCGTGGCCACGAGATCGGCGGCCACGGCCCCGCGATAGAACGCGTCGCGGCCCGTTTCCGCAATCACACGCAGCGTGTTCGCGAGGCGCGGCTGCCGGTGCGTCTCGCCCGCGCGCGGCGCGGCGCCGTCCACGAGCATGGCCTTGCACGCCGCTCCGTCGCGCGCGAGCGTTTCCACTTCGGCGGCCCAGTCGCGCGCGGTGCGCGGCGCGACGGCGTAGCCTTCTTCCGCGAAACGAATGGCCGGGGCGAGCACGTCGCGCAGCGGCAGGCGGCCATGGTCGCGGTGCAGCGTCGTCCATGCGTCCACGGCGCCGGGCACCGTAACCGCGTGCGGTGAATGGCGCGCGATCGCGGTCACGCCCATCGCGCGCAAGCGCTCCGCGCTAGCGGCGGCAGGCGCCCAGCCCGAGCCGTCGTAAGCAATCACGTCGTCGCTGCCGCCGCGCGAATAAAGCGCGAAGCAGTCGCCGCCCACGCCCGTGGAGCCGGGTTCGACCACGCATTGCACCGAGCACGCGGCAATCGCGGCGTCCATGGCGTTGCCGCCCGCGGCCAGTATCTGGATGGCGGTGAGCGTGGCGCTCGGGTGCGAGGTCGCGGCCATGCCATTGCGGGCCATCACGAGCGAGCGGCCCGGCATTTCGAAGTTACGCATCAGCGCACTCTCCTGTTTTTTGGTGTCCTGATCATGTGCCCATGAAGGCAACGCAGCCGCCATCGGCACGTATTACGCTAGCGCCGCGGTACGCAAGGTGCGCCGCAGGAAGGTCTGCGTGCGCGGATGCGAAGGCGCGGTGAAGATGCGCTCGGGCGGCCCTTCCTCGATCAGCTCGCCCTGGTCGAGCACGACCACGCGGTCGGCCACCTCGCGGGCGAAGCCCATCTCGTGCGTGACCACGACCATGGTCATGCCGTCTTCCGCCAGCTCCTTCATGACCTGCAGCACCTCGCCCACGGTTTCCGGGTCGAGCGCGCTGGTGGGCTCGTCGAACAGCAGCACCTTGGGCTGCATCGCGAGCGCGCGGGCAATGGCAATGCGCTGCTGCTGCCCGCCCGAAAGCTGCGACGGATAGTGGTCGGCGCGATCGGCGAGACCCACACGCGCGATCAGCGCCTTCGCCTGCTTGGTCGCTTGTGCGCGCGACATTTTTAGCACGTGGATGGGCGCCTCGATCACGTTCTCCAGCGCCGTCATGTGCGGGAACAGATTGAAGCGCTGGAACACCATGCCGATGTCGCGGCGTTGCCGCGCGAGCGTGCGCGCCGAATCGCGCACGAGCGTGCCGTTCGGGCGCTCGACATAGCCGAGCAGCCGGCCGTTCACGCGCACCCGTCCGCTGTCGTACGACTCCAGCAGATTGAGGCAGCGGATGAAGGTGGTCTTGCCCGATCCCGACGAGCCGATCAGCACCACCACTTCCCCTTTCGCGACGCTCAGCGAAATGCCGTTGAGCACCTTGGTCGGGCCGAAGGACTTGTGAATGTCCGACGCCTCGATGACGATTTCCCTTGCCTCGCTCATGTCAACGCCCCCGCAGCAGCTTCATCGTTTGCGCGCCAAAGAGACGCGTGTTCGCAGCCGGTTTCGCCTCGCCGCGGCCGAAGTGCGCCTCCAGCCGCCGCTGCACGAAGCCCCACAGCGTGGTGAGCGCGAGGAAGTAAATGCCGAGCACGAGATAGAGCTCGAACACGCGGAAGTTCACCGAGGTGATCATCTGCGTGCTGAGCATCAGTTCTGGCACGCCAATCACGCTCACGAGCGTGGTGTTCTTCAGCATCACATTGAACTCGTTGCCGAGCGGCGGCACGATCACGCGCAGCGCCTGCGGCAGCACGACCCGGCGCATGAGCAGCACCGAAGTCATGCCGAGCGAGCGCGACGCTTCGTACTGCCCACGATCCACCGAGCTCAGGCCCGCGCGAATGATCTCCGCCTGATAGGCCGCCGAATTCATGCCGAGCGCGAGCACGGCGGCCTGGATATTGCCCGGCAGCGTGATGATGCCGAAGTCGAGATCGTGAAAATGAAAGATGTTCGCGGCGGCGAACGCCGTGTACAGGAACACGATCTGCATGAGCAGCGGCGTGCCGCGCATGACCCAGATGTAGCCGCGCGCGAACGCCTGCACCGGCAGGCTCGACGAAAGCCGCATGAGCGCGATGACGAGGCCCAGTGTCGCGCCCAGCACGACCGCGCAGGCGCTGATCGAGAACGTGAGCCACAGGCCATGCAGGTACGCGGGGCTGGGCTCCAGCAGGAATTTCCGGAAAATTTCCCAACTGAAATTCATGGCTTCACCCCGCGCTCAATAGCGGTCGTTCTCGAGCTTCCAGGTTGAGAGCATCTTGCCGTAGCGGTCGCTCTTCACGAGCTCGGCCACGACCTTCGCCACCGCCGGCGAGAGCGGCTCGCCCTTGCGCGCGCCAATACCCGTCGCGATGCGGTTGAAGCCCGGCACCGCCTCCTCGAACATGTCTCCCGACGCCTGGCGGAAGTGCGCGGCGCTCTCCGAGGTGGTGCCGTAGGCGTCCACCTGTTGCAGGCGGAAGGCCTGGAATGCATCGGCGTCCGAGCTATAGACGACGATATTCATCGGCGCCTTGCCCGCGGCCGTGAGCTTCTGGTTTTCCTTTTCGAGCAGCGTGCTGATGGTCGTGCCGTTGAGCACGCCCACTTTCATGCCCGCGAGATCGTCGAGCGAGCGCACGTGGCGCGGGTTGCCGCGCGGCACCATGATCGACTGGCTCGAATACATGTAGTCGATGATGTCGATGATCTGGCGCCGCTCGGGCTTGTCGAACAACTGGCCGATCACGAGATCGCACTGGCGCGCCTGCAGCGCGGGAATCTGCCCGCTGAACGACATGATCTTCCACTCGACCTTGAGATTGCCGAGCTGCTTCGCCACGTCGCGCGCCACGTCCACGGAGAAGCCGCGCGGCTGCTGATTCTCGTCGTACGACGCGAGCGGCGGCGCGTCCATGCTCGAACAGTAAGTCAGCGTGCCGCTTTTCACGAGGTTCAGATCGGCGGCCTGCGCCACGGAGGCTCCGGCAAGCTGGGCCAGAACCGCGACGCCGGCACAGGCGGCAAGACGAAAACGCTTGAACTCTTTTGCTGACATCGGGAAGCTCCTGGCTGAGTGTGAGGCACAACGAGAGAGGCACAACGGCGAGCGGGCGAACCGGCCAACCCGCGCGTCATTCTCGCGATGCCGGCGATTCGAGAAATTCGATGATCTGGGGAACCGTCGATTCGATATGCGCACGCAGCGCCTGCTCGGCCTGCACGGGGTCGCGCGTGCGCAGCGCGTCGATCAGGATCTGGTGTGCGTCGCGCGCGCGCTTGCGCCGGAACGTCGCCTGCTCGATCCACAGGCGCATGGGGCCTTCGATCAGCGTGTAGAGCGAGAGAATCTGCTGATACAGGCGCGTGCGGCCGCTGATCTCGCACAGGTATTCATGAAACGCGCAGTGGCGCTGCACCCAGGTGTCCGTGTCGCCGACGCAGGCGTCCATGTCTTCCAGCAAGCGCCCGAGTTTCGCGAGGTGCGCTTCGGTGCAGCGCGGCGCGGCCACGCGCATGGCGAGCCCCTCGAGCGCGATGCGCATGTCGAAGATGTCCTGGATCTCGTCCACGGAAAGGCCGCGCACGATCGCGCCGCGATTGGGGCGCTGGATCACCAGCCCCTCGCCGTGCAGCCGCCGCAGCGCGGCGCGCACCGGCATGCGGCTCATCGAGAGCGCTTCGGCAACGCTCTCCGCCACGATGCGCTGGCCCGCCGCGTAACGGCCTTCGATGATCGCCTCCAGCAGGAAACGATAAGCCTCTTCCTCGGCGGACAAGGCCAGGCCGGCTGTGCTGCGGGCGTGAGTGACGGCCATGGTGCGGTGCGACATTGCGTCGCATCTGGTTACGTGATGGGTGACAGATTACTCCCGCTGGATTTTTGGATCCAGTCTTTCAAAAAAAGTGTTTTCCCGGATGGCGCGCGCCGCCCGCGTACTCAATGCGCGTGATGCACTCGACCAGAGGCTCGCGCTGATTGCTCTCAGGTTGTCCGGCGATCGACAGTAAAATCCCCGCATGGATTCGAACGCCGCCTCCCCCCAACGCCTGACCGACCGCAAACGCGCCGCCATCCTCGAAGCGGCCATCGAGGAGTTTCTCGCCGCCGGCTACGATGCCACCAGCATGGACCGCATCGCCGCCCGCGCGAGCGTCTCGAAGCGCACCGTCTACAACCACTTCCCGAGCAAGGAAGCGCTTTTCGCGGCCATCCTGCACCAGCTCTGGGACGCCAGCCCTGGCGGCGCGCCGCCCGCGTACCGCGCCAGCGAACCGTTGCGCGAGCAATTGCTGGCGCTGTTGCTGCGCAAGCTGCGCCTCATGGCCGACGACTCGTTCCTCGCGCTCGCGCGCGTGGCGATCGGCGCCGGCATCCACTCGCCCGAGCGGGCGCGGGACATGGTGGCGCGCCTCGGGCAGCGCGAGGAAGACGTGACCGTGTGGATCCGCGCCGCGGCCGCCGACGGCCGCCTGCGCGTCGACGACCCGCTCTTCGCCGCGCAGCAGCTCCATGGGCTCGTGAAAGCGTTCGCGTTCTGGCCGCAAGTGACGATGGGGCAGCCGCCGCTGGGCGAAGACGAGCAGCGGCAGGTCGCGCAAACCGCCGCCGAGATGTTTCTCGCGCGCTATGCCGCGCAGCATCCGTGAGGCGGGAGCGGGCTGCCTGGAAGCACCGGTAGTGCGAGTGGATGTGCATATGCACAGATGAACGCGTGTGAAACCGGTTCGAAGTGGGCGCGTGAACCCGGCTTTGCGCCTGCTGACCTACTCCGGCCTCACGCAGGCCGCGCCACGAACGCGTACGCCGCGCCTGCGGCCGGGCTCACCCGCTCCCGAGCGCCAGAACCAGAACGCCA
>JAITTX010000340.1 GCA_031286755.1 Paraburkholderia sp.
TCGGATCGGCTGCAGACGCTCGTCGACCGGCTGCTCGAGCCGCACCGGCATCCGCATATCGTTGGCGACGTGAACATTCACGAAGTGTGCGAGCGCGTGCGCGCCGTGATCCTCGCCGAATTTCCGCGCGGCCTCACGATCGAGCGCGACTACGACGTGAGCGTGCCCGACCTGCGCGGCGACAAGGAACAACTGATCCAGGCACTGCTGAACATCGTGCGCAACGCGGCGCAGGCGCTGCGCGAACGGATCTCGCAAGGTGACGCGCGCATTGCGCTGCGCACGCGCATCGCACGCAAGGTCACGATTTCCAAGCGCCTGTGCAAGCTGGCACTGGACTTGCATGTCATCGATAACGGACCCGGCATTCCCGAGGAGATCCGCGACCGCATTTTCTATCCGCTCGTTTCCGGGCGCGAGGATGGCAGCGGTCTCGGGCTCACGCTCGCGCAGACGTTCGTGCAGCAGCACGATGGACTGATCGAGGTGGAAAGCCGGCCGGGACATACGGAGTTTCAGATCCTGCTGCCGCTCGACTACTGATCCGCCGCCATGACCCTTATCGCAAGCCACCAGGACTTCTGACCGACCTTATGAAGCCGATCTGGATAGTAGACGACGACCAATCGATACGCTGGGTGCTCGAAAAAGCCCTGGCGCGCGAGAATTTCGCGACCCGCAGCTTCTCGAATGTGCGCGACGCCGCGAGCGCGCTCGACCACGACAGCCCGCAGGTGCTCGTCTCCGACATTCGCATGCCGGGCGGCTCGGGCCTCGACTTGCTGCAGACGGTGCGCGAGCGCGTGCCGGGCCTGCCCGTCATCATCATGACCGCGTTCTCCGACCTCGACAGCGCGGTGGCCGCGTTTCAGGGCGGCGCGTTCGAGTATCTCGCCAAGCCCTTCGACGTGGCCAAGGCCGTCGAGCTGATCCGCCGCGCCGTGGATGAAAGCATGCGCGGCGAGCATCAATGGGACGAGCGGCCCGCCGAGGCGCCCGAGATGCTCGGCCAGGCACCGGCGATGCAGGACATGTTCCGCGCCATTGGCCGCCTTTCGCATTCGGCGGCCACCGTGCTCATCACCGGTGAATCCGGCACCGGCAAGGAGCTGGTCGCGCGCGCGTTGCACCGCCATAGCCCGCGCGCGAACGGTCCATTCATCGCGCTGAACACAGCGGCCATTCCCAAGGATCTTCTGGAATCCGAATTGTTCGGGCATGAGCGCGGGGCGTTCACGGGCGCGCAGGCGATGCGCCAGGGCCGCTTCGAGCAAGCCGAGAACGGCACGCTGTTCCTCGACGAAATCGGCGACATGCCGTTCGACCTGCAAACGCGCCTGTTGCGCGTGCTTTCCGATGGCCAGTTCTATCGCGTGGGCGGCCACAATCCGCTGCGCGCGAACGTGCGCGTGATCGCCGCCACGCACCAGAATCTGGAGACGCGCGTGCGCCAGGGCCTGTTCCGCGAGGACTTGTATCACCGCCTCAACGTGATCCGCCTGCGCTTGCCGGCGCTGCGCGAGCGCAGCGAGGACATTGCGCTGCTCACGCGCCATTTTCTGCAGAAGAGCGCGCGTGAGCTGGGCGTCGAGCCCAAGCGCGTGTCCGAGGAGGCGCTCGCGTATATGTCGTCGCTGCCGTTTCCCGGCAATGTGCGCCAACTCGAAAACCTCGCGAACTGGCTCACGGTGATGGCGCCCGCGCAGACCATCGAGATCAAGGACTTGCCACCCGATCTGGTGCCCGCGCATGCCGCTGTCACCGAAGGCGCTCAGGCGGGCGCGTCGGACGAGGCCGTGGCCTCCGTGGGCGCGCCGCTGGCGGGCGGCGCGAGCGCGCTGGCCGGGGCGGGCGTTGCAGGTGGCACAGGTGCGCCGGGCGCGAGCAGTGGCGCGCCGGGTGCGCTTGCGGGGGCGTTTCCCGCGGCCAACGGTGCCGCGGTGCTGCCCATGGGTGTGTGGGAGAGCGGTTTGCGCACCGAAGTCGCGCGCCTTCTGCGCGAAAACAGTGCCGGCGTCATGGACGAGCTCTCGCGCCGCTTCGAAGCCGCGGTGATTCGCGAAGCGCTCGACTACACGCGCGGGCGCAAGGTCGAGGCCGCGGAGCGCCTCGGCATCGGCCGCAACACCATCACGCGCAAGATCCAGGAGCTCGATCTCGAGTGAGCGCGGCGTGATTCGCGCGCGGCGGCCGGCTTGTGCCGCCGCCGCGCACCAGTCACGTTCAGGCGCAAGGCGCTACGCGCACGCAGTGGGGCATAATCGACGCTGTTTTTCCTGTCGATGACCGAACATGCCCGTGACTTCTCCATGGCCCGCCGAGGCCGATCCGTTCCTCTCCCTCGAATCGCTCGACGACCCCGCCGCCATGGCCTGGGTCGAGGCGCAGAACGCGCGCACGCGCAGCGCATGGCAGGGCGGCGCGCGCTTCGAGGCGCTGGAGAAGCGTCTTGCGCAGGCCTACCTGCCGCGCGAGCGGCCCGTGATTCCGAGCCGCTGGCAGGAGTGGGCCTACGATCTCTGGGAGGACGAAGACAATCCGAAGGGCCTCTGGCGCCGCGCGAAGTGGGCCGACTGGCGCGCGCGCAAGCCGCAGTGGCAGACGCTCATCGACTTCGACGCGCTCGGCGCGGCCGAAGGCATGCCCTGGGTGTGCGCCGGCATCGACATCCTCTATCCCGATGGCGATCGCGCGCTGATCCAGCTTTCGGACGGCGGCGCCGATGCGGTCATCGTGCGCGAGTTCGACCTCGAAAGACGCGTGTTCGTGGAAGGCGGCTTTGCCATCGGGAAGGAGGGCAAGCACATCGTCTCCTGGATCGACCGCGATACAGTCTATGTGGGCTGGGATCATGGCAAGAAGACGCTCACGCGCTCGGGTTACCCGCGCGAGGTGCGCCGCTGGACGCGCGGCACGCGCCTGGCCGACGCGCCCGTGGTGTTTCGCGGCGAATTCGACGACATCAGCGTGGAGGGCGATTACGACCCCGTGGAGAAGCGTCATGACGTGGTGCGCAGCGTCGACTTCTTCGACTCCTTGACCTACCGTCTCGACGAGCGCAACGAGTGGCAGCTTTACGACGTGCCTTCGCACGTGGCGGTGGGCGCGTGGCATGGCTGGCTGCTGCTCGAGCCGAGGCTCGACTGGGCGCTCGGTGAGCAAACCTGGGCGGGCGGCTCGCTGCTGGCAATCCGCGAAGACGCTTTTCTTGCCGGCGAGCGTAATGTCACGCCGCTCTTCACGCCCACGCCGGTGACGTCCGCGTGCGACTGGAGCAATACGCAAAACGTCTTGATCGTCTCGTGGCTCGACGACGTGCAAAGCCGCACGATGCTGTGGCAGCCGCAGCAGAAAGACGGCGCGTGGACGTGGCAAGAGCGCCTTTTTCCGGCGCGCGCGAGTTCGCAGGTGGACGTCTCGCCCGTCGAGGACACGCTCAACGACGAGGTCTTCGTCGACGTGGACGATTACCTGCTGCCGCCCGAATACTGTCTCGCCGATCTCGCACAGCAGGACTTGCAGAACTGGGAATTGCTCGACCGCTGGCCCACGCAGTTCGATGCGGCGCCGCTTGCCGTGATCCGCTCGCACGCGCGTTCCGCGGACGGCACGCTGGTGCCGTTCACCGTGATCGGTCCGCGCGCCGCGCTCGAAGGCGATGCGCGCAAGCCGCTGCCTTGCCTGTTGACGGGCTACGGCGGTTTTGCGATCGCGCTCACGCCGCAGTATCTCGTCGGCTCTGGCATCGGCTGGCTGGAGCAGGGCGGCATCGTCGCCATTGCCCATATTCGCGGCGGCGGCGAGTACGGCACCGCCTGGCACGTCGCGGCGCAGCGCGAACACCGGCAGCGCTCGTTCGACGACTTCATCGCGGTGTCGCAGCAACTGGTGGCCGAGGGTTACACGAGTGCGGCGCAGCTGGGCATCAAGGGCGGAAGCAACGGCGGCCTGCTGGTGGGCGCGTGCATGGTGCAGCGTCCCGAGCTGTTCGGCGCGGTGGTGTGCGAAGTGCCGCTGCTCGACATGCAGCGCTATCCGCTGCTGCACGCGGGAGCATCATGGATGGACGAATACGGCGATCCTGAGGATACCGAAGAAGGGCGCGCGCTTGCCGCATACTCGCCGTATCAGCGCGTGAAAGTCGGCGTTGCGTATCCGCCCGTGCTGTTCACGACCTCGACCAGCGACGACCGCGTGCATCCCGCGCACGCGCGCAAGATGGTCGCGCGCATGCAGAAGCAGGGACACGCGAACGTCTGGTATCTGGAGAACACCGATGGCGGCCACGGGCCGGGCAGCGACTCGCTCGAGCGCGCCCAGTACGATGCGCTCGTGTACCGCTTTTTGTGGACCACGCTCGCCGGAGCGTGGTGAGTGGCGCGGGCCCGCGCGCCGCAATGGACACAGCGGGCACGTCGGTACGACGCGGGCGCTCAGCCCGCGATCTTCAGGTCGGCCACGACGGGCGTATGGTCCGACGGCTGCTCCCACTTGCGCGGCACCTTGTCGATCTCGCACGACACGAGTGAGGGTGCGAGCGTGGGCGAGAGCAGGATGTGATCGATGCGCATGCCCGCGTTGCGGCGGAACGCGAACATCCGGTAGTCCCACCACGTGAACATCTTTTCGGGCTGCTCGAACTGGCGGTACGAGTCGATGAAACCGAGCGCGATGAGGCGCTGGAATTGCGCGCGCTCCTCGGGCGAGACGAGATTCTGGCCTTCCCAGGCCTTGGGGTCGTGCACGTCGCGGTCTTCCGGCGCGATGTTGTAATCGCCGAGCAGCGCGAGTTGCGGATGCTGCTGCATCTCCTGGATGAGCCAGTCGTGCAGCGCGTTCAGCCAGTTCAGCTTGTAGGCGAATTTTTCGGTGCCGGGCGCCTGGCCGTTCGGGAAATACGCGCTGACGATGCGCACGCCTTCCACCGTGACCGCGATCACGCGTTGCTGCGGGTCCTCGAAGCCGGGGATGTTGCGCACGACCGT
Source organism: Paraburkholderia sp. (assembly GCA_031286755.1). Classification (GTDB taxonomy): domain Bacteria; phylum Pseudomonadota; class Gammaproteobacteria; order Burkholderiales; family Burkholderiaceae; genus Paraburkholderia. The sequence continues at coordinate 4,986 of JAITTX010000340.1, forward strand.
GGCCTCGTCGACGGCAAGGCCGTCGCGCACGAGAATGGCCACGCCGTTATAGGTCTTCTGGCCCGCGAACCAGCTGCGATAGCCGTGTGCTTCGAGTTCCGCGCGCGGGAATTTGTCGTCTGTGAGTTTGAGTTCCTGAAGGCAGAGCACGTCGACCTTGCTCTCGCCGAGCCAGTCGATGACGTGTTGCAGGCGGACCTTCAGGGAGTTGACGTTCCAGGTGGCGATTTTCATGGTTGGATGAACTGGTGATCGGCGCAATACCGCATCATAGCGCCCGTTGAGGCACGGTGGGCCGGCGCGGCGCTACACGGCTCATCGCGGTTCATCCGTTCACCATTCCTCCATCCAGGGGCGCAGATCCATTTCGTGCGTCCACGCGTCTCGCGGCTGCTGGTGCAGCGTCCAGTAAGCATCGGCGATGTGCTCGGGGTTCAGGATGCCGTCGCGCTCCTTGAGCTTGTAGCGCTCGGGAAAGTTCTCGCGAATGAATTCCGTATCGATCGCGCCGTCGACGATGATCTGCGCGACGTGAATGCCCTGCGGGCCGAGTTCGCGCGCCATCGACTGCGCGAGCGCGCGCAGCGCGTGCTTGGCGCCCGCAAAAGCGGAAAAGCCCGCGCGCCCGCGCAGGCTCGCGGTTGCGCCGGTGAAGAAGATCGAGCCGCGAGCGCGCGGCAGCATGGTTTTGGCCGCTTCGCGCCCCATCAGGAAGCCCGCGAAGCACGCCATCTCCCAGACCTTGTGATAAACGCGCGCCGTGGTTTCGGTCACGTCAAATCGCACGTTTGCGCCGATATTGAAGATCGCGGCCTCGACGGGCGCGATGTTCGCTTCGATTTCGGCGAAGAGCGCGACCATGTCCTCTTCCTTGCGCGCGTCCGAGCCGAACGCATGGGCAACGCCGCCCTCGGCTTCGATCTGCGCGACGAGTGGGGCGAGCTTGTCGGCATGGCGGCGTGTCACGCAGGCGATGTAGCCCTCGCGCGCGAAGCGGCGCGCGATCGCGCCGCCAGTGGCGTCACCCGCGCCGATCACGAGCACGGCTTTCTTTTGGGTCATGATGCTTGTCTCCTTGTTTTGTCCGTCTGCATGGAGGAATATGCGTCAAAGCATGGCACACACCTGGAGGCGTAACGATGAGCGCGGTAACCGTTCAGTTTCTTTTCGATCTTGGCAGTCCTAACGCATATCTGAGCCACAAGGTGATTCCGGCCATCGAGGCGCGACAGGGCGTGCGTTTCGAGTACGTACCAATTTTGCTCGGCGGGCTCTTCAAGCTGACCGGTAACCGGTCGCCGGCCGAGACCACCGCGCACATCGAGAACAAGCGCAAATATATGATGCTGGAGATCCAGCGCTTCGTCGAAAAGCATGGGCTCGCGGCGTACCGCATGAATCCGCATTTTCCCGTGAACACGCTGCAACTCATGCGCGGTGCTGTCGCCGCGCAGCAGGAAGGCACGGAGGGACTGTTCGAGCGCTACGTCGATCGCATGTTCGTGCACATGTGGGAAGACGGATTGAAACTGGACGATCCGCAGGTGCTGCGCGCAACGCTGGGGGCGGATGGCTTGGACGCCGCGCGCTTCGAAGCGGCGATGGGCGATGCGAACGTCAAGGGCGCGCTGCTCGCGAACACCCAGGCTGCGTACGAACGCGGCGCGTTCGGCGCGCCGACTTTTTTTGTCGGTGAGGAGATGTTCTTCGGCAAGGACCGCTTGCGCGACGTCGAAGATGAGATTGCGCGCGTGAAGGCGACCAACTAGCTGGAGGCGCGTGCGATGCGTCATGTGCAAATCGCGCGTGCATTGAGCGCGAGTGCGGGGAGCGCCGGTGTATTTCATGCGTTCCCCGTTGTCGCGGCGCGGGCTATACGGCCGCTGCTTCGGCGCTCGCGCTCACCACGCCCAGGCGTTCGCGCGCGGCTTCGTACTCGCGCTTCAGGCGCGCGATCAGTTCGGCCGCGGGCACCACACCCTTGACCGCGCCAATGCCCTGGCCCGCGCCCCAGATGTCCTTCCACGGCTTCACGCGGGTCGAGCCGAAGTTCATCGCCGACGGATCGGATTGCGGCAGCGCGTCGGGATCCAGGCCGCTCGCCACGATGCTCGAGCGCAGGTAGTTGCCGTGCACGCCGGTGAAGAGATTCGAATAGACGATATCGCTTGCGCCGCTTTCGACGATCATCTGCTTGTACGCTTCGACCGCATTGGCTTCATGAGTGGCGATGAAGGCCGAGCCGACGTACGCGAGATCCGCGCCGGCGGCTTGTGCCGCGAGAATCGCGTTGCCGTTGCCGATCGCGCCCGAGAGCAGCAGCGGGCCGTCGAACCATTCGCGAATCTCGTGGATGAGCGCGAACGGCGAGAGCGTGCCTGCGTGGCCGCCCGCGCCGGCAGCGACGGCGATCAGGCCGTCCGCACCTTTCTCGATGGCCTTCTTCGCGAACGTGTTGTTGATCACGTCGTGCAGGACGATGCCGCCCCAGCCGTGGATGGCCTGGTTCACGTCCTCGCGCGCCCCCAGCGATGTGATGACGATGGGCACCTTGTACTCGGCGCACACGCCCAGATCGTGCTGCAAGCGGTCGTTCGACTTATGGACGATCTGGTTCACCGCGAATGGCGCGGCGGGGTTCTCGGGATGCCTGGCGTTGTACTCGGCAAGCTCGGTCGTGATGCGATCAAGCCATTCGCCCAGCACGTGCTCGGGACGCGCGTTCAGCGCGGGAAAGGAGCCGACCACGCCCGCCTTGCACTGCGCAATCACGAGATTGGGATTCGAGATGATGAAAAGCGGCGAGCCGACGACGGGAATCGAGAGGCCGCGTCGCAGGACGGCGGGCAGGGCCATGCGTATCTCCTTGTCGATGGGGGCTGGCGCTTTGGCGCCGGGTCCCATTCCATGCTGATGAGGGCGGCGGCCCGGCTTGGGCGCCGCCGTGTGGTTCGTGTTGTGCGCCCGTGCTGGCGGGCCGACAAGGCTAAACATAGCAAACCGGCCGCCACTATGCAACTAGTTGCATAGTGGCGGCCTTCGAAGGACGACACGGAATGGGACAGTGGTAAACCGGGGCGGCATCGCAGGAGAGCTGGTTTAGAATCGCCTCATGTCGACTCCGCACGCCATCCTGATTGCCCTGCTGGAAAAACCGTCCTCCGGCTATGACCTCGCCCGGCGCTTCGACCGGGCGATCGGTTATTTCTGGCACGCCACGCACCAGCAGATCTACCGCGAGCTCGGCCGCATGGTGGCGGCCGGCTGGGTGGCCGTCGTCGAGGAGGACGACGCACGTTCAACCGCCACGCGCAAGAAGGTGTATCGCGTGCTGCCGGTAGGCCGCGAGGAAGTCGAGCGCTGGGCGCGTGAAACGCGCCTGGGTGCGGACGACCGCAGCCTGTTCTTGCTGAAGCTGCGCGCCGATGCTGTGATCGGTCCGCTTGGACTGGGCGAGGAGTTGCCGCGCTTCATCGAAGAAGCGCGCACGCGCCTCGAGACCTATCGCGAGATCGAGCAGCGCGATTTCGGCGCGCCGGTGCTCACGCGCAGCCAGCAGTTGCAGTACGCGATTCTCAAGGCCGGGATACGCACGCAGGAAGCATGGCTCGATTGGGCCGAAGAGATCAGGCCGCTGTTCGACGATGGCGATGCGTAGGGTGCGAGGCGCATCCCGGTGCGATGAATATGTTCGGATTCCAAATCGATTGATGTTGGCGTAGCTGGCTTATGCGGCAGCGTGTGCACGGGCACCGTCAAAACATGCGCCGATACAGACAAGCAGGCGAGCAGGGTGAATGATTGGAAAAACAGTTGACGTACCTGCGAGGTATCCCTATAATAGCTTTCTCTGACGGACGCGGGGTGGAGCAGTCTGGCAGCTCGTCGGGCTCATAACCCGAAGGTCGCAGGTTCAAATCCTGCCCCCGCAACCAGTAAGGATACTAAAGCCTGCATGATGAAAATCATGCAGGCTTTTTCCGTTCTGGGCGCGCTTTCCTCGCCCATGCATCACGGAAACTCCTTCATTCCAGCGCCCAATCCACCGCAGCCTGCGCGTGCAGCGCGGTCGTATCGAATACCGGCAATACCGAGTCCTCGGGTTTGATCAGCAGCGTGATTTCCGTGCAGCCGAGTATGACGGCCTGTGCGCCCCGTGCCGCGAGTGCTTCGATCACACGCTGATACACGCCGCGCGATTCCGCTTTCACGATGCCATGGCAGAGCTCGTCGTAAATGATGCGATGCACTTCCATCCGCTCGCGCTCGTCGGGCACGAGCGCCTCGATGCCGTGCACGTCGCGCAGCCTGCCCACATAGAAGTCCTGTTCCATCGTATAGCGCGTGCCGAGCAGACCCACGCGCGTCACGCCCGTGGCGCGCAACGCGGAGCCGGTCGGATCGGCGATATGCAGGAAAGGAGTCGTAATCGCCGCCTCGATCGATGCGCACACGCGATGCATCGTGTTCGTCGCCAGCAGCACGAGGTCGGCGCCGCCACGCTCCAGTTGCGTGGCCGCTTGCGCCATCTGCGCGCCTAGCGCGTCCCAGTCGCCTGCGCGCTGCAAGGCTTCGACATCGGCGAAATCGACCGTCGCCATGAGACTGCGCGCATTGTGATGTCCGCCGAGCCGTGCTTTCGCATAGCGGTTCAGCAGCCGGTAATACTCCGCCGACGACTCCCAGCTCATTCCGCCAATCACACCGATCGTTTTCATCGCGCGTCCCGCAAATGGTTGAAATGATCGGACGAGTATAGGCATGCCCGGGCCGCTGTACAGATACGATCCCGCTCGCAGGTTGCGGTACGGCGGGGCGCCTGCAGGCGCAGACGGACAGTTTTCTTGAAAAGAGCACTGTGTTTTTGTACAGTATGGGTACTTTGAACACGCCTTCTTCCGATCTCTCGTCGCCGGCGCCGCTTGCACCGCTCTCGTCAACCGGGCCGCAAGCAGCAGCGGCGGTAGCCAGCTTCGCTCGCAAGATCATCCATTGCGATTGCGACTGCTTTTACGCGTCGGTCGAAATGCGCGACGATCCCACGCTGCGCGGGCGCCCGCTCGCGGTGGGCGGCCGGCCGGACCAGCGCGGCGTAATCGCCACCTGCAATTACGAGGCGCGCCGCTTTGGCGTGCATTCGGCCATGTCGTCGGCGCTGGCCATGCGCAAGTGTCCGGAATTGCTGATCCTGCCCACGGCGATGGAGAAATATCGCATCGCCTCGCGGCAGATCATGGCGATCTATCGCGACTACACGGCGGACGTCGAGCCGCTTTCGCTCGACGAGGCCTATCTCGACGTTTCGCGCACCATGCGCTGCAAGGGCAGCGCCACGCTCATCGCGAACGAGATTCGCGAGCGCGTGCGCGAGACCGTGGGGGTGACGGTCTCGGCGGGCGTCGCGCCCAGCAAGTTCGTCGCCAAGATCGCGTCCGACTGGAACAAGCCCGATGGGCTCTTCGTCGTGCGTCCGCACGAAGTCGATGCGTTCGTCGCCGCGCTGCCGGTGCGCAAGATTCACGGCGTGGGCAAGGTCACGGCGGCGAAGCTGGAGAGCCTCGGGTTGTCCACCTGCGCGCAGTTGCGCACGTGGTCGCTGTTCGATCTGCACCGGCATTTCGGCGTGTTCGGCAAGCGGCTTTACGAGTTGGCCCGCGGCATCGACGATCGCCCCGTGCGCGCCGATCAGGAGCGCAAGTCGGTGAGCGTCGAGACAACCTATGTGAACGATCTGCTCACGCTCGAAGCGTGCAGCGAGGAACTCAAGCGCCTTGCCGCGCAACTCGACGCGCGCATCGAGCGCGCGAACTGCGCGCACGCCGTGCGCAAGCTTTTCGTGAAGATCCGCTTCGCGAATTTTCAGCGCACGACGGTCGAGTGCGTGGCCGATGCCACCGATCTGACCACGCTGCTCGCGCTGCTCGAGAAGGGGCTCGCGCGGCGCAAGCTCGCGGTGCGGCTGCTGGGTGCGGGGGTGCGGCTCGAGGAGGACAATCCCGCGTTGCGCGGCCAGTTCGCGCTGTTCGACGACGATCCCGAAGAGGATGACCGCGAAGCGGGGGCGTAAGTCGTCGGGGTGGGCGGCGCTGTGCTGGCAGGTCATTTCAGGCGCCGATAGAATCGAAGCGGAATTAAAGCGGAATCAACGCAGAATCGAGGCGCTGCGCAAGCAAGCGCCGCGCCAACCCGCGACACGAGAAGAACGCCAGCGAGGAACCCTCCATGGACTTGATCATTCGCCGCGCCGTGCTCGCGCATGCGCATCCCGCCGGATATTCCACGGTCGATATCGGCATCGAGGCGGGGCGCATCGCCGCCGTCGAGCCGCATCTCGCGGCGCAGGCGCGCGAGGAGATCGATGCGGCTGGTGCGCTCGTCAGCGCGCCGTTCGTCGACGCGCACTTCCACATGGACGCCACGCTGTCCTGGGGGCTGCCGCGCGTGAACGCGTCGGGCACGCTGCTGGAGGGCATCGCGTTGTGGGGCGAGCTCAAGCCGCATCTCACGCAGGAGGCGCTCGTCGAGCGTGCGTTGCAGTACTGCGATTGGGCCGTTGCGCGCGGGCTGCTGGCGATTCGCTCGCACGTGGATGTTTGCGACGCGCGCCTGCTCGCCGTTGAGGCATTGCTCGAAGTGAAGCGCCGCGTGGCGCCGTATCTCGACCTGCAGCTCGTGGCCTTTCCGCAGGACGGTCTCTTGCGCAGCCCCGGCGCGTTCGACAATCTCAAGCGCGCCATTGCAATGGGCGTGGACGTGGTGGGCGGCATCCCGCACTTCGAGCGCACCATGGCCGACGGCGCAGAGTCGGTGCGGCTGCTGTGCGAATTCGCGGCCGAAAAAGGCCTGCGCGTGGACATGCATTGCGACGAGTCCGACGATCCGCTCTCGCGCCACATCGAAACGCTCGCGGCTCAAGCACATCGTCTCGGGCTGCATGGCCGCGTGACGGGTTCGCATCTCACGTCGATGCATTCGATGGATAACTACTACGTGAGCAAGCTGATCCCGCTGATGCGCGAGTCGGGCGTGGCGGCGATCGCGAATCCACTCATCAACATCACGCTGCAGGGCCGCTCCGACACTTATCCGAAGCGGCGCGGCATGACGCGCGTGCCTGAGTTGATGGCGGCGGGCATCAATGTGGCGTTCGGCCACGACTGCGTGATGGACCCGTGGTACAGCTTCGGTTCGGGCGACATGCTCGAGGTCGCGCAGATGGGGCTGCACGTCGCGCAGATGACGGGCGTGGAGGCATCACGCGCATGCTTCGATGCCATCACGCTCAATCCCGCGAAGATTCTCGGCCTCGAAGGCTATGGCATTGCCGCGGGGAATGCCGCCAACCTCGTGGTGCTCGACGCGCGCGACCCCATCGAGGCCATCCGTCTGCGCGCGGCGCGCATCGCCGTGGTGAGCCGGGGCAGGGTGGTGAGCCGTCAACCCGCGCAGAGCGCGGCGCTGGCGCTCGAAGGCCGGCCCGCGAGCGTCGATTTCAGGCTGCACCGCTGACGCTCGGGCGATGAAGAGCAGGCGATAAAAAACCGCGCACGGGGTACGCACCCGTGCGCGGTTTTTTGTTCAAGCGTAAGCGAGCTTAGTGCTGTGCCGGCGGCTGCTCCATGCCGTTATGGCGCAGCAGCGCGTCGATATTCGGCTCGCGTCCGCGGAACGCCTTGAACGACTCCATCGCCGGGCGGCTGCCGCCCACTTCCAGAATCTCCTTGCGATAGCGCGTGCCCGTGGCCGCGTCGAGCACGCTCGACTTCGTGGCCTGCGCCGCTTCTTCGAACGCCGCATAGGCGTCGGCGGAAAGCACTTCGGCCCACTTGTAGCTTTAGTAGCCCGCCGCATAGCCGCCCGCGAAGATATGGCTGAAGGTGTTCGGCCAGCGCGAGAACGGCGCCTGCGCAATGACGTGATAGCGCGCGTTGATCTCGCGTGCGAGATCGTTCACGGTCTTGCCCTTCGAGGCGTCGAAGTCCACGTGCAGCGCCATGTCGAACAGCGAAAACACGATCTGGCGTAGCGTGCCGAGGCCGCTCTGGAAATTCTTCGCGGCGAGCATCTTGTCGAAGAGTTCGCGCGGCAGCGGCTTGCCCGTGTCGACGTGCGAGGTCATCTCCGTGAGGACGTCCCACTCCCAGCAGAAGTTTTCCATGAACTGCGAGGGCAGCTCGACCGCGTCCCACTCGACGCCGTTGATGCCCGAGACCGAGAGCTCGTCCACGCGCGTGAGCATGTGATGCAGGCCGTGGCCGAACTCGTGGAACAGCGTGATGACTTCGTCGTGCGTGAAGCACGCGGGACGGCCGCCCACGGGCGCGGAGAAGTTGCAGGTGAGGTAGGCGACCGGCGTCTGCACGCCGTTGCCCTCGAGCTTGCGGCGCGAGCGCGCGTCGTCCATCCATGCGCCGCCACGCTTGCCTTCGCGCGCGTAGAGGTCGAGATAGAACTGCGCGACCAGCGTGCCGTCCGCGTTTTCCACGCGGAAAAAGCGCACGTCCGGGTGCCACACGGCGGTCTTGTCGTCGCGGATGCGCACGCCGAAGAGCGTTTCCGTGACCTTGAAGAGGCCCTTGAGCACGAAGTCTTCGGGGAAGTATTGCTTGACCTCGTTCTCCGAGAACGAATAGCGCTTCTGGCGCAGGCGCTCCGCTGCGAAGGCCATGTCCCACGGCTCGATGCTCGTGAGGCCGAACTCGCTGGCGGCGAATTCCTTCAGCTCCTGCCAGTCCTTTTCGGCGTGCGGGCGCGCGCGCGTGGCGAGGTCTTCGAGGAAGCTCATGACCTGCGCGGGCGACTCGGCCATCTTCGGTGTGAGCGAGACCTCGGCGAAGTTGTTGTAGCCGAGCATCCGCGCTTCTTCGGCGCGCAGCTTGAGCTGATCGTTGACGATCTCCGTGTTGTCCCAGTCGGGCTTGCCTCCGCCGTACTCGGGCCCGAGCTCCGATGCGCGCGTGACATAGGCGCGATACATCGTCTCGCGCATCGCGCGGTTTTCCGAGTATTGCAGCACCGGGAAATAGGAGGGGAAGTGCAGCGTGAACTTCCAGCCTTCCTTGTTCTCACGCTCGGCGGCTTCGCGCGCGGCGGCGATCACGTCGTCGGGCAGGCCCGCAAGCTCGCTTTCGTTCGTGGCGTAGAACGCGTAGGCGTTGGTGGCGTCGAGCACATGGTCGGAGAAGGCCTTCGAGAGCGAGGCCTGCTGCTCCTGCAATTCGGCGAAACGCGGCTTCTGGTCTTCGGGCAGCTCCGCGCCGGAGAGGCGGAAGTCGCGCAGCGCGTTGTCGAGAATCTTCTTGCGCTCGCCCGAGAGCAGCTCGAACGAGTTGTGGTTCGTGATGGCCTTGTACTTTTCGTAGAGCGCGAGGTTCTGGCCGACGCTCGACCAGAACTCGGTCACGCGCGGCAGGTTCTCGCCATAGACGGCGCGCAGCTCGGGCGTGTCGGCCACGGCGTTCAGGTGGCCGATCACGCCCCATGCGCGCGAGAGCGGCTCGGTGGCGCGCTCGAGCGGCTCGACCACGTCGCTCCATTGCGAGGGCGTCATCGGCTGGGCCGCGCGCTCGACCGCGGCGCTCGCGTTCGCGAGCAGCACGTCGAGCGCGGGGGTGACGTGTTCGGGGCGGATCTCGCCAAAGCGCGGCAGGCCGGTGAAATCGAGCAGCGGATTATCGGAGGGAGTAGTTGCCATGATGCGTCCTGTTCCTTCTGTCGCGATTGATTCGCTATGAAATGGGCCGGGGGACCGGGGCGCCGCGCACCTGGGCACGCCCCAATATTCCGGTTATTGGGGCGCGGTGCGCGCTTTCCAACCGGGGCATCCGGGAAAATTAACAGAAGTCGGGCTGCGGCGGCGAAATCGACGCGCGGTGATCTGCGCATCGCGCATGCGTGGGCGAAAAAAAACGGCCCGCGCATGAATGCGCAGGGCCGCTTCGTGGCCGGTCGGCGATGCTTGCGCGACCGTGCCGTCCTTGCTTGCAGCAGCGGGGCTCAGGCGAGCGCCGCACGCTCCGCCGCTTCGATCGTGTTGACGAGCAGCATCGTGATGGTCATCGGGCCAACGCCGCCGGGCACCGGCGTGATGAAGCCGGCCACGTCCTTCAGGCCTGCGAAATCGACGTCGCCGCACAGCTTGCCGTTGTCGTCGCGATTCATGCCCACGTCGATCACGGTCGCACCCGGCTTGATCATGTCGGCGCTCAGCACGTTGCGCTTGCCCACGGCGGCCACCACGATGTCCGCGTCGCGCGTGTGCTTCGCCAGGTCGCGCGTCTTGCTGTGGCAGATCGTGACGGTGGCGCCCTTTTCGAGCAGCAGCAGCGCCATCGGCTTGCCGACGATGTTCGAGCGGCCGATCACCACGGCGTTCGCGCCCTCGAGCGGGATCTGGTATTCCTCGAACATCTTCATCACGCCGTAGGGCGTGCAGGGGCGGAACAGCGGCTGGCCGGTCATCAGCGCGCCGGCGTTGGCCACGTGAAAGCCGTCCACGTCCTTTTCAGGCGCGATCGCCTCGATCACCTTGTGGCTGTCGATGTGCCTGGGCAGCGGCAACTGCACGAGGATGCCGTGGATCTTCGGGTCGCGGTTCAGCTCGTCGATGCGCTTGAGCAGATCGGCTTCGGAAAGCGATTCGGCATAGCGGTCGTAGGACGAGTAGAGGCCGTTGTCCTCGCAGGCCTTCACCTTGTTGCGCACGTAGACTTCGCTCGCCGGATTGTCGCCCACCAGCACGACCGCGAGGCCTGGCTGATAGCCGCGGGCGGTGAGGGCGGCGGCGCGCGTGGCGACGTCGGCGCGCAATTTCTTGGAGAGGGCGAGGCCGTCGATGAGGGTGGCTGTCATGGTCGGTCGAATTCGAGTGTGGGCGATGCGGGCATGCATGCCGGAGCGCGTCGGGAGACCGAGGTGCGTGCGTCGGGAGAAGCGGGCGCCGGCTGCGAAGGCCGACATTATACCCGCGCGGCGCGCGCGAACTGTCGCGGCCTGGCGAAACGCCGGCCGGACGAGGCAGGAAAAACCGCTGGGAATGTGGTAGGGAAGGCGCGGCGCGAATGCACCGTGTGCGCCTTCCCGGTCGCGCCGCAGGGCAGCGTTACTGCTGCTGCGCCTGTTGCGGCTTGTTGGAGAGCGCGAGACGCAGCAGGTCGGCGACCGTGTTGACGTTCAGCTTTTCCATGATGTTCGCACGGTGCGCTTCCACGGTCTTGATGCTGATGCCCAGATCGTCGGCGATCTGCTTGTTCAGGCGGCCCGCGATGATGCGCTCGAGCACCTGATGCTCGCGCGCCGTGAGCTTGCCGAGGCGCTCGGCCGCGGCGCGCTGCTGCTGGACGTTGGTGCTTTCGCTGCGGGCCTTCTCCAGCATGCGCTCGACGAGCTTGCGCAGTTCGGCTTCGTCGAAGGGCTTCTCGATGAAGTCCATCGCGCCCTTCTTCATGGTGGAAACGGCCATCGGCACGTCGCCGTGGCCGGTCACGAAGATGATCGGCAGCGAGGCGTTTTCGGCGATCAGGCGCTCTTGCAGCTCGAGTCCGCTCATGCCCTGCATGCGCACGTCCAGAATCAGACAGGCGATTTGTCCAGCTTGCTGCGCCGGCTGGTACGCATCGAGGAACTCTTCCGCGCTCGTGAAGCACTGCACGCGGTAGCCATTCGCTTCGAGCAGCCAGCGCAGGGAGTCTCGTACGGCTTCATCGTCGTCGACAACAAAGACGGTTTCCTGGGTGGTGACTGGGCTGTTCATGGCTCTCCCGTAACGGTTTGTGTAGTCGGCTCGTCGGTTCCGTCGCGCGAGGAACGGTCCGATTCGCCGATGGGCAGACTGCAATGGAACGTGGCGCCGCTGATGTGGCCGTCTGCTTCGACGTTGTTGACCACCCAAAGGCGCCCGCGATGCGATTCGATAATCGAGCGGCAAATATTCAGCCCCATGCCCATGCCATCGGACTTGGTGCTGTAGAAAGGTTCGAAGAGGCGCTCGGCGGTGGCTTCGTCCACGCCCGGTCCCTGGTCCACCACGCTCACGCAGACGTTGCCGCCTTCGCGCTTCACGATCACGCGGATCACCGGATCCACGGCGTTCGGGTGCGCCTCGGCCATGGCTTCTGCGGCGTTCTTCAGAAGGTTGACGAGCACCTGCTCGATGAGCACGGGATCGACGTAGATCACGGGCATGCGCGAGCGCATGTCGGTCACGATGCGAATGCGCCGCTTGCGCGCCTCGATCTCGGCGAGACCCACGGCGTCGGCGACGATGTCGGCCACGCGCGTGGCCTGGCGCTTGGGCTCGCTGCGCTTCACGAACTCGCGGATGCGCTTGATGATCATGCCCGCGCGCACTGCCTGCTGCGCGGTTTTCTCCAGCACCGGCAGCAGGTTGTCGGGGCCGGCGCGGCCCGACTTCACGAGTGCGACGGTGCCCGAGGCATAGTTGTTGATGGCGGCGAGCGGCTGGTTCAGCTCGTGCGCGAGCGACGAGGCCATTTCGCCCATCGTCATGAGGCGGCTCGTGAACTGCAGCTTTTCGTCCTGCTGGCGGGCCAGTTCCTGGGCCTGCTTGCGCGTGGTGATGTCGGTCGCGATCTGCATCTGCGCGAGATGTCCGTCCACCCACTGGATGTACTGACGCCGCACTTCGAACCACTTCTGGATGCTCTCGACGTAGACTTCCTGGGCATCGGCGGCGCTTTCGGTGAGCGCGGTGGCGGGCAAGCCCGCATAGGCGTCCACCATGTCGATCGAATCCGACGAAGCGGCCGCGGAGTCGAAGCCGCCGCCGCCGGCCAGCTCCAGGTGGCCGTCCGGGCGAATGCCGAACAGGTGGCGGTAGTAGCGGTTGGCGAACAGCAGCTCGGCTTCGTCGGCGGCGAGCACCGAGACGGCGGCGTCCAGACTCTCCAGCACGGTGGTGAAGCGCTCGTGCGCGGCGGCGAGCTCTTCGCGCGCGCGCTTGGGCTCGGTGATGTCGGTCATCGACGACATCCAGCCGGTCTGGCGGCCCGAGCTGTCGATGAGCGGAGAAACGTAGAGGCGCGCGTGGAACTGCGAGCCGTCCTTGCGGCGCACGCGCAATTCGAAGCCCGAGGAGGGCGCCTTGCCACGCAGCGTCATGTCGAGCTGGCGCTGCATTTCGGGGTAGGCATCGCGCGGCCAGTAGGGGAACGGCGCGTGCTTGCCGACCAGATCGCTTTCGTCCCAGCCGGTCATGCGGCAAAAGGCCGGGTTGACGTGCGTGATGCGGCCGTGCATGTCGAGCACGCGCATGCCGATCAGCACCGAATTCTCCATCGCGCGCCGGAAGAACGCTTCCGCGTACAGCGCCTGCTGTGCCTCGAAGCGCTGGCGCGTGTGCTTCCAGAGGCTCCAGAGGCTCCACAGGACGAAGCACGAGAGCCCCGCGACCAGCCACACGAGCGTATTGTTCGTGAAGTTGGTCATCTGCGGATACGAGTACACGCGCACCGAGACGCCCTGGCCCGGCGGATCGAGCGGCAGGTCGTAATAGACGTCGCGCGGCAGGCGCGGGCGCGTCGAGGTGGTGGCGAGCTCGCGGTTGTTCGCGTCGAGGATCGAGATCTTGTACTTGGCGGACAGCTCGGGCGGGATGTCGTGCTTGAGTATCCCTTCGACCGAGAACACGGCCGCCACCGAGCCGAGGAATTCGCGGTCGCGGTATACCGGCGTCTGCAACGTGATGTAGCCGTTGCCAACGTCGTCATAGATGAGCGGCGAGTAGACCTGGCGGCGCGTCGAGCGGGCTTCGTCGAAGGCGGCCTTCACGGCTTCGTCCATCTGCGCGTCGTTGGGCTTGGCCAGGCGCTGGCCGAACACCGGCATGGCCGTGTTGGGCCAGCGCGGCTCCTGCTGGCTCGTGTACCAGTTCAGATAGAGGATCTCGGGATGACCCTGCATGATGTCCGTGGTGGACGTCTGAAAGTACTGCGGGTCGTTGTGGCCGGCGACCAGGTCGCGCGCGAGCGCCTGCAACTGCTCCTGCGCGCCCGTCATGGAGAGGCGGATCTGCTGCTGCGCCCAGGCCACGTTGCGATAGAGCGTGTCTTCCTGCTGTTGTTGCTCCCGGCGGTTGAGGCTCCACAAGATCAGGCTCATGACGATCAGGAATACGAGGATCGACAGGAGCGGCGTCAGCAAATAGGAATTCGACCACCAGGGTCCGTGGTGCCAGCGGGACGGCGAGGACTCGCCGGGCGAACCGGGCGGCCGCGCCGAGCGTGCGAAAAGCCGTTCGGTCAACATGGCAAGGATTGTAGCTCAGCGTAAGAGTCTGAAATGCCGTTAAAAAAGCGGTAATTCGCCGATAAACGGGTGCAAACTGGCCGATATCGGCGCAGGGGCACGAACGATTCAGCGTGCGCCGCAGCAATTTTTCACATTATAAAAATCCATCTCGCGATTCGAAAAATTCCTTGCATGAAGCAAGAGGCGGTCATTACAATCGCCCGCAATGCTGCTGCGGTCGGCCCAGTCACGTCGCAAGGGTCGCCATCCGCATGTCCGATCAACAGCGTTCCCCTACATCCAGGAGACGAGTATGTCCGCTGTACCCGACGAAGTCCTGAAATACATTGCCACTGAAAAGGACGAAGATCCTCAGGAAACCGCCGAATGGCTGGAGGCGCTGGACGGCGTCATTTCCGCCATTGGCCCCGACCGCGCCCACTATCTGATCGAGAAGCAGATCGAATTCGCCCGTGTGCATGGCGAACATCTGCCGTTCTCGGCCAACACGCCGTACATCAACACGATTCCCGTCGCCAACCAGGCCAAGAACCCCGGCGACCAGGACATCGAGCACCGCATCCGCTCGTACACGCGCTGGAACGCCATCGCGATGGTGCTGCGCGCGGGCAAGGACACAAACGTGGGCGGCCACATCGCCTCGTTCGCTTCGGCAGCCACGCTCTATGACGTCGGCTACAACCACTTCTGGCGCGCTCCCTCGCCGGAACATGGCGGCGACCTCGTGTTCGTGCAGGGCCATTCGTCGCCGGGTGTCTACTCGCGCGCGTTCCTGCTCGGCCGCCTCTCCGAGAACCAGCTCGACAACTTCCGCCAGGAAGTGGGCGGCCAGGGCATCTCGTCGTATCCGCACCCGTGGCTGATGCCGGACTTCTGGCAGTTCCCGACCGTCTCGATGGGCCTCGGCCCGATCATGGCGATCTATCAGGCGCGCTTCATGAAGTACCTGCAGGCGCGCGGCATCGCCAAGACCGACGGCCGCAAGGTCTGGGCCTTCCTCGGCGACGGCGAGACGGACGAGCCGGAATCGCTCGGCGCGATCGGCATGGCCGGCCGCGAGCGCCTGGACAACCTCGTGTTCGTCATCAACTGCAACCTGCAGCGTCTGGACGGCCCGGTGCGCGGCAACGGCAAGATCATCCAGGAACTCGAAAGCGAGTTCCGCGGTGCCGGCTGGAACGTCGTCAAGGTCATCTGGGGATCTCGCTGGGACGCGCTCTTCGCGCGCGACAAGTCGGGCGCGCTGATGCGCCGCATGATGGAAGTCGTCGACGGCGAGTACCAGACGTACAAGTCGGAGTCGGGCGCGTTCGTGCGCGAGCACTTCTTCAATACGCCTGAGCTGAAGGCGCTGGTCGCCGACTGGTCCGATGAAGACATCTGGAACCTGAACCGCGGCGGCCACGATCCGCACAAGATCTATGCTGCGTTCCACCAGGCCCAGAACGCGAAGGGCCAGCCGACCCTGATCCTCGCCAAGACGATCAAGGGCTATGGCATGGGCGAAGCCGGCCAGGCCATGAACATCACCCACCAGCAGAAGAAGATGCAGGTGGATCAGCTCAAGAAGTTCCGCGACCAGTTCCGTCTGCCGATCTCGGACGAGCAGATCGTCGACGTGCCGTACCTCAAGTTCGAGGAAGGCTCGAAGGAGCTCGAGTACATGCGCCAGAAGCGCATGGACCTCGGCGGCTACCTGCCCGCGCGCCGCCAGAAGGCGGAGTCGCTGCCGGTGCCGGCGCTCCAGGCATTCGAGCCGTTGCTCAAGGGCACGGGCGAAGGCCGCGAGATTTCCACGACGATGGCGTTCGTGCGGATCCTGAACATCCTGCTCAAGGACAAGGCGCTCGGCAAGCGCGTCGTGCCGATCGTGCCGGACGAGTCGCGTACCTTTGGCATGGAAGGTCTGTTCCGCCAGATCGGCATCTGGAATCAGGACGGCCAGAAGTATGTGCCGGAAGATGCCGACCAGCTGATGTTCTATAAGGAATCGCAGACCGGCCAGATTCTCCAGGAAGGCATCAACGAAGCCGGCGGCATGTGCGACTGGATCGCGGCCGCAACGTCGTACTCGACGCACGGCGAGATCATGGTGCCGTTCTACATCTTCTACTCGATGTTCGGCCTCCAGCGCATCGGCGACCTCGTGTGGGCGGCGGGCGACATGCGCTCGCGCGGCTTCCTGCTCGGCGGCACTGCGGGCCGCACGACGCTCAACGGCGAAGGCCTGCAGCACGAAGACGGCCACTCGCTCCTGTGGGCCTCTTCGGTGCCGAACTGCGTCACCTATGACCCGACCTTCGGCTACGAACTGGC
>JAITTX010000397.1 GCA_031286755.1 Paraburkholderia sp.
AGGCAGGAACAGGAACAACAGCACACCGCTGATGCGGTGGCCGATCGACACGCGGCCCGCGAGCGGCAGGCGGTATGCGAACAATATCTGCCCAAGCCCGATGTTCCGGTATTCCGGCCTCGGTTTTTTTGTGGCTTCTGCCATGCTAGACCCCTACTATGTGTTAACACTAATACGCAATTTTAGCGCCTTTTCATATCGCGCTGCAGCGAAATCCGCCTCCGGGACCGCGGCTGCGCGCGCGAGATGCCTGCGCACCGGGAAGTGTTCGCCCCACTCGCGCGGGCGCCCGCTTCTTCAACTCAAGTCATTCTGATAGTAGTACCCAGTTGTGACATACCAGCCGCGGCGCACTTCGACCGGACGGTCTCCATAGGTATAGGACACCCGGTCGACGGATAGCAAAGGAAAACCAGCCGGAATATTAAGCAGATCGGCAACCATGGGCTCCGCGGCCACGGCGCGGATCTTCTCGGTCGCGCGAATCATGCGCGTGCCGAAGTCGGCTTCGAACATGGCGTAGAGCGGCCCCTTGTATTCGGCGAGGCGCTCGGCGGTGAGCCCGCGAAACACGTTCCCGGGCAACCAGATCTCATCGAGCACGGTGCTCTCGCCGTCGAACTGCAGGAGCCGCCGGATCAGCACGACCGGGTCGGCGGGCTTGAGCTCCAGCTGGCGCGCGATCTCCGCGGAGGCGCGCAGGCGCCGGCACTCGAGCAGCTTGCTGACGTGCGGATGCTCGGCGCCGTCATCGGCGAGCAATCTAAGAAAGCGAAACTGGGCGCGCTCTTCATTGTGCGTTGCAACAAACGTGCCCTTGCCCTGGCGGCGCACCAGCAGATTCTCCGCCGCGAGCTCGTCGATCGCTTTGCGCACGGTCCCCTGGCTCACCTTGTAGCGGGCGGCCAGTTCGACTTCGCTGGGGATGATTTCGCCGGGCTTCCACTCGCCGGACACGAGGCTCTGTGTAATGAGCCCCTTGATCTGCTGGTAGAGTGGACTGAAGGTAGGGGACGTGGTGGCCGCGGGGGTGGGCGCGGACGCGTGAGCGCCACTCTCGGGAGCGGGGGAATTCGCGTTGCTGACCGGGTTCGCACTCATGGCGCGCATTTCAACATCAAGCCCCCCGGAAATCTACCCTTTTGGCCGCAATAGATATGTCTTATATAAGACATAAGATACTGTTGACTTTGCCCCTCCCGGCTCCTACACTGCCGGACGAGCAAGGGTTTGCGGGCAGATTCCGGCCAACTCGAAAGGGTCTGCAGGCAGCATCCACCTCGTGGCGAAACGCCTCGCAGGGCCGCCTTGCCAATCATGCTGTTCCTCCATGCAGTAGAGGTTTCGATCCGCCCCAGCCGGCGCGCAGCCGTCAAACACCTGCGCGGCGCCCCGTGGACCGGCACACGCGAGCTGTAGCAGGAGCCGGCACACGCGAGCGGCCAGCGTCAAGCGTCTCTCCCCATCCAGGATGCCCTGTCCGGGCTGCCGCCTTCCCATTGCTTTGTCGCACAGGCTTACATGACGCCCCGCCGCCGGGCGTGCGTCGCGCTGCCCACAAGGCCTCGCACGCGCGTCCGGAACAAGGTCCGTCGGATTCACCAACGCTTCGTGTAACGCGCATATAGAATGGCGTTTTACTCTGGCGTCTAACGCATCTTCCTGGAGATTTTCAATGGCTAAGCCCGCAAAGCGCGTTGCCGTCACCGGCGCCGCAGGTCAGATCGCTTACTCCCTGCTGTTCCGCATCGCAAATGGCGACCTGCTCGGCAAGGATCAGCCCGTCATCCTGCAACTGCTCGACCTGCCGCAAGCGCAAGCCGCCGTCAAAGGCGTCGTGATGGAACTCGACGACTGCGCATTCCCGCTGCTCGCGGGCGTGGTCATCACCGACGACCCGAAGGTCGCGTTCAAGGACGCCGACGTCGCCCTGCTGGTTGGCGCGCGTCCCCGCTCGAAGGGCATGGAGCGCAAGGACCTGCTCTCGGCCAACGCGGAAATCTTCACGGTGCAGGGCAAGGCGCTCAACGACGTCGCGAGCCGCGACGTGAAGGTGCTGGTCGTGGGCAACCCGGCCAACACGAACGCCTACATCGCGATGAAGTCGGCGCCGGATCTGCCGAAGAAGAACTTCACGGCCATGCTGCGCCTCGACCACAACCGCGCGCTCTCGCAACTGGCCGCCAAGTCGGGCAAGCCGGTCGCTTCGATCGAGAAGCTCGCCGTGTGGGGCAACCACTCGCCCACGATGTACCCCGACTTCCGTGTCGCAACGGTGGACGGCCAGTCGCTGACCAAGCTGATCAACGACGACGAATGGAACCGCAACACCTTCATCCCGACCGTCGGCAAGCGCGGCGCGGCGATCATCGAAGCACGCGGCCTCTCCTCGGCAGCATCGGCCGCCAACGCAGCGATCGACCACGTGCGTGACTGGGTCCTCGGCACGAACGGCAAGTGGGTCACGATGGGCATCCCGTCGGACGGCTCGTACGGCATCCCCGAAGACATCATCTACGGCGTGCCGGTGACCTGCGAAAACGGCGAGTACAAGCGTGTCGAAGGCCTCGAAATCGACGCGTTCTCGCGCGAGAAGATGGACGGCACGCTCAACGAGCTGCTCGAAGAGCGCGAAGGCGTGGCTCACCTGCTCGGCAAGTAAGCCTGACAGACAAACCGGAATTCCGTAGCAGCGCGACGGGTTCCGGTTTTTTGCAGGCGGCCTGAAAAGCTGGCCGCCTGATTCGTACGCGCCTTGCGGGAAACCGCCCGCAAGCGCCCTTTCGCAGCAGGGCGCGTCCGAATCAGACTCTCCTCCAACATTCGACTTCTGACGCCGAAGATGCGCGCCCTCACTCCCGCCGAAGTGCTGTTTGACGGCGAAGCGCCGCCCGCCCTCCTGCCCGTGTGCGACCACTACGCCGGCAGCGAGAAACTGATGCTGAAGTCGCTTGCGCTGCAGCAAGAGCTCGGCCCGGTATTCGATATCACGCTCGACTGCGAAGACGGCGCCCAGGTCGGCCACGAGGCCGGGCACGCGGAGCTCGTCGCGTCGCTGATCGGCGGCGAGCATGACCGCTTCGCCCGCGTGGGCGTGCGCATTCACGATTTTCATCATCCGCACTGGCGCGACGACGTGCGCCTGATCCTGCGCGCCGCGAAGCGCGCGCCGGCCTTCATCACGCTGCCGAAGATCCGCGCCGTGGGCGACGCCGCCGAAATGACGGCGTTCATCGAGGCCACGCGCGTGGAGATGGGCATCGAAAAGCCCATTCCCGTGCAATTGCTCGTCGAAACGCACGGCGCGCTCGCGCGCGCGTTCGATCTCGCCGCGCTGCGCGGCGTGGAGGCGCTCAGCTTCGGCCTGATGGACTTCGTCTCCGCGCACGACGGCGCGATTCCCGACACCGCCATGCGCTCGCCGGGCCAGTTCGACCACCCGCTCGTGCGCCGCGCGAAGCTGGAGATCGCCGCGGCCTGCCATGCGTTCGGCAAGGTTCCGTCACACAACGTCAGCACGGAAGTGCGCGACATGGAAGTCGTCGCGAACGACGCGCGCCGCGCCCGCGATGAGTTCGGCTACACGCGCATGTGGAGCATCCATCCGGCGCAGATTCCGGCCATCGTCGCCGCCTTCGCGCCGCGCGACGAGGAAATCGCCACCGCCGCCGAGATCCTGCTGGCCGCGCAAGCCGCGCAATGGGGTCCGACGCGCTATGGCGACACGCTGCACGATCGCGCGAGCTACCGCTACTACTGGTCCGTGCTGCGCCGCGCGCGGACGACGGGGCGCGCCGTGCCCGCGCAGGCCGCGCCGCTGTTCGGCATGGACGCCGGCACCCGGGGCGGGCAGGCGCGGGGGACCGCTTCATGAATGGCTGAGGTATTTTTTTTCAGATCGGAAAAATCTGAGCCGGTACTGGCAAATAGGTGAAAATAGCGTCCGCTGCGTGCTCTCGGGGCGCGCGCAGTGCAACCGGCGGCTGCACCCTGCAGCCGCGCACTGATCAACCGATTTAGAGAGATAAAGGTCCGACTCCATGAAAAAACTGCTGATCGCTACCGTTATCGGCGCGCTGTCCACGACGATGATGCTGGCAGCCACCGAAGCCGCCGCACAAACGACGACCACGGCCAAGAAGCCGGCGCCGAAGCACAAGATCATCAAGCGCAAGGCAAACCCGAAGAAGGAAGCGAAGGTTGATCCGATCCCGGCTGGCTCCGAGCACTGGTCGTGCGCCGAAGGCCTGGCCTTCGACCTGAAGGGCGACATGGCGCGTGACCAGATCGTCACCGTTCACTGGGCGAACAAGAACTACAACCTGCCGCGCCAGGTCACGACGACGGGCGCCGACCGTTTCCACGACGCCGCCACCGGCCTCGACCTGGTCGTGATCCCGACCAAGGCCATGCTGTTCTCGGACAAGGACAGCTCGCGTCTGGCCGACGAATGCAAGACCGTTGCCATGCAGCAAGGCGCGATGGCGCCCACCCAGGCTCAGGCGCTGGACCGCAACACGGCGCCGGCTGCGGGCGCAAGCGCCGCCGCAGGCCAGTAAGCGGGACGCAACGGGAGGCCTCGATGCCCCGCGCCAACGTCAGGCCGCAACCGGATCAGGTGCTGGTCGATATCGTCGACTATGTGCTGGACGGGTTTGCCAAAGACGGGGTCGACAGCGCGAACGCGCTGTCGACGGCGCGCTACTGCCTGCTGGACACGCTAGGCTGCGGGCTCGAGGCGCTCTCCTACCCCGCCTGCACCAAGCTGCTGGGACCGATCGTGCCGGGCACGATCGTCCCGCACGGCGCGAAGGTACCGGGCACCGCTTTCCAGCTCGACCCGGTTCAGGCCGCCTTCAATATCGGCGCGATGATCCGCTGGCTCGACTTCAACGACACCTGGCTCGCCGCCGAATGGGGCCATCCGTCGGACAACCTGGGCGGCATTCTCGCGACCGCCGACTGGCTTTCGCGCACTGCCGTCGCCCAGGGCAAGCCGCCGCTCACCATGAGGCACGTGCTCGAAGCCATGGTGAAGGCGCACGAGATCCAGGGCTGCATCGCCCTCGAAAACTCGTTCAACAAGGTCGGTCTCGACCACGTGCTGCTCGTGAAGCTCGCATCGACCGCGGTGGTCGGGCAGATGCTCGGGCTCACGCGCGACGAGCTCATCAACGCCGTCTCGCTCGCGATGGTCGACGGCCAGGCGCTGCGCACCTACCGCCACGCGCCCAATACCGGCTCGCGCAAGTCGTGGGCCGCCGGCGACGCCACCTCGCGCGCCGTGCGCCTCGCGCTCATCGCAAAGACGGGCGAGATGGGCTACCCGTCCGCGCTCACCGCGAAGACGTGGGGCTTCTACGACGTCTCGTTCAAGGGCCAGCCGTTCAAATTCCAGCGCCCGTACGGCGCGTACGTAATGGAAAACGTGCTGTTCAAGATTTCGTTCCCCGCCGAATTCCACGCGCAGACCGCCGCCGAAGCCGCGATGACGCTGCACGGCGTGCTCGCGCAGCGCGGTTCGACGGCACAGGACATCAAGCGGATCACCATTCGCACCCACGAAGCGGCCATCCGCATCATCGACAAGAGCGGACCGCTCGCGAACCCGGCCGACCGCGACCACTGCATCCAGTACATGGTGGCGGTGCCGCTCATCTTCGGGCGCCTCACCGCCGCCGACTACGAAGACGACGTCGCTCAGGACCCGCGCATCGACGCCTTGCGTGCGAAGATGGCTTGTGTGGAAGACCCGCGGTTCACGAAGGATTACCACGACCCGCTCAAGCGTTCGATCGCCAATGCGCTCACCGTCGAACTCAACGACGGCACGACGCTCGAAGAAGTCGTAGTGGAGTACCCGATCGGCCACCAGCGGCGCCGCAACGAAGGCATGCCGCTGTTGATCGAGAAGTTCCGCACCAACCTCGCGCGCCGCTTCCCCGCGAAGCAGCAGCAGGCGATTCTCGATGTCTCGCTCGATGCGGCACGGCTCGAGGCCATGCCGGTGAACGAGTACGTCGACCTGTACACGATCTGAGCAAGCCGGCACCATTGAGGCTACGATCGCGCACATTCAGGCAAGCAGCAAAAGTGTAGTGAAGCGTTATTTCCGCGATTAAACGAAGGAAAACACCATGGCCCACAACCTCCACAAAACGCTAAAGGAATTCGACAGCGGTTCCGGCAAAGGCAAGCTCTACTCGCTGCCGCAACTCGGCAAGCAGCTTGGCGTGAAGATCAATCGCCTGCCGGTCTCGATCCGTATCGTGCTCGAGTCTGTGCTGCGTAACTACGACGGCAAGAAGATCGCGGAAGAGCACATCGAGCAACTCGCGAACTGGAAGCCCACCGCCGCCCGTGTCGACGAAATCCCGTTCGTCGTCTCGCGCGTCGTGCTGCAGGACTTCACCGGCGTGCCGCTGCTCGCCGACATCGCGGCCATGCGCGGCGTCGCGAAGCAGGTCGGCAAGAACCCGAAAGCCATCGAGCCGCTCGTGCCGGTGGACCTCGTGGTCGACCACTCGGTGCAGATCGACTACTTCCGCCAGAAGGACGCGCTCGACCTGAACATGAAGCTGGAATTCCAGCGCAACAACGAGCGCTACCAGTTCATGAAGTGGGGCATGCAGGCGTTCGACACGTTCAAGGTCGTGCCGCCGGGCATCGGCATCGTCCACCAGGTGAACCTGGAGTACCTCGCGCGCGGCGTGCACAAGAAGGCCGATGGCGCCGATACGGTGTACTACCCGGACACGCTCGTCGGCACCGACTCGCACACCACGATGATCAACGGCATCGGCGTGGTGGGCTGGGGCGTGGGCGGCATCGAAGCCGAAGCCGGCATGCTCGGCCAGCCGGTGTACTTCCTCACGCCCGACGTGGTGGGCGTGGAGCTCAAGGGCAAGCTGCGCGAAGGCTGCACGGCCACCGACCTCGTGCTCACGATCACCGAAATGCTGCGCAAGGAGAAGGTGGTCGGCAAGTTCGTCGAGTTCTTTGGCGAAGGCACGGCCTCGCTCTCGCTGCCGGACCGCGCGACCATCGGCAACATGGCGCCCGAGTACGGCGCCACCATGGGCTTCTTCCCGGTCGACGACAAGACCATCGACTACTTCAAGGGCACGGGCCGCACGCAAGCCGAAATCGACGCGTTCGCGAACTACTTCAAGGCCCAGGAGCTCTACGGCATTCCGAAGGCCGGCGAGATCGACTACACGAAGACGGTCACGCTCGACCTGGGCACGGTCGCGCCGTCGCTGGCCGGCCCGAAGCGCCCGCAGGACCGCATCGAAATCGGCCACGTGAAGTCGACCTTCACCGACCTGTTCTCGAAGCCGGTCGCGGAAAACGGCTTCGCCAAGAAGCCCGCCGACCTGACGGCCGAATACGCCGCGGGCGACAAGGTCAAGCTGCACAACGGCGACGTGCTGATTGCCGCCATCACCTCGTGCACCAATACCTCGAACCCGAGCGTGCTGCTGGCCGCCGGCCTGCTGGCGAAGAAGGCCGTGGAAGCCGGCCTCACGGTGGCGCCGCACATCAAAACCTCGCTTGCCCCGGGCTCGCGCATCGTCACGGAATACCTGACCAAGACCGGCCTCCTGCCCTACCTCTCGAAGCTCGGCTTCGAACTGGCGGCCTACGGCTGCACGACCTGCATCGGCAACGCGGGCGACCTCACGCCGGAGCTGAACGAGTCCATCACGAAGAACGACGTGGTCGCGGCCGCGGTGCTCTCGGGCAATCGCAACTTCGAAGCGCGCATCCACCCGAACATCCGTGCGAACTTCCTGGCCTCGCCGCCGCTGGTGGTCGCCTACGCGATCGCGGGCAACATCACGCGCGACCTGATGACGGAACCGGTGGGCAAGGGCAAGGGCGGCCACGACATCTATCTCGGCGACATCTGGCCGACCAGCGAGGAAGTCAACGCGCTGCTCAAGTACGCGATGGACGCGGACGTCTACCAGAAGAACTACAGCCAGCTCACGAAGAAGGGCGACCTGTGGAGCAAGATCGAAGGCGAGGAAGGCCAGGTCTATGACTGGCCGAAGTCGACCTATATCGCCGAGCCGCCGTTCTTCGGCAACGACTTCTCGATGACGCCGTCGTCGTCGGTGGCCGAGGTCAAGGGCGCGCGCGCACTGGGCATCTTCGGCGACTCGGTCACGACCGACCACATCAGCCCGGCCGGCTCGATCAAGGAAGATTCGCCCGCGGGCAAGTGGCTCAAGGCCAACGGCGTGCAGAAGGCCGACTTCAACAGCTACGGCTCGCGCCGCGGCAACCATGACGTCATGATGCGCGGCACGTTCGCGAACGTGCGCATCAAGAACCTGATGATCCCGGCGAAGGCCGACGGCACGCGCGTCGAAGGCGGCCTGACGATCCACCAGCCGAGCGGCGAGCAACTGTCGATTTACGACGCCGCCATGAAGTACATCGACGCCGGCACGCCCACCATGGTGTTCGCGGGCGAAGAGTACGGCACGGGCTCGTCGCGCGACTGGGCCGCCAAGGGCACGCAGTTGCTGGGCGTGAAGGCCGTGGTCGCACGCAGCTTCGAGCGCATCCACCGCTCGAACCTCGTGGGCATGGGCGTACTGCCGCTGCAGTTCAAGGGCTCGGACAGCGTGCAGTCACTCGGCCTGACCGGTGAAGAGACGTTCGACGTCGAAGGCCTGACCGACGACTTCAAGCCGCAACAGGATCTCACGCTAGTCATCCACCGCAAGGACGGCAAGGACGAGCGCATTCAGGTGCTGCTGCGCATCGACACGCCGATCGAAGTCGACTACTACAAACACGGCGGCATCCTGCCGTTCGTGCTGCGCTCGCTGCTCGCGGCGTAAGCAAAATGTTTTGCAGGGACGGCATCCGCCAGCGGATGCCGTCAAACTCGAAGGCCCGGCTTGCGTCGGGCTTTTTTTTCGTTGCCGTGGATTTTTGACAGGCGTAAGGTGAGTCCGCCTCTTGAGAACAGGCGAGCCTTATGACCCCCGGCCGATGGACACCGTCCCGGCTGGGGTTTTTTCTGTGTGCAGATTGGGGAAGCTTCAGAGGTGCGCGACGCAAGGCCTGCAGCGGCGCGACGAATTCGAAACATGACGGATCACCGAATGAGGAGTTCGGCTTCGCTCCAGCCAGAGCTAGACCCGTCACGAACGACATTATCGCCGCTCGCGAACGATACGTCACTAGCGTAAGCCGCAAGAAACCATTACGTAAACTGTCGGATATGGTGCCGCTGCATGTCCACGGGCGGTCCGCGCCAGCGGAGCACGCGCAAGGGCACACGGCCAGGCAGCCCGGATCGCCGCCCGTATCCGCTAACATGATGGTTTCGCCCACGCCGCACTTGCCCGCTTTGCCCACTTACACCCTTGCCTCAACCGTCAGCGCGGAGCTCGAGATCCGCAAGAGCCGCTTCATCGGCCTCGCGATTCCGGTCGACGGCCGCGAAGCGGCCATGGCCGAGCTGCGCCGCCTGCGCGACGAACACCCCACCGCCACCCACGTCTGCTGGGCGCTGCTCGCAGGCGGCCAGTCGGGCATGTCCGACGACGGCGAACCGTCCGGCACCGCGGGCCGGCCCATCCTCGAAGTGCTGCGCCATCACGACCTGGACGGCGTGCTGGCCGCGGTGGTGCGCTATTACGGCGGCGTGAAGCTCGGCGCGGGCGGGCTCGTGCGCGCCTATACCGACGCCATCGCGAGCGCGCTGCAAGACGCGCAGCGCGTGGAGCGCATCGCCCAGGCGCGCCTGATCGTGGAGGTGAGCTACGCCGACGAAACGCGCGTGCGGCACTGGATCGAGCAGGAACAGCACACGCTCGCCGACAGCCGCTACACGATGACCGTGCGCCTCACGATCCAGCTTCCCGCCACCGCCCTCGACGCCGCGCGCGACGTGCTGCGCGACCTCACGCAGGGACGCGCGGGCTTTCCCGAGCACGAGTGAGGCCGGGCCGGCGCCGCGCGCGTCTTGCCAGGCACGCCATACGTTGCGGACACACTGAAAACACGCTGCGCTGGAAACACGTTGATTCCGCTGCTTGAATGCGCGAATGAGCAAAGGCGCAAAAAAAACCGCCGAATGGCATCGGCGGTTAACAGGGGACGTGAAGAACAACCGCGAATCGACTATCGAATCGACCCGACGTGCCCATCATGGCGAGACAAGATTAAGGCAAACTTAAACGCGCGGAAAAGAACGCAAAATTTGCGCTGCGCTGCATGACGCGTGCGCGCTGAAAGCATGGAATCCGCCGGCCGCTATAATCGTTTGGTCTGAACGCGGGCCGCATTACACTGCGCAATACGGCCCACCATCAACGGGAAATACCGTCATGAGTTTCGATCACTTGAGGGAAGGCGCCGGTCCCGAACGACGCCATCGCGTCTGGAGCAAGCTGCGCATTCTGGTCGCCGCGCTCGGCACACTCGGCTCCGCCACCGGCATCGCCATCGCCGTGACGGGGCTCGTGGAGTTCAATCACACCAAGGTGGTCGCGGGCGTGGCCGTGATCCTCGTTTGTACGGCGGTGTACGTCTCGATCCTCGTGCGCGACCGCAATCGCGTCGACTGAAGCACGAAGGCCTCGCGGTTCAATTCCGCGCGCCATCTCACGAAACGCGCGACAGCATTTTCACCGCCGTCGCGCCGTCAAGCCCGCGCTTTAAATCCACTCCGTACGATCCACTCCCCCAGGCTCACGCCCCCTTCTCTTCACGCGGGCACCGCTGCGTCGGCAACGCTGCGAAAGTGGTCGTACACGCGCTCGCGCTCCTCGCTCGCGAACTGGCGCTTCTCCGCAAGCTTGAGCATGCGATTGCGGTCGATGCCGAGCGCCGCGTAGTAGCGCTCCGCGCGCAGGCGCCGGAAGCGCGAATAAAAGTCCGGACCCGGCAAGCCCGAAGCGGTCGCGAGCAACGACGCATAGTCGGCCACGCGCGGCTCGCACAACGCCGCCGCGGCGGCTTCCAGTTTTTTGTAGCGTTCGTGCAGCGGCACGCTCTGCGCGAACAGGGCATGAAATGTGCCATAGGATACGAGGCCACGCCGGCTCGCCGCGCGCCGCAGCAGACGTTCAACCTTTTCGTCGAGTTCTTTGTTCATGCCTTTAGACTATCGAGCGAACTATATCGAATCGAATTTCCAAAACGATTCATGCAAATTCGGAAAGCGCATTCTGCCCAAAATTACCGCTTCGCTCTCGCCAGGTGTCTTAGCGGAGAGATAAAAACAACGATTGCAAACCTTTCAATTTCACTGGCGGCGGCGCATCATGGCGTGAATGAACAACATTCACCGGCATTGTTAAGCGATTTGGGTAGGTTCATTTTTCCGATAGTCCAGGATAATCCGTAAGTCAAGCAGACTATTTTTCCGCTAGCTATACACATTCCCTACAAAAACAATTATTAATATCCCCTGCGGAACGCCAATGCGGTCCGCGCGCGCCCTGCGGGGCGCATTTGTTTCGCCGTCCGCGACGGCCCGGCATCGAGCGAAAGCCATGCAAGAGGCCGTGGCAAGCGAGAAGACCCGCATGCACTGAATGGGTTGACAGGAGCGGCGCATCCGCAAGCCGCATGTCCGGAATCTTTCGTTGACGAGTGATCACATGCTTACCAGAACCGAGAATTTGCCGAGTGTCGCGCGCAGGATGGCGGCCGGCCAGATGTTGGTGGAAGGCGCGACAGTGCATGCCGTGGCCGACTCGCTGCACCTCTCCGCGCAGACGGTGCGTCGCTACAAATCGATCGTCGATGACGGCGGCCTCGCCGCACTCCAGCAGATGAGCGTGGGCGGCCGGCCTTCGGTGCTCGACAGGGCCGCACTGGGCTGGATTGCGAGCGCGCTGCACGGCTCCGCGCGCGAGCATGGCTTCCCGAGCGACGCATGGACCAACAGCCGCGTGCGCGAGCTGATCGGCCGCCAGTTCGGCGTGCACTATTCGCGCGTCTATACCTGGCAGATCGTTTCGAATCTCGGCCTCGGCCATCGCCTCTCGAAGTCGGCGCGTTAAGAGCGCCAACGCCGCGCATCACATACCCGCAACGGCGGCACGCGCCGGCTCCCTGGCCCGCCGTGTCGCGCTACGCCGCCGCGCCGGTCCATTGCCTCGCGCACACCTGGTTGCGGCCCGCCGCCTTGGCTTCGTAGAGCAGCGCATCGGCGGCGGCGAGCAGTTGCGCGCCGCTGCCGCCCACGGGCGGCTCGCAGCTCGCACAACCCACGCTCACCGTAACGCGGCCGAAGTGCGAGCCGCTATGCGCGAGATTGGCGGTCTCGATGCGCCGGCGAATCTTGTCCGCCAGCTTGTGCGCGCCTTGCAGCGCGGTGCCCGGCAGCAGGACCGCGAACTCCTCGCCGCCGTAGCGCGCCGCCATGTCCGAGGTGCGCTGCGTACCTGAGGCAATGCGCCCGGCCACGAGCTTCAGCACTTCATCGCCGGCCGCATGGCCGTATGTGTCGTTGAACCGCTTGAAGTGGTCCACGTCGAAGAACAGCACCGAAAGCGGCGTCTGCTCGCGCGACGCCCGATGCCATTCGGCCGCGAGCCGCTGATCCAGCGCGCGGCGGTTCGCAAGGCCCGTGAGCGCGTCGGTCACCGCGAGACGCTGCAATTCGCCTTCGGCGATCACCTTGTCGCGCAATGCGAACGCGAGCACCCAGGACACCACCACCCAGGCGCCGCCGAAGACCGTCGTCATCGCGGCCGCCAGATAAGCGCGGCGGCGCCAGCCCGCGAGCGTGTCGGCAACGGCGGGGGCCACGCCCACGATGATGGGCGTGCTGTCCACGTGCGCGTAGGTGTAGACGCGCGCCACCCCGTCCGCCTCCGCACGCGCCGTGAAGGTGCCCGCGTCGTGCAGCGAGACGATCTTGTAGTTGCGCCAGCCCGAGTAATCCGCGCCCGCCGCGAGTGGCATCGATGGCATGGATGGCATGGGCGGCTTGCTCGCGAGCAGCATGCCGTCCTGCATGATGATGAAGACACCGCCGTTGCGCCCGATGTCCACGCGCTCGACGAGCTGCTGAAAGTAATCGAGCCGCACCACGATCAGCGCGACGCCCGCGAACGTGCCATCGGGCGCATCGATGCGCCGCGTGAGCGCGATCGAGGGCACGCCGTGCCGCAGGCGCGACTGATAGGGCTTCGAGATGAAGAGGCCCGTACCCGGATTGCGCTGCTGCGCGACGAAATAGTCGCGGTCCGCGAGCGAGATGTCCGGCACATCGAGGCCGCTGCCGCTCTGCGAGTCCTTGATGCGCCCCTGCGCGTCCAGCACGTACGCGCCGCCCAGATACGACGCCGCCGTCGCGCGATCGAACAGCACGCGCTGGCGCAGCGCCTGCGGCATGGTCCACGTCTCGGGCTGCTGCGCGCCAGTCACCACGGCACGCAGCGAGAGATCGTAGAGCTCGACGTTGCGCGCGATGTCGCTGCTCATGAGACGCACGATATTTTGCGAATTCTCGACCGCGTGATTCAACACTTCGGCGCGGCCGGCGTACAGCGCCAGGTAGGTCAGGGTCGCCATCAGCGTGGCGACGAGCGTGCCCGCCAGCCCGCCGAAAAACGGATTGCGGCCGATCAGCCGCGTGGCCCCCTTGCCGCGCGCGAAGATCCAGTTGCGCACGCGCAGCCGCAGATGGGGTGCGAACATGTGCTGCGCGGGCGCGGATTCAACGGACGGCTCCTGTACTGGCTTGTGAACGCGGTCAGGCACGTACGCACTCCTTCCGTAATCGACTCGCGCGGCGAACCCGTGGCGCCGGTCCCGGCAGTGCCGCACGGCTTGCGCGATGGCGTCATCAATGCGTCATGGGCGCTTTGCATGATCGGAAGCGTTGCTTTTCCCGCCGCTCTCAGCGCCCTCCCCCTTGCGCGACTCCCCGTGCACCCCGTTTGAGGAGCCAGCTCGTCATGCCGGATCTATCCCTGTCACCGCCGCCGGGCGCCGCGCCCGCCCGTGGGCGCAGCGCGAGCCTGCTCGCCTTTTTGCTCGTCATCGCCGCGGGCGCCGTCTATGTGGGCATGCATCTCGCCGACGATCTCTCGCCCGTGCGCCAGAGCTCCGCACTGCCGTGGTTCCTGCTCGGCATCGCGCTCGTCATCGCGCTGGGCTTCGAATTCGTGAACGGGTTCCACGATACCGCGAATGCGGTGGCAACGGTCATCTACACGCACTCGCTCACGCCCAATCTCGCCGTGATCTGGTCCGGCGCGTGGAATTTCCTCGGCGTGCTCACTTCCACCGGCGCGGTGGCGTTCGGCATCCTGCAGTTGCTGCCTGTCGAGTTGATCCTGCAGGTGGGCAGCAGCGCGGGTTTCTCGATGGTCTTCGCCCTCCTTATCGCGGCCATCATCTGGAATCTCGGCACGTGGTACTTCGGCCTGCCTTCATCGAGCTCGCATACGCTGATCGGCTCGATCATCGGCGTGGGCCTGATGAACCAGCTGATGCACGGAACGGGCGGCACGAGCGGCGTGGACTGGAGCCAGGCCGTCGGTGTGGGCAAGTCACTGCTGTTCTCGCCGATCGTCGGCTTTCTCGCCTCCGCCCTGCTGCTGCTCGCGCTCAAGGCGCTCGTGCGCATGCCCGCGCTCTACGCCGAGCCCAAGGGCAGCGAGCCGCCGCCGTTCTGGATCCGCGCGCTGCTGATCCTCACCTGCACGGGCGTCTCGTTCGCGCACGGCTCCAACGACGGCCAGAAGGGCATGGGCCTCATCATGCTGATCCTGATCGGCACCGTACCCACCGCCTATGCGCTCAACAAGGCCGTGACGGCGAGCGAGTCGCAGAACTTCGTCGCGGTCTCGCAGCAGGCCGCGCGCACGCTCGAAAAATACAGCGGCGGCGTGGCTGCGCCGGCCGGTCCGAACGCCGTGCGCGCCGAAGTCGAGCGCTTCGTCGACGCGCGCACGTTCACGGCGCAAACGGTGCCCGCGCTCGCCGCGCTTGCGACCCAGGTGGGCCAGCAGGTGAACGGCTATGGCTCGATGGCGGCGGTGCCGCAGTCGGTGGTGGACAACGTGCGCAACAACATGTACCTGGTTTCGGAAGCCATCCGCCTGATGGAGAAGGCGCGGCAGCCCGCGTTCGCCGACGCCGACGCCCGCGCGATTCACAACTTCCGCGAGCAGATCGACCACGCGACGAAGTTCATCCCGACCTGGGTGAAGGTGGCCGTGGCGATCGCGCTGGGCCTCGGCACCATGGTGGGGTGGAAGCGCATCGTGGTGACGGTGGGCGAGCGTATCGGCAAGCAGCACCTGACCTACGGCCAGGGCGGCTGCGCGGAAGTCGTGGCCATGGCCACCATCGGCGCGGCCGACCTGTACGGCCTGCCGGTCTCGACCACGCACGTGCTCTCCTCGGGCGTGGCGGGCACGATGGCCGCGAACGGCTCGGGCCTGCAATGGAACACCGTGCGCAGCCTCGTGCTCGCCTGGGTGCTCACGCTGCCCGCTTCGATCGC
>JAITTX010000067.1 GCA_031286755.1 Paraburkholderia sp.
TCCGGGCGACCACGTAACCGTTGAAGCGATTCAAGATGCGTGTCGCCACGCACGGCGTCGCGCTCGGATCGGCAAGCCCGCCACCGTCCACACCCTGCGACATAGTTCCGGCAGCTGGATTATTCCGGCAGTCGGCGGCGACAGGCCGTGTTTCCTGGGGAATCGCGCGGGCGTGAGCACATCGTTGGCGGAATAATCAGAGAGCTTGCAGGAAGGTCAAGACGCGATCGCTCGGTCGATAGCGAGATGCGGGAATTCGTGTTGCTGTAGTCATTGCCAACGCCTGTTCCTTCAGCTGCATGTCGGCGTGCAGGTAAATGGATGTCGTATCTACATTCTCATGCCCCAGCCAGAGCGCGATGACGGAGCGATCGACACCGTGGTGAAGAAGGTTCATCGCAAGCGAATGCCTCAAGGAATGGAACGTTACGTGTTTTTTGGCTAACGTCGGGCACTGACGACGCGCAACGGCGAGATGTTTGTAGAGTAAGTACTCCAGGCCATCGGAGCCTAACGCCCGACCTCGCGTAGTGGGAAAGACCGGATCAGACGGCCGCCCCTGGCGTTCTCGCAGCCATGCGCGCAAAACCGTAACGGTCTCTCTGCGAAGCGGTGTACATCTTGTTTTTCGCCCTTTCCCGAGGCACTGCACGTGTGCGCCAGTACCAAGCACGATATTCTCGCAGCGCAAGCCGATCACCTCCGATGCGCGTAAGCCGGTCTGCACAGCCAACAGCAACAGGGCTCGATCACGTCGTCCGCTCCAAGTGTTGAGGTTCGGCGCGGCGAGCAGAAAGTCAATTTCGACTGCCGTAAGGAAGCATATCGGTCGTCGCACGTAGCGTTTACTAGGTATGGCGAGCACGCGCTGCGCCAAAGCGCTGTACTCGGGTGCATGTAAGGCGACGTAGCGAAAGAAAGAATGAATGGCGGCCAAACGCACGTTGCGACTACGGGCGCTATTGTCGCGTTTTTGCTCAAGATGATCGAGGAACGTGCCGAGGAATGCTGTGTCCAAGTCCGATAAGGCTAACTGCGAAGGGGCTTTGTGCAGCCGCTGCTGTGCATATTGCATCAGCAGGCGAAAGGTATCTCGGTAGCTTGCGATCGTATGGGGACTTGCCTGCCGCTGTTGCATCAGGCGGTCCATAAAGAAAGACTGCAACAGGGCGGGGAACTCGCTGGCTCCTTTCATAGACGGCCCCTCCGCTCGGATCGCTCCACTCGTCTTAGCGCGTAACGCAACAACTGCGGGGTTGCGGTCAAGTACCACTGCGTGTCCGTGATGTGTGCGTGCCCCAAGTACGTGGCAAGCGTGGGCAGATGGCGCTCGACATCGATCCCGCCACGGTACCACTTGAGAAGCGTATTAATGGCCAGCCGGTGACGGAACCCGTGCAGACGGGGTCCGTGTGAGTCACCTGGACCGCGCAGGCCGATCTGATGAGAGACTCTAACGAACGTCCATCGCAGCATGTCGTACGTCACGGCGGTTCCGCGGTCGGAGAGAAAGAAGTGGGGACTGGCGGGTGTGCGACACAAGCGATCTCGAAAATTCGCGTAGCGCTGCAACGCCCGCTGCGTGGAGGGATGCACGGGGACGAATCTCGTCTTGCCGAATTTGCTATCGCGGATCGTCAGCACGCCATTCGCGAGGTCCACGTCCTCACGACGAAGATGCAACGCCTCATTGGCCCGCAGACCGGTGGCAACGTACAGCCCGAAAAGCGTGGCGTAGGTGTGCGGTCGCAGGCCAATCGCGGACGGCAACTGCCGGGCCGCCTTCAGGAGATGGATAATCTGCTCGTCACTGTAGATATAAGGCGCCACGCGACGGTACGGATGAGGAAGCAGGTCAGGCGGCGGCACCACAGTGCGTGGATCCTGGGCATGGCAGTACCGGGCGAAGCGGCGCACCATGCCCAAGCGGTTGGCCCACTGGGAAGGCTGTGCGTGGGCCGGCTGGGTTGCCCACTTCAAGGCCAGCTCGGTGGTGATGTAGTTTGCGTGGGCATGTTCGGCGAAGTCGACGAACCGCCGCAGTAGGCGTCCTGACAAAATTAGTTTGTGGCCCAGGGCGCGACGGACGGCGAGATACTCATCGAGCGCGGTTCGCAACGAGTTCATGAAGCATCTCCCATCCAGGGAAGGGCAATGCCGCGCAATGCTTTGATATCGACTTTGGCGTAAATCTGTGTGGTTGTCGGCTGCATGTGACGGAGGAGTTGACCGATCTCCCCCAAGGATGCGCCTCTGCGCAACATCGAGGTGGCCAGGGAATGCCTCAACAAATGCGCCCCTTTGAGATCTGGGTTTAATCCGGCGCGCTTGAGGGCTCGGCGCACTATGCAGCAAATGGCCGTGAGGCGAAGGCCACGCAGCGGAGCTTTCAACCGGATAAAGACGTGGCGCGTCGAACAGGCGGGACGGACGTGCCGCAGATAGCTAACCAGGGCTGTGCCCACATCTCTGGGCAATGGCAATCGATCCAGCCGCTGACCCTTGCCGCGGACAACAATCTCGCCGTTCTCCCAGTCCAGGTCATCCAAGGTCATCGCCAGCACTTCTCCACCACGCAAACCCAGTCGGGCCAACAGCAGCAAGATGGCGTAGTCACGTTGGCCGGAGGGCGTGCTGCGATCACAGCTGCGCAGCAGTTGCTCGACCTGTTCAGGCGATAGCGACTTGGGTACGTGAGAGAATCGCCAGTGGGCTACCCCGGGCAGCGCGGCGGCCAAGTCAGTCTTTATGACCCCACGCTGGCGCAGGAAACGAAGAAATGAGCGCAGCGCCGTTACTGTCGCCCGGGCATGCGTACGACTGACGCGCTGTCCTTCACGAAGAATGAAGCGATGCAGGTCTGCTGGGCGCAAATCCTGAAGGCGCGGTCCCTTATTCTCGGAGTGCTCGGTCAGAAGTCTCCGCACGATCGGCAGATAGCAAACCACCGTCGCGTGTGCCAGGCCGCGCTCCGAATTTAAGAATCCCTCGTAATCGCGAATGATCAGACCGAGGGCGGTTCGGTCCTTCTTCTGCGGTGGCGGAGGAATGACTCCAAGGTGGCGTAAGAACCCGAGGAACTGATGGCTGGTCAATACATCGCCGCGTCTCAGCGAGACGCGACGGTAAACGTGAAACTGTTTGAGCCCCTGCTCGTTGAGTTTTGCTACCGGCATTCCGCGCCGCGCGAGCCAGTGGCTGAGGTCCGCCACCAGCACCCGTTTGGCCTTTACCGTCTGCGACGTATAACCCTCACCAGCCAAGGATTCTGCGAATCTCTCGATATAACAAGCCAATGGCCCAACGAAGACGCGTTGATCTGATGCCGTGACAGTACCGCTGCGAGTAATCGTAATAGTCATCGTCCGTCTCCTCAAAACCGGGGAACGATCCCCAGCGGGGAGACTGCAAGCTCTCTGATTATTCCGCCAACGATGTGCTCACGCCCGCGCGATTCCCCAGGAAACACGGCCTGTCACCGCCGACTGCCGGAATAATCCAGCTGCCGGAACTATGCCTTAAATCGTGCAGGCGGACGTCGTTCAGCCCGGCATATTCCCGGGCGATGGCCCAGGCACGTGTGAGGTTTTTGTAGGGCTCGCCGGGAAGGGCACCGGCAATAATGTAAGGTCCGATGCGGGGCACGCCGTCGAGCACCTCCAGCGCCGCGTCGGATAGGTGAATCGTACGCGGCTCATTGGTCTTCGAATCCGGCAGCCGGATGATCTTGCGCTGCCGGTAGAGGTGCGACAACTGCGCGGCGG
>JAITTX010000519.1 GCA_031286755.1 Paraburkholderia sp.
ATCGCGCCCATGTTGAAGTCGCTCACGGCGACGATCATGAAGCGGTCGAGATCGAGTTCGAGGCCGAAGCGCCGCTCGTCCCAGCGGATCGAATGGATCAGCGAGTCCATGGCGTGGCGTGTCTTGTCGAGGTCGTGCGGCTCGACCCACACCTGCAGCAGCTTTTCCTTGCCCGAGCCGGTCTTGATGCGCTCTTCGAGCGCGACCAGCTTGCCGGCCACCAGCGCGAACAGATAGCTCGGCTTGCGGAACGGGTCTTCCCACTTCGCATAGTGGCGGCCGTCGGGCAGATCGCCTGCTTCGATGAGATTGCCGTTCGAGAGCAGCACCGGGCTCGCGGTCTTGTCGGCGCGCAGCGTGACGGTGTAGGTCGACATGACGTCGGGGCGGTCGAGGAACCAGGTGATGCGGCGAAAGCCCTCGGCTTCGCATTGCGTGAAGAAGTTGCCGCTCGACACATAGAGGCCCGAGAGCGTGGTGTTGGCTTCCGGGTTGCAGGCGCCGGTGAGCGTGAGCGTGAACGCGTCGGGCACGTTCTCGACCGTCAGGCCGTGCTCGTGCGCGCGCACGTTCTCGCAGGTCTTGCCGTCGATTTGCGCGCCGATGAATTCGAGCTGCTCGCCCATCAATTCGAGGTGCGGCGCAGGCCTGGCATCGGGGTTGCGGCGCACGCGCAGCGTGCTCTTGACGATGGTGCGCTCGGGCGCGAGGTCGAACTCGAGGTCGACGGTGTCGATCAGGAAGGCGGGCGGCGCGTAGTCTTCGCGGCGGATCACGGTGGGCGTGGCGGTATCGGACATGGTCTCGTGCAAGGAAGCTTCGGGTCGGATAGCGGTACAGGGAGGCCGCGCCTTGGTGCGATGACGCAGCCGACCGCCCCATTGTACAAAGGCGCGGTCGGCTTGTCCGATGTGGCCCGAATGCGGGGGGCGCGCCACCGGCCCGAACTTTCCCGCTTGCCTGCGAGTCAGTATGATCGGGAGCCTGCTGCGAAGATCCCCGCGAGACGATTCGACGATTGCGAGACGGCTGCCTTCCGCCACTATCACGACTACAACGAGAAGACCATGATGCCCGACCGATGGACCCGCCGCGCTCTGCTCATGCTGGCGGCGCTCGCCGTGACGCTGTCCGGCTGCACCACCTACGTGACGAGTCAGGTGACCGCCTTCTCCGCGTGGGGCGGCGGCAGCGACGCCACGCGCACCTACGCGTTCACGCGCAACCCCGACCAGCAGCACAGCATCGAGCAATCGACTTACGAGAATCTCGTCGCCGATGGGCTTTCCTCATATGCATTCCGCCAGGTGCCCGAGCGGCAGGCGCGCTATCTCGTGGGCCTCGCCTACGGCAGCCGCATGGACACGGTGACGGTCCCGCAGCCCGTGTTCTACAACCCGTGGCCTTCGCCGTACTGGGGGCCGGTCAATCCGTGGGGGCCTTGGGGTCCGTGGGGGCCCGCCTACGTGAACCAGACCTATCCGGTGTACTCGCATGCGCTCGGCATTCGCATCACGGAGCAGGCGGGCGGCAAGGAGGTCTATAACGTCACCGCGCGCACGTCGGGCGACGATCCTTCGCTCGTGCGCGTCATGCCGTATCTGGTGCGCAGCGCGCTTTCGAACGTCCCGTTGCAGAACGGCTCGGTGCAGCAGGTCAAGCTGCCGGTGGACAAGAACAGTGGCGCGCCGGGTGAGGCGCCGGCCGCGGCGTCCGGAGTCGCGCCGGCGAAAGCCGCTCCGGCAGGGGCGGCCCCGGCAAAGTAGGCAGCCAGTCAGTGGCGGTTGGACCGTCACTGACGATCAGACACCCACCCCCATGATGGCGAGCACGCCGAGCACCACGAACAGCACGGCGGCGACGCCGTGCACGAGTTTCGTCGGCAGCTTGTGGGCGAAGCGGTCGCCTAGCAGGATGGCGGGCACGTTGGCAATCATCATACCGAGCGTCGTGCCGGCCACTACGCCGAAGAACTCGTGAAAGCGCGCGGCGAGCGCGACGGTCGCGATCTGCGTTTTGTCGCCCATTTCGGCGAGGAAGAAGGTGACCACGGTGGCGCCGAACACGCCCAGCCGGGTGCGGTTGACGTTGGCCTCGCCCTCGTCGAGCTTGTCGGGCACGAGTATCCACAGGCCCATGGCCACAAACGAGGCGGCCAGCGCCCAGCGCATCACCGAAGGCGTGACGAGCGCGCCGAGCCAGGCGCCGAGCGCGCCCGCGCCCGAGTGATTGACGAGTGTGGCGACCAGCACGCCGAGAATGATCGGCATGGGCTTGCGATAGCGCGCCGCGAGCACGAGCGAGAGCAATTGCGTCTTGTCGCCGATTTCGGCGAGCGCGACCGCGCCGGTCGAGACGAGAAAGGCTTGATCCACGTTTTGGAGATCCTCGGGCCGGAGTGAATGCGAGCGACGACCCACGACCCGCCGGGCCCTGTTGCGGCGGTCATGAGTCATCGGTCTCGCCAGGCCTGAGTGGTAAAGGCAGGTATGGCTGCGTCCGCCATGGCCGCGCGGGCCAAGTCTGTTGACGGACGCCCCCGCTTCGCGTGCGCGGCGCGCGGCAAAACCCGAAGGCTGGCCGGGCGGCACGGAGCGGGGCGGCTACTCCCCAATGAGCGACAAATTATAGCATCGGGTTTTTCCGACGCTCGGCGTTAGCAGGGCTGTCGGAATTGCGGTCGCGACGGAGATTAGCGCTTCGCTTCGTCACGGCTGTGCACGCGCGCGCCGGCCGCGTAGGTCTCGAACACGGCGCGGTCATCGCCGAGCAGGGCGAAGGCGAACAGCAGCTCTTCGAGCGACTCGGCGCGCGCGGTGCGGCGCTTGAGCAGCGGCGTCGCCTGCGGGTCGAGCACCACGAAGTCGGCCTCGCTTTGCGGCGCGAGCGTGCCGATCTTGTCGGCGAGATCGAGTGCCGCCGCCGCGCCCGCCGTGGCGAGCCAGAACATGCGTGTGGCCGTCAGGTGATGGCCGCCCATGCGCGCGACCTTGTGTGCTTCGTTCATGGTTTGCAGCATCGAGAACGAGGTGCCGCCGCCCACGTCGGTGGCGAGCGTGACGGGCATCTCCGTGGCCTGCGCTTTGTCGAAGTCGAACAGGCCGCTGCCGAGGAACAGGTTCGAGGTCGGGCAGTGCGCCGCGACCGTGCCGGTTTGCGCCATGCGGCGGCGGTCCTCGTCGTCGAGCCAGATGCAGTGGCCGTACACGGCTCGGCGGCGCAGGAGTCCGTAATGATCGTAGATGTCGAGATAGCTGCGCTGGCGCGGGAACAGCTCCTTCACCCACTTCACTTCGTCGAGATTCTCGGCCACGTGGCTCTGAATGAAGATGTCGCCGTGCGCCTTCGCGAGCGCCTGGCACGCTTCGAGCTGCGCTTCGGTCGAGGTGGGCGCGAAGCGCGGCGTGAGCGCGTACATCTGGCGGCCGTTGTTGTGCCAGCGCGAAATGAGCTCGGCGCTGTCGTCGTAGCCGGTCTGCGGGGTGTCGCGCAGGAACTCGGGGCAGTTGCGGTCCATCAGCACCTTGCCCGCGACCATGCGCAGGTTCTTCGCCTCGCTCGCGGT
>JAITTX010000039.1 GCA_031286755.1 Paraburkholderia sp.
GCTGTTGACCATACGGGGTGCACCATGACATTCGTTGAACAGGAAATCGCGCACATCGCGCGCGTGATGCCGGCGTCGCTCGCGGGCGACTTCGAGGAGCCGGTCATGGGCGTCGATTATTGGCGCAAACGGCTGCATACCCTGCTCAAGCAAAATCACCTGACCCACGTCCAGCTTGCGACCGTCGACACGCTCTTGCGTCAGCTCGACGGCTTCGAAGCGCTCGGCCGCTGGTTGCCGCAAGCGACGAAGAAGGTTGCGCGTTTCCCGGTGCGGATGAGGGAAGGCCGTCTGGCGGCAGCGGTTTGAACGGGTTTGCGCATCCGTGCGCGGCTTCATGCTGCTTTCGCGGATAAAGCAGGCGCGGGAAAACAAAAAGCCCGGTCGCGATGACCGGGCTTTTTGCATGAATTCGCTGGTGGGGCGTGAGTGACTCGAACACTCGACCTACGGATTAAGAGTCCGCTGCTCTACCAACTGAGCTAACGCCCCCAACAGAAGGAAGATTATGCATGGCTTTTTGAGAGTTGACAAGCCCTTTTCGCAAATTTCTGAAAACGGCTGCCGCTCTTGTTCGCGCTTGCGCCGGCGCGGGGCGTGCGATTCGGGCATCGCGGCGAAGTGATGCCGCGTTGAGCTGTGGGCCGATGCCTCCCGGTATGATGTCGCCACGTCGCGCCGATTCCCGGCGGGCAACCCGCGTAGTGCTACCCGATCCCGCTTGCCCGATCCATTCGATGCAGCGGATCGGGCGACCTCGCAGCGCGGCATGAATTCCAGACAGAAGGCATAAGACGATGGACGAAAAGGCAATCGATGCGCTGCTCGAGCGGGTGTTGGCGCCGTGGGTGAAGGCGCTCGGGATGAGGCCGGTCGAGGTCACGGAGGAGAGCGCCACGATGCGCCTGCCGTTTTCCGGCGAGTTTCGTCACTCGGGCGGTGTGATCTGCGGGCAGGTGTTCATGGCGGCCGCGGATACGGCGATGATCGTCGCCATTACCGCCGCGCTCGGCGAGTTCAAGCCCATGACCACGGTTGCGCTCAACACCAATTTCATGCGCGCCGTGCGCAAGGGCGATGTGAAGATCACCGCGCGCGTGCTGCGCATGGGCCGCAATCTGGTGTTCGGCGAAATAGAACTCTACGACGAAGACGGCCGGATGGCCGTCCACGCCACCTCGACTTACGCGCTACTCGACTAAGCTCTTGCCTTCAGGACGATTCGAAGGATAGAAGGCGCATGTTCGATCAAGTGGTCTTTGCCGGCGGCGGCAATCGTTGCTGGTGGCAGGCGGGGTTCTGGGACGTCGTGCAACCGGAACTGCGGATTCGCCCGCGCGTGATTGCGGGCATCTCGGCTGGCGCGGCCACTGCCTGCATGCTCTACATGCGCGACTCGCAATGGGTCATGCGCTATTACGAAGAAGCGCTCAAGCACAACACGCGCAATGCCTATTGGGGCAACCTGCTGCGCGGCGAGTCGGTGTTTCCGCACTACCGCATCTATCGTCAGGCGCTGCTCGACATCTACGGCCCGCATTTCGCGAAGCTGCAGGATGCACCCGAGATCCGCATCGGCGTTTCGCATATCCCACGCTGGCTCGGCGCGCGCAGCGCCGTTGCGGCGGGGCTCATTGCGTACAACATCGAAAAGCACGTCCGCAAGACGCTGCATCCCACGCTGGGGCGCAAGCTCGGCTTTCATCCGGAATTCGTGATCGCGCAGGATTGCGAGCGCGTGGACGATCTCGCCGATCTCGTGCTGCAGTCTTCGTGCACGCCGCCCTTCACGCCGGTCCTGCGCCGCAATGGCCGGCCGGTGCTCGACGGCGGCATGGTCGACAACGTGCCCGTGGGCGCGCTCGACGACGTGCCGGGTCGTGTGCTCGTGATGGTGACGCGGCTCTATCCGCGTCCGCAGATGTTCGTCGTGAAGCACCGCACGCGCGCGGCCGGCGATGGAGCAGGCGGCGAGCAGCAGCGTCTGTACGTGCAGCCCTCGGCCAGGGTGCCGATCTCGAGCTGGGACTACACGAGCCCGCAGCAGATGCAACACGCGTACAACCTCGGCGCCCAGGACGGCGAGCGTTTCCTCAAGCGGTTGCCCGAGGTGCTCGAAGCGGCCGCGCACGCGTGAAAGCGGACCCATTGCGCACACTCATGAAAAAAGGCGGCCCGGGCCGCCTTTTTGGTTCCTGCGCCGCTTCCGCGCCCGGCGTCTAGCGGCGGCGCACGCCCTGCAGCGCAGCCGGATTCGCGACATGCGAATGATCGCCCGCATCGAACGCGAGGATGTTGCGGAACGCCGCGCCAAAGTAGAGCTCGTAGCTTTCGCGCTCCACATAGCCGATGTGCGGCGTGCAGATCACGTTTTCCATGCGCAGCAGGCTGTAGCCCTGGAGGATCGGCTCGCTCTCGAACACGTCGATGGCGACCATGCCCGGCCGGTTGTGCGAGAGCGCGCCAAGCAGCGCGTTCTCTTCCAGCAGCTCCGCGCGGCTCGTATTGACGAGCAGTGAAGTCGGCTTCATGCGCAACAGATCTTCCTGCTTGACGATGCCGCGCGTGTCGTCGTGCAGGCGCAGGTGCAGCGAGAGCACGTCGCTCTCTTCGAAGAGCGCCTCGCGGCTGGCGGCTGCTTCGTAGCCGTCGGCGCGCGCGGCTTCGAGCGAGTGCTCGCGGCCCCACACGATCACGCGCATGCCGAACGCCTTGCCGTAGCCAGCCACGAGGCGCCCGATCTTGCCGTAGCCCCAGATGCCGAGCGTCTGGCCGCGCAGGACCTGGCCCAGGCCGAAGTTGGGCGGCATCGCCGAGGTCTTGAGCCCCGACTGCTGCCACGCGCCTTGCTTGAGGTTGGCCACGTACTGCGGAATGCGCCGCTGCGCGGCCATGATGAGCGCCCACGTGAGCTCGGCGGGCGCGACCGGCGAGCCGGTGCCTTCGAGCACCGCGATGCCGCGCTCGCTGCAGGCCTCGATGTCGATGTGCGGGCCGGCTTTGCCCGTCTGGCTGATCATGCGCAGATGCGGGAGTTTGTCGAGCAGTTGCGAGGAGATGCGTGTGCGTTCGCGGATCAGCACGAGTGCGTCGACTTCCGAGAGGCGGCTCGCGAGCTGGCCGAGGCCGCGCACGGTGTTGTTGAAGACCTTGACCTCGTGACCGGCAAGCAATTGAAAGCAGTCGAGCTTGCGGACGGCGTCCTGGTAGTCGTCAAGGATGGCAATTTTCATGGTGGCTTGGGTGAGGGGTGGCGCACATCTCGGTGCGACTCGATGTTTATCTGGTGGTTATCCCACTATGCAGCGCGCGGCAGGCTGGTATCAATACAGGGGAGCCTTCCGGTGCATGGAGCAGGTGGGCACTGCAATTGCTGTTCCATGCGGTGGCGCTCAAAACGCCAGATACGGTTTTGAATGAGAATTTTCCCCCCTTTTATCAGCTTGAAGGGTTGCGACGCAAGCCGCTTTACAGACGGTTGCGAACCCTCGCTGTCAGGGTCCTGACGACCTGCCCGGCTGCGCGAACAAAGGCGGTGGTTCGCGCAGGTCATGCCTCTTGCATGCAGCGTCGAAAAGGGCCCGGAAACGGTTTTTTATCAGCCCTCATGGAGACATATCGATGAATCATCCCGACTTCCCCGCTCGGGCCGCCGTACAGGCGCCGGCCTGGGTCCGGCACCGGAAACTGGTCGAATGGGTTCAGAAGGTCGCCGCACACACGCAGCCCGAGCGCATCGTCTGGTGCGACGGCTCGCAGGAAGAGTACGACCGCCTGTGCCAGCAGATGGTCGATGCGGGCACGATGAGCCGTCTCAATCCGCAGAAACGTCCGAATTCATATCTGGCCTGCTCCGATCCTTCGGATGTGGCGCGCGTGGAGGACCGCACCTTCATCTGCTGCGAGAAGAAGGAAGATGCCGGCCCGACCAACAACTGGATGGAGCCCGCCGAGATGCGCGCGACGCTGGACGGCCTGTTCGCAGGCTCCATGCGCGGGCGCACGATGTACGTGGTGCCGTTCTCGATGGGGCCGCTCGGCTCGCCCATCGCGCATATCGGCGTCGAGCTTTCGGATAGCCCTTACGTGGTCGTGAACATGCGCATCATGACGCGCATGGGCCGCGCCGTGTACGACGTGCTCGGCGAGGACGGCGCGTTCGTGCCGTGCGTGCACAGCGTGGGCGCGCCGCTCGCGGCGGGCGAAAAGGACGTGCCGTGGCCGTGCAACAAGACGAAGTACATCGTGCATTTCCCGGAAGCACGCGAGATCTGGAGCTACGGCTCGGGCTACGGCGGCAACGCGCTGCTCGGCAAGAAGTGCTTCGCGCTGCGCATCGCCTCGACGATGGGCCGCGCGGAAGGCTGGCTCGCCGAGCACATGCTGATTCTCGGCGTGCGCTCGCCCGAGGGCCGCAAGTACCACGTCGCGGCCGCGTTTCCGTCGGCGTGCGGCAAGACCAACTTCGCCATGCTGATTCCGCCGCCCTCCATGAACGGCTGGGAAATCACCACGATCGGCGACGATATCGCCTGGCTCAAGCCGGGTCCGGATGGCCGTCTCTACGCGATTAACCCCGAGGCCGGCTATTTCGGCGTCGCGCCGGGCACGAGCGAAAAGACCAACTTCAACGCCATGGCGACGCTCAAGGAGAACGTGATCTTCACGAAT
Organism: Paraburkholderia sp.; assembly: GCA_031286755.1. GTDB lineage: Bacteria > Pseudomonadota > Gammaproteobacteria > Burkholderiales > Burkholderiaceae > Paraburkholderia. Next base: position 4,672 of record JAITTX010000039.1, read on the forward strand.
GTCGCGCTCACCGACGACGGCGACGTCTGGTGGGAGGGCATGACCGACGAGCCGCCCGCGCATGCGATCGACTGGCAGGGCAACGACTGGACGCCGGCCATCGCGAAGGAAACGGGCCAGAAGGCCGCGCATCCGAACGCGCGCTTCACGGCGCCGGCCTCGCAGTGCCCGTCGATCGACCCCGCCTGGGAGGACCCGAAGGGCGTGGCCATCGACGCCTTCCTGTTCGGCGGCCGCCGCTCGACCACGGTGCCGCTCGTGACCGAGGCGCGCAACTGGACCGAGGGCGTGTACATGGCCGCGACCATGGGCTCGGAGACCACCGCGGCGGCGGCGGGGCAGCAGGGCGTGGTGCGTCGCGACCCGTTCGCGATGCTGCCGTTCTGCGGCTACAACATGGCCGAATACTTCGGCCACTGGCTCAAGGTGGGCGAGCGCCTCTCGAAGCTGGGCGCGACGCAGCCGCGCATTTTTTGCGTGAACTGGTTCCGCAAGGGCGAGGACGGCAAGTTCGTCTGGCCGGGTTTTGGCGAGAACATGCGTGTGCTCGAGTGGATGGTGCGCCGCATCGAGGGCAAGGCCCAGGGCGAAGACCACGCGTTCGGCATCTCGCCGCGTTATGGCGATCTGAACTGGGGTGGACTGAACTTCACGCCCGCGCAGTTCGAGCGGGTGATCTCGGTCGATGCCGAGGCGTGGCGCAGCGAACTCGCGCTGCACTCCGAGCTTTTCGCGAAGCTCGCTCACGGTCTGCCGAAGGCGCTGAGCGACGCGCGCAAGGCGCTGGAGACGCGTCTTTGAGGGCTCGCTGGAAATGAGGTGAGTGCTCATAGCCTTGCTGGATGGCGAGCGAGCACGGCTTGAGAGCAAAGGCCGCCTTCGGGCGGCTTTTGTATTCCGGGCCAAATCGCCCGGCCGTGCATATATCGAATCAGCACTATCTGGCTGCCGCTTGCGGTGTGCCGGCTTATGTCGCTGCGGCGCACAGAATTGTTTCGATTCAGGAAACAATTACTGATCTGGCTGCGCGTATTGGGTGAAAGTCGCGAAAATTACAAAGTATTTCCGACAATCTTAGGCAACTTCTGCACGAATTCTCATGTCGTAGGAGAATTCGCGGTTTCCTCTGCCATTTTTCGGCGGACAGTAACAGGCAGGAGTTGTCACATGGATCATTTGCAGTCGATGCGAGTATTCGTCAAGGTGGCCGACCTCGGCAGTTTTGCCAGGGCGGCTTCCGCGATGGATATCTCCAATGCGGTTGCAACGCGTCACGTCGCCGACCTCGAAGGGCGCCTCGGCACGCGTTTGCTCAACCGCACGACCCGCAGCCTTTCCCTCACCGAATCCGGGCAGGTGTATCTCGAGCGGGCCCGCCAGATTCTCGACGAGCTCGAAGACGTCGAGCAGATGGTGGTGGCGCGCAATCATGAGCCGGTCGGCACGCTGCGCATTGTCGCGCCCGTGGTCTTCGGGCTGCACAACCTTGCGCCCGTGCTGCAAACCTATACGCAGCGCTACCCGCAGGTCATTCCAGACGTGACGCTGGTCGACCGTCAGGTGGATCTCGTCGAAGAAGGCTTCGACCTGGGTGTCGTGACCGCGCGCCAGATGCGCAGCGCGAGCATCGTCACGCGCCGTCTCACGACGGGCTGCATGACCGTGTGCGCCACGCCGGCCTATCTGGAGAAGCACGGCACGCCCACACGCCCCGAGCATCTGCTGGAGCATCCGTCGCTTTCGCTGCCCTCGGAATACTGGGGCGACGAGCGGGTCTTCACGGGGCCGGAAGGCGAGGTGCGGGTGCGCCCGACCAACGTGATCATCGCGAACAACACGGAGATGCTGCGCCAGTTCGCGCTGCTCGGCATGGGCATCACGATCCTGCCGAGCTACCTGATCGGACGCGACATGACGCGCGGGCGCCTCGTGCGCGTGCTCGGCGACTATCGGCTGCCGCAGGTGGAGATCAACGTCGCGTATCCGAGCCGCCGCCACTTGCCGGCGAAGGTGCGCACGTTCATCGATCACCTCGTCGAGCATTTCAGCCAGACGCCGAACAGCCAGCTCGGCGAGCAGTGGGTCAAGGACGGGCTTGCGCGCCCGGCGAACGGCGCCGCAGCGGTGCCTGAGGCGTTCGACGGGGCAGAGCCGATTTCCGATCTGCTCGACGGCGATCATCCGGACACACAGAGCGAGCGGGCGCCGAAGGCGTCGCGGGTCACGGCTGGGCGACAGACGGCCATATTGCCGCTATAGGCGCGTTGCGTCGCTTATCCGGCGCCTGATCGGGCGTTTCGGGCCAATAATAAAAAAGCGCGGCTTCGC
>JAITTX010000141.1 GCA_031286755.1 Paraburkholderia sp.
CGGCTCGTGTTGTGCATGATCGTATGGCAGCGTCCCAACCTGCTGCTGCTCGACGAGCCTACCAACCACCTCGACCTGGCCACACGCGAAGCGCTAGCTATGGCGCTCAACGAATTCGAGGGGACTGTGATGCTGGTCAGTCACGACCGGGCCCTGCTTCGCGCCGTCTGCGACGAATTCTGGCTGGTCACCAACGGCGGCGTCGAGCCCTTCGACGGCGATCTGGACGATTACCAGCAGTTCCTGCGCGACGAAGCCCGTCGCATGCGCGAGCAGGCTGACGCAGGGCGGAAGGTTATCGCCTGAGATCCAGCGCAGGATTTCGTCAGGGGTTGTCGAGCAGCGGCCATTGCGCTTCGATCGTCGCGAAGAGTCCGCGAGTGCTGCGATGCGATCGCATGCGAGTCATTCCGCACAGTTGCTATGCGCGATTCACATCGACCTCATTGAAGACCTGCTCGCCACGGGAAATTCAAGCGATAACATCCGAGGCAGTTTGACCGCGCTCGCCCACGCACCCATCTCCACTTGTCCGGGTGCGGCCGTTGACCTTTTGAGCGTTGGCCTGCGCGGCGCAATCAGCGCGGTAACCGCTAGAATTGCGGTTTTAGCCCGGAATACGCCCATGTCTTTTGCCTCGCTTGGCCTGATCGATCCGCTGCTGCGTAATCTGCAGGACCTCAATTACCAGACACCTACGCCGGTGCAGGCCAAGGCGATTCCCGCTGTGCTTAGTGGCAAGGACGTCATGGCTGGGGCGCAGACCGGCACCGGCAAAACGGCGGGTTTTGCGCTGCCGCTGTTGCAACGGCTGGTGCAGCACGGCCAGGCCGTATCCAGCAACCGCGCGCGTGTTCTGGTGCTGGTGCCCACGCGCGAACTGGCTGAACAAGTGCTGCAAAGCTTTATCGAATACGGCAAAGGCCTGGACTTACGATTTCTGGCTGCCTATGGCGGTGTGAGCATCAACCCGCAGATGATGAAGCTGCGCAAAGGCGTGGACGTGCTTGTCGCCACGCCGGGCCGCTTGCTGGATCTCAATCGCCAGAACGCCGTGCAGTTCGATCAGGTACAAACGCTGGTGCTGGACGAAGCCGACCGCATGCTGGATCTCGGCTTTGCGCGCGAGCTCAACGCCGTCTTTGCCGCCCTGCCCGCCCAGCGCCAGACCCTGCTGTTCTCCGCCACGTTTACCGACGATATCCGCGCCATGGCGGCAAGCATTCTGCGCGACGCGGTCAATATCAGCGTCAGTCCGCCCAATGCCGCGGCCAGCAAGATCAAGCAGTGGGTGGTGACGGTGGATAAGAGGAACAAGCCCGAGCTCTTCATGCACCTCGTGGCCGAGAACAAGTGGGAGCACGCGCTGGTGTTCGTCAAAACCCGCACTGGCGTGGATTACCTGGCGGCCATGCTCGATGATGCGGGCTATGCGGTCGACACCATCCACGGCGACAAACCGCAGCCCGCGCGCCTGCGTGCGCTGGAGCGATTCAAGGCGGGCGAAGTCCAGATGCTGGTCGCCACCGATGTGGCTGCGCGCGGGCTGGATATCGACGACCTGCCGCTGGTGATCAACGTCGATCTGCCGATCGTGGCGCAAGACTATGTGCACCGTATAGGCCGTACCGGCCGCGCGGGCGCCAGCGGCGTGGCGGTGTCCCTCGTGTGCGCCGACGAAGCACCGCAACTGGCCGCGATTGAAGCGCTGATCCGGCAAACGCTGCGTCGTGAAGAAGAGCCGGGTTTTGAGGCCGAACACCGCGTGCCGGAAACCAGCGCGACGGGCCAGATCGTCAAGAAACCCAAAAAGCCCAAGAAGCCCAAAGTGCCGCAAACCGCGCCGAGCGCCGCGCAGGTGCCCGGCAAAAAACCGCGCCCGCAAAGCGGCGAAAACAAACGCAAGCCTGCGGCGCAGCACGCTGCGGCCGCGGGTACGGACACAAGCTTGATCGCCGGTAGCCCATTCAGCGTGCAAAAGCCACGCAGCAAACCCGCCGGCAAACCTGCTGCGGGTTCACGCAAGCCGAAGCCGGCTGGCAAACCCGCTGGTGGCCGCGGCAAACGATACCCCTGATGTCCGGCGACTTTCGCCGGTTGCCGAACGTCCTGGTCTAGGGATAAATGGTTTCGCCGCGATTCAGCATGCCGATGAACTCCTCGATCTTGCGCACCCGTGTCGCGGGCTTTTTGGCGTTCTGTATCCGAAACAGAATCGCGTAGCGGTTTCGGCCGTTCAGCGTCGCAAAGAACGCGTCGGCCTTGGGATTGGCATCCAGCGCGGCCCGCAGGTCGTCCGGCACGACCGAGTTGCTGGCCGACGTATAGGCAGCCTCCCAGCGGCCATCTTCTTTGGCTTTCTCGATCTCCAGCATGCCCGAAGGAAGCATTCTGCCTGCGGCGATCAGCGCTTCGGCACGGTCTTTGTTGAGCCTGGACCAGATGCTTTTTGCGGAGCGCCGGGTGAAGCGCTGCAGCCAGTATTCTTCGCTTTCAGTCTGTTTTTGACCGTCGATCCAGCCATGACAAAGGGCACTTTCCAGCGCCTGCTCGTAAGTCAAGGTTGGCTGCCCGGCACCCTTTTTGGCAAGACGCAGCCATATCCCTGTTGAGGTGCCGCCGTTTTGCTTCAACCAGTTTTCCCATTCACTCTGGTCAAGGAACATCAGACGAGGCTCAGTCATGGCGGATCCGAATGGTTGCATTCAGGAAATGTCGTTGCGCCTCACATCGTCGCGAGGCCGTGTTTCCTCTCAATAACGGCCTCAGCGAATCTCCACCTCGATAAATACCACCTCGTGGCCGGTCACGTTCACGACGTTGTGCTCCACCCCTTTCAACCCGGCGTAACTTTGCCCGGCGCGCAGTTGCGACTCGCGATTCCCTTGCGTTGTCTCGAGAAGAAGTTGGCCGTCCGTCTGCGGACGTTTCATGAGAGTTTTCTCGGCCAATTGGGGGCGACGTGCTTCCGGGCACGGCACATCCATTCATCATTCTAAAGATGACGCCCTGCGCCTGGCCTATACAGTGCTTTTACCCCTGCCAATACAGTTGCGCACCTGGCAGTCGTTGGACATCTGCACCGCGCAGGCCGACAATCGGCGAAAGTGCACCGTCGATCCGATGGATCCCGAACCCTGCCGGTTACCCTGAAAAGGAGCGCATCATGGCGACCCTATCCCTTTCTGGCGGTACGACAATCGACGAGATTGCGGCTCGTATCTATCGCATCTCCACCCCGGTCGAGATCCCGGGTGGTGGATTTTCCTTCAACCAGTATCTGATCGACGACGACGAACCCCTGCTCTTTCATACCGGCCCGCGCAAGCTGTTTCCGGTCGTGGAAGAAGCGGTTGGGCGGATCATGCCAATTGCCCGTCTGCGCCATATCGGCTTCTCGCATTTCGAGGCCGACGAATGCGGCGCACTCAATGAATTTCTCGCCGCCGCGCCGCATGCGGAGCCGCTATGCGGCCAGGTTGCCGCGATGGTCTCGGTTGGAGATTTTGCCGACCGGCCGCCACGGGCGCTCGATGATGGCGAGACGGTCTCGCTGGGGCAGCACGCCGTGCGCTGGCTCTATACACCGCATCTACCCCACGCATGGGAATGCGGGTTTCTGATGGAAACCACATCGGCAACGCTGCTCTGCGGCGACTTGTTTACCCAAGGCGGTTCGCATCCCCCGCCGCTCGTCGAGAGCGACATCCTCGAACCGAGCGAAGCGTTCCGTCGCAAGATGGATTATTTCTCGCACACCATAAACGCCCGCGCAATGCTGGAACGCCTCGCGGCATTGCAGCCGACAACGCTAGCCTGCATGCACGGTAGCGCATGGCGCGGCGACGGCGCGGCCTTGTTGCGCGCGCTCGCCGATAGTGTCGAACGCGATTAGGCGCTACAGCGAGAACATCCACGGATATCCGGGTGCTTTGGTGTATTCAATACCTGAGCGCGAAGCACCCACAAAAAAATCCCCGCGTCCCGAGCCATTCATATCGAACGACCGGTTACGCGGGGATCTACAGCATGTGGACGCGCGCGGCCTGAAGGCGAAAAGCCAAAGGCCGCCCGAGCGCCTTTTACTTCTTCTCGTCCTTGATCTGCGGCAGCGCCGAAGCCTCGCCCGGCGTGAGCAAACCAACCTGCGAATACACACGCAACTTGTCGCGCGTATCGGTGATGTCGAGATTACGCATCGTCAACTGGCCGATACGGTCGCGCGGCGAGAACGTCGAAGCCACCTTCTCCATCGAGAGGCGTTCCGGCTGATACGTCAGGTTCGGCGACTTCGTGCTCAGGATCGAGTAGTCGTTGCCACGGCGCAGTTCGACCGTCACCTCGCCCGTGATCGCGCGCGCGACCCAGCGCTGGGCCGTTTCGCGCAGCATGATCGCCTGCGGGTCGAACCAGCGGCCCTGGTACAGCAGGCGGCCGAGACGGCGGCCATTCTCGCGATACTGCTCGATGGTGTCTTCGTTGTGGATGCCGGTCACGAGGCGCTCATAGGCGATGTACAGCAGCGCCATGCCCGGGGCTTCGTAGATGCCACGGCTCTTCGCCTCGATGATGCGGTTTTCGATCTGGTCGCTCATGCCCAGACCATGACGGCCGCCAATGCGGTTCGCCTCGAGCAGCAGTTCCACCGCGTCCGTGAAGGTCTTGCCGTTCAGCGCGACCGGCTGGCCTTCCTCGAAGCGGATCGTGACTTCTTCGCGGTCGACCTTGACGTCGTCGCGCCAGAACGCCACGCCCATGATCGGGTTGACGATCTTGATGCCCGATTCGAGGCTTTCCAGATCCTTGGCCTCGTGCGTCGCGCCCAGCAGGTTCGAGTCCGTCGAATAGGCCTTTTCCGCCGACATCTTGTACGCGAAGCCCGACTGCTGCATGAACTCCGACATTTCCGAGCGGCCGCCGAGTTCGTCGATGAACAACTGGTCGAGCCACGGCTTGTAGATCTTCAGATCCGGATTGACGAGCAGGCCATAGCGGTAGAAGCGCTCGATATCGTTGCCCTTGTAGGTCGAGCCGTCGCCCCAGATGTTGACGCCGTCTTCCTTCATGGCGGCCACGAGCATGGTGCCCGTCACGGCGCGGCCGAGCGGCGTGGTGTTGAAGTAGGTGACGCCGCCCGTCGAGACGTGGAACGCGCTGCTTTGCAGCGCCGCGATGCCTTCGGCCACGAGTTGCGCGCGGCAGTCGATCAGGCGGGCGCCTTCGGCGCCGTATTCCGTCGCGCGGCGCGGGATCGAATCGTAGTCGTCTTCATCGGGCTGGCCGAGGTTGGCGGTATAGGCATACGGCACGGCGCCCTTCTTGCGCATCCAGTGCAGCGCGGCGCTGGTGTCGAGGCCGCCCGAGAACGCAATACCTACTTTTTGACCAACCGGAACATTTTCAAGAATCGTACTCATCGACAAAACCCGTTGAATGAAGGACATAGACCAGGCGCATAGTTTATCCGATGCGCGGGGGCTGTCCCCCTGGGTCCGGCAGAAATCGTCTCGGGAAACGGCTGGAATCGCCTTCTTTATCGAGCCCCAAATACTGACGTCAATCGTTTTTGCTCAGCCCGCCCTGTTCGATAAGCCACGCTTTGACAGCACGGATACCCGGCGTTTCGTCGCCTGCTCGTGTCAGGACATAATATTTTCCAGACTCGCAAAGCATCTCCGGAAACGGCGCGAACAGCCGTCCCGACGCTAACTGTTTTCGGGCGAACAGCAGCGGCATCACGACGGCTCCAATCCCATCTTCGGCCGCCTGCAGCGCGGCAAACGAATGGTCAAGTGTCATGCGCTTCGAAGGCGCGGTGCCCGCCAGGCCGAAATGCCGTGTCCATGTCGGCCAGAGATCTTCCCGTGCGCGAATGTGTATCGTAGGTCCGCGCAGCATTTTCTCCGGCGACGTCAGGCCATGCTTGCTCGCGAACTCGCGACTGCACAGGGGAATTGACCATTCCGTCATGAACGCGGTGGCGGCAAGCCCACCGAAGTGACGCGTGTCGCGTCGTATGGCGAGGTCGAACGGTGCCGCAACGTCGACGGGCCCAAGGCTCGTGGTTGACTCGATACGGATGTCGGGTCGTTGCTCGTGGTACTCGGCAAGGCGCGGCGTGAGCCAGTACATCGAAAGCGTCGGCACGCAGTCGAGCCGGACCGGAGCATCCTGCGTATCTCGCCCCAGTGCCTCCCCGGCTTCGGAAAGTTCGCTGAAGAGACGGCTGACCGTTCCCACGTAGCGCTGGCCGGCAGCGGTCAATACCACCTTGCGGTGATGCCGCGCAAACAGCTGCACGCCGAGATGGGCTTCAAGCAGTTTCACCTGACGGCTCACGGCGCCGGTGGTGACACAAAGCTCCTGCGCGGCCAATGTGAAACTCGCCGAGCGCGCGGCGGCCTCGAAGGCGCGTAAGGCAATAAGCGGGGGCAGTCTCATTGGTTGAGTATAAATCAACCAAAGCGCGAAAAATCATCGTTTGTCAGGGCAAATGCGGACTTCCAGAATGCGGCTTTGAATGCCTTTAGCCAGCTATCGATCCCGCCATGAGTCACCGCGCTGAAACCATCGTCCTCCGGGCTGCCCGTCTCTCCGATATGGAACAGATCGCGCGGATTTACGCCCACTACGTCTCACACACGACCGTCACGTTCGAGACAGAGCCGCCGTCGGCCGATGAACTGGCTCGGCGCTACCGTGAAATCCGGGCGGCTGGCGCGCCGTATCTGGTCGCGGCCGAAGGCGAAACGATCCTCGGCTATGCCTGCGCGGCGCCCTTCAAAACCCGCGCGGCCTACCGCCATACGCTGGAACATTCGATCTATCTGGATCGCGGCGCGGCTGGCCGGGGACTCGGCCGGATGCTGCTGGAAAAGCTGATCGAGACGTGCACGTTGCTGGGTTTCGCCGAAATGCTCGCCACTGTCGCCGGGGACGATAACCATGCCTCGTTGGCCTTGCACGCACGCTGCGGTTTTGTATCTGTGGGCGTACTGAAGAGAGTCGGTTTCAAACACGATCGCTGGCTGGACGTGACGCTCTTGCAGCGCTCGCTTCGAGGCGAGTCTTGAACCGGCTCGCCTTGCTCTGCGCCGGCCGGGCGGGGGCGTGCATGGGCACGATGATGTTCGCTGGTGCGCTGCCCGTGCTGCGCGACGCATGGCATATGAGCGCCTCGCAAGCCGGCACGATCCAGACCGCGTTTAATCTGTCCAACGCGCTCGCTCTGCTCGTGGCGGCATGGCTCTCCGACACCTACGGCGCAAAGCGTGTTTATCTCGCGTGCACGTGGGCCGGCGCCGCAGCGCTCGCAGCCTTTGCATGGCTCGCCAGGTCCCCTGAAAGCGCGCTGATCGGCATTGTGTTTGTCGGGCTGACGCAAGGCGGCTCGTATGCCCCGGCGCTGCTGCTTGCCGCCAAGCTCAGCCCACCGGCCGCGCGCGGTCGAGCGATGGGCCAAATGCTCGCGGCGGGCTCGTTCGGTTATCTGGTTTCCGTCTCCCTGGCGCTTTGGGCCACGCAGACCTACGGCGTCGCGGCAGGATTTTCGCTCTGCGCAACAGGGGTGTTCGCGGGCGCCCTGCTCGGGCACATCAGCTTGTTCGGCGCATCGTTTGTGCCGCCCAAAGGGCACGCCACACGTGCCGCAATTCCGGAACGCTCGCGCGCTGGCGCGACGTTGAATCCGGTCGCCATCTGCCTGCTGATCGGCTACGTTGCCCACTGCTGGGAGCTTCTGGGCAATTATGCATGGACGCCGTCACTGCTTGCCGCTGCGCTCGCGCCGCTGCATCTGGGCACGCTGTCGCGAGCGCTACTGATCGGCGTGGTCGTCCATTTCTCCGGCATGCTCTCGACGATTGCATTCGGTGTGCTGTCCGACCGATGGGACCGCGCGCATGTTCTCGTCGCGGTTGGCGCGACAGGCGCCGCCTGCTCGATCCTGATGGGATGCTCGATGCAATGGGGGCCGGCCTGGACAGTCCTGATTGCGGCGATCGGCAGCTTCTTCATTCTTGGCGATTCAGGCGTGCTATCCGCCGCCATGACAGACGCCGTTCCTGCGCACCGGCTCGGGCGCGTGATGGGTGTGCGCTCCGTACTTGGCTTCGGCGCCGGCGCGCTCGCCCCTACGACCTTCGGCGCCACGCTCGACGCAACACATCAATGGTCTTGCGCATACGGAACCCTCGCGCGCGGTGGCGGCGTTGCTTGTGTCGCGGCGCTGTGTCTACGCCGGCTGAACGGGGGTTCCAGGATGCCAGACCGGACGCTCCGCGATAGTCGTTCTGGATGACCGCGCAGAGCGGCGGATTCAACCCGTGTACTGACCACTACCGGTTCGACGAAAGAATACGGGCGATGTCAGCGGCGGCGATATGCAACTGGTCGGCGATCTCATGCAAAGGCCGCTTCTTCATCCGTTCGGACGGCCCCGTCACGGAAAGCAGCCCGATCAGTTCGCTGCGCTCGTCACGAACCGGCACGGAAATGGCGAAGAGACTTTCCTCCAGCTCGTCGTCGACCGTGGCGTAATTCTGCTTGCGTATTTCCTGGAGCGCGCGGATCAGCTTCGAGCGGTCCGTGATCGTTCTGCTCGCGAACTTCGGCAGGGTCTTGGGCAACCGTGCTTCGAGCTCTTCGTCACTGAGTTCGGCAAGCGCCATTTTCCCGGTCGCACTGGCGTGAGCGGGAAATTCCGTGCCGATATAGCCTTTCGTCAGCGAAATCAGCCGCGACGAATGCGCTTCGGCAACGAGGTCGAACTGCCCATCACCGCCGTAGACGGCATAGCCGATCATCTCGTTGAATTCGTCCGCGAGCGCGCGCAGCGTCGGCTGAAGCCGCGAAATGATGCCCCGGTACGGATCGGCGAGGCGCCCCAGACGCGCGACGCGCCAGCCCAACCGGTATTTGCTGTCGAAACGCTCGACGAACCCCGTTTGCTCAAGACTGAGCAGAAGACGAAAAACGGTCGGACGCGACATGCCGACATGCTGCGCGAGATCTGTCACATTGATGCCGTCGAGGTGGCGACCAAGCTCGGTGAGCAGGGTCGCCGCCTTGATGACCGATTTGTTGGTCAGCTCGCCGGGTTCGTTCGACTCTTCTTCTACCGCGACTTCAGGAACGTCGTTGGTTACCGCGATTTTCGCTTTTCTTCCAGCTGCCACTTGTTGCCCCCAACCGGCTCCGTGACTTCCCCGCGCTTCGTTGCCAAATGCGAGTTCAAATCGGGCGCCATTTGTTCAAAAGATGAACAATAACATGGCGAAGCGGGTTGGTCACGGCGCTGGG
>JAITTX010000164.1 GCA_031286755.1 Paraburkholderia sp.
CGCGTCGTAGCAGGCGTTCGCACTACGCCCGCGTTGATCTGACGCATACGCGATGCCTGCCCAGCGCCAGATAATCGCCGCTTTGCCGCGCATGGCGAAGCGGCGGGGGTATGCGGCGAGGGCACCCAAGGGGCGCGCCGCCGCACGCCGGGTTATCGTGTCACGCAACTGCGAGAAGGTGGGGATGATGAAGTCGATGGCGTTGTTTCGGCTGCGCGGGTGGTTCGTGGCGCTGCGCGCCTTCGCACTCTTGGGCTGTGGTCCCGTTGCCGCAGCGCAGGCCTGACGATCTCTAGACGGCCCTCAATCCAACGCGCCGGTCCAACGCAACTTCGGGAGAACACGCCATGATTCGTGGACGCAACGCCGCCCACCGTCCTGCCAGCAACCTTCGCGCGCCGCATGCCGCGCGTCCGGCAGCGCGCCGGCTTGCCGCCTGCGCGCTCGCGCTCGCCGCCCTGGGCGCGGGAGCGAGCGTGATGGCGCCCGCCGCGCGGGCCGCCGCGCTCGACGTGCGCGAGATCCAGACCCAGTCGCGCCACACGTTCCGCTATACCTGCGCGGACGGCAAGACCTTCAAGGTCACCTACATCAACGGCACCAACGGGCAAAGCTTTGCGCTCGTGCCTGTCGAGGGCCGCAATCTGCTCTTCGTCGGCGTGATTGCCGCGTCCGGCGTGAAGTATGTCGCCGACCGCTATACGTGGTGGACCAAAGGCCCCGGCGCCGATCTCTACGACGCCATGAACGCGGACAGCCCCAAGCCGGTCGTGTCCGGCTGCGCCACGATCATGCGCTAGAGCCGCTTGATGGATGAACGGACCAGGGACTAGCGGGGCGACCGCAGCCCGAGCGATTCCGGGCGGGTTGCACGCTTGCCGACGCGATCCGCGCCACGGGCGTAATCTGGCGTTCTTCGCGCGCGAGAACCGCACATCGCGTGGCTAGCGCGCAAGGGCACTGCAGTGCGCCCGCCGACCCGCGAGGTGGCCGATGAAAGCATCCGATCTGTTCGTGAAGGCGCTCGAAGCCGAAGGTGTCGAGTACGTGTTCGGCATCCCGGGCGAGGAAAATCTCGATCTGCTCGAGTCGCTGCGGCGCTCGAAGATTCGTCTGATCGTCACGCGCCACGAGCAGGCCGCGGGCTTCATGGCCGCTACCTACGGGCGCCTCACGGGCCGCACCGGTGTGTGCCTCGCCACGCTCGGGCCGGGCGCCACCAATTTCGTGACCGCCGCCGCCTACGCGCAGCTGGGCGGCATGCCCATGCTGATGGTCACGGGCCAGAAGCCCATCAAGACCAGCAAGCAGGGCCACTTTCAGATCGTCGACGTGGTGCGCATGATGGAGCCGCTCACCAAGTACGCGCGCCAGATCGTCTCCATCGGCAATATTCCGGCGCTCGTGCGCGAGGCCTTCCGCCAGGCGGAGCAGGAGCGTCCCGGCGCGGTGCATCTGGAGCTGCCCGAGGACGTGGCCGATGAGGAGGGCGACGGCAAGCCCATCCCGAAGAGCTATAGCCGCCGCCCCATCGCCGAGGAAAAGGCCGTTGCCCATGCGGTGGCGGCGATCTGCACGGCGCGCCATCCGCTCCTGATGATCGGCGCGGGCGGCAACCGCAAGACCACGCGCGACGTGCTGCGCGAATTCGTCGACCCGCCCGGCATTCCGTTCTTCACCCCGCCGATGGGCAAGGGCGTGATCGACGAATCACACCCGCTGTGGCTCGGCAACGCCACGCTCTCGGACGGCGACTTCGTGCACCGCGCGATCGAGCACGCCGACTGCATCATCAACGTCGGCCACGACGTGATCGAAAAGCCGCCGTTCTTCATGCGCAGCGCCGAGGAAAAGACCGTCATTCATGTGAATTTTCTGGGCGCCGAAGTCGATCCCGTCTATTTCCCGCAGATCGAAGTGGTGGGCGACATCGCCAATGCCGTGTGGCAATTGAAGGAGCGCCTCAAGCCGCGCGAGCACGCGTGGGATTTCGCGCGCTTCGCGGAAATCAAGCGCCACTTCGACGCGCATCTCGCGAAGGGCCAGCACGACTCGCGCTTTCCGCTGTATCCGGTGCGCCTCGTGCACGACGTTTATCAGGCGATGCCCGAGGACGGCATCCTGTGCCTCGACAACGGCATGTACAAGATCTGGTTCGCGCGCTACTACCGGGCGCGCGAGCCCAATTCGGTCCTGCTCGACAACGCGCTCGCCTCCATGGGCGCGGGGCTGCCCTCGGCCATCGCGACGAAGATCGTGCACCCCGAGCGCAAGGTGGTGGCCGTGTGCGGCGACGGCGGCTTCATGATGAACTCGCAGGAAGTGGAGACGGCGGTGCGCCTGAAGCTCGACCTCGTCGTGCTGATCCTGCGCGACGACGCCTTCGGCATGATCCGCTGGAAGCAGGAAAACATGAATTTCCCCGACTACGGGATGACGCTGCAGAACCCCGATTTCGTCGAGTACGCGCAGAGTTACGGCGCGCACGGCCATCGCGTGAGCGAGGCGGATCAGCTCAAGCCGCTCATCGAGCAGTGTTTCGCGACGCCGGGCGTGCATGTGATCGACGTGCCCGTCGACTATTCGGACAACGAGCGCGTGCTCAATCGCGAGATCAAGCGGCTGAGCGCGCAGATCTGAAGCGCCGCGGCGTCGGGGCTGCTCAACGAGCGGGAGCGCGCATTGCGCCGCGCCCCGCATTTCCGGAGAACGCGTCATGCTGAAGCCGACTTATCCGTACTACCTCGCCAACGAGGCTGTCGCCGCCAACACCGATCTCGAAGTCACCGACAAGTACAGCGGCGAAGTCGCCACGCGTGTCGCGCTCGCCGACGCGCAGGCGATCGATCGGGCCATCGCCGCCGCCGAGGCGGCCATGCCCGCCATGCGCGCGTTCCCGCCGTTCAGGCGCCAGGCCGTGATCGACCATTGCGTCGCGCGCTTTCGCGAGCGCTTCGACGAGCTCGCGATGGCGCTGTGCATCGAGGCGGGCAAGCCGATCAACGATGCGCGCGGCGAAGCCACACGCCTGATCGACACCTTCCGCGTGGCCGCCGAGGAGAGCGTGCGCATCGACGGCGATATCGTGAACCTCGAAATCTCGGCGCGCGCGAAGGGCTATCACGGCTACGTGAAGCGCGTGCCGATCGGGCCGTGCTCGTTCATCTCGCCGTTCAACTTCCCGCTCAATCTCGCCGCGCACAAGGTGGCGCCCGCGCTCGCGGCGGGCGTGCCGTTCGTCCTGAAGCCGGCGAGCCGCACGCCGGTGGGGGCGCTCATCATCGGCGAGGTGCTGGCGGAAACCGATTTGCCCAAGGGCGCGTTCTCGATCCTGCCCGCACACCGCGACGGCGCCGATCTCTTCACCACCGACGAGCGCTTCAAGCTGCTCTCGTTCACGGGCTCGCCCGCCGTGGGCTGGGATCTCAAGAAGAAGGCAGGCAAGAAGAAAGTGGTGCTGGAGCTGGGCGGCAACGCGGCGGCGGTGGTGGACGCGGACCAGGGCGCGAAGCTCGACTACGTGGTCGAGCGCCTCGCGTTCGGCGCGTATTACCAGTCGGGGCAGAGCTGCATCGGCGTGCAGCGCATTCTCGTGCACGCGTCGATTTACGACGCGCTGCGCGAGAAGCTGATTGCCAGGGTGAAGTCGCTCAGGATGGGCGACCCGAAGGACGAGAAAACCTTCGTCGGGCCGATGATCTCCGAGTCCGAGGCGAAGCGCCTCGCGGGCTGGATGGAGCGCGCGGTGCAAGCCGGCGCGAAGATCGTCGCGGGCGGCAAGGTCGATGGCGCGATGTTCGAGGCCACGCTGCTCGAAAACGTGGGCCGCGACACCGATCTTTACCGGCGCGAGGCGTTCGGCCCGGTGGCGATACTCGAGCGCTTCGACGACTTCGGCCGTGCGCTGGAGATCGTCAACGACAGCGACTTCGGCCTGCAGGCGGGCGTCTTCACCGATTCGCTCGCGAACGCGCACCGCGCCTGGGACGGGCTCGAGGTGGGCGGCGTGGTGATCAACGACGTTCCGTCATTTCGCGTCGATAACATGCCGTATGGCGGCGTGAAGGACTCGGGGCTCGGGCGCGAGGGCGTGCGCTACGCCATCGAGGACATGACCGAGTTGCGGCTCATGGTGATGCGCGAAACGTGGTGACAAGCCTGATGAGCGCGGGCGCCGCGTGAGGAAAACCGGGCACGGATTTGCCGCAAAGGGCCGGATGGCGGCGGGGTCAAATGCGGCTCGCGCGGCGCCCTGCGTTGCAGAAGCCGATCCGCCCGGCCATAGGGATTTATGCCAAGGTGCTACAATACCGGCCTTTCGCCGAATTGCGCCCGCCTTCGTGGCGGGTTCTGGCCGGATTGAAGCAGCCGGGCTCAGGCGCACGAGCGCGCAAGCGCGCCGGGCGCACCGGCTGGAAACAAGGGAACGAACGGGTTGAGCGCGGCCGTGCAGCCGGCGCTCCCTGCACACCGCGATTGACGACGTTCCCGCGAAAACGCCGGGCATTTTCCGCGAGCCATCCGCCGGATGGCTGCCGCGGCCGGCAAGCCTGACAAAGCAGACGGGCAAAGGCGGAAAGCCGCTGCGGCTCCGCAGCCCCGTAGCGCTTGCCAGGTTTGCAGCACTTCCCGAAGCAACCCGGCAGCAACCTGCAGTGTTTATTTGAGGCGCGCCGCGCCTCGCGCGCATAGCGCCTTTATAGCGAAGCCACCATGTCCGACACAGCCGTCAAGCCCAGCACCGAGACCTTCGATCAGTTCGGCCTCGCGCCCGAGATCCTCAAGGCGATCAAGGAGCAGGGCTACACGACGCCCACGCCCATTCAGGCGCAAGCCATTCCCGTGGTTCTCACGGGCCGCGACGTGATGGGCGCCGCGCAAACCGGCACGGGCAAGACGGCGAGCTTCTCGCTGCCGATCCTGCAGCGCCTCCTGCCGCTGGCGAGCACGAGCGCTTCGCCCGCACGCCATCCGGTGCGCGCGCTGATCCTCACGCCCACGCGCGAGCTGGCCGACCAGGTCGCCAGCAACGTGCGCACCTACGCGCAGCACACGCCGCTGCGCAGCGCGGTGGTGTTCGGCGGCGTCGACATGAATCCGCAATCGGATGAGCTGCGCCGTGGCGTGGAAATCCTGATTGCCACGCCGGGCCGTCTGCTCGATCACGTGCAGCAGAAGACCACGAATCTGGGCCAGGTGCAGATGCTGGTGCTCGACGAAGCCGACCGCATGCTCGACATGGGCTTCCTGCCGGACCTCCAGCGCATCCTGAACCTGCTGCCGAAGGAGCGCCAGACGCTGCTGTTCTCGGCCACGTTCTCGGGCGAGATCAAGAAGCTCGCCGCCACTTACCTGCGCACGCCCCAGACCATCGAAGTCGCGCGCAGCAACTCGACGGCCACCAACGTCACGCAGATCGTCTATGAAGTGGCGGAAGGCGACAAGACCGGCGCGGTGGTGCAACTGATTCGCGAGCGCAGCCTGAAGCAGGTGATCGTGTTCTGCAACAGCAAGATCGGCGCAAGCCGTCTCGCGCGCCAGATCGAGAAGCAGGGCATCGTGGCCGCCGCGATTCACGGCGACCGCTCGCAAAGCGAGCGCATGCAGGCACTCGACGCCTTCAAGCGCGGCGAGATCGAGGCGCTGGTGGCCACCGACGTGGCCGCGCGGGGCCTCGACATTGCCGAGCTGCCGGCCGTGATCAACTTCGACCTGCCGTTCAACGCCGAAGACTACGTGCACCGCATCGGCCGCACGGGCCGCGCGGGCGCCTCGGGCGACGCGCTCTCGCTGTGCAGCCCGAGCGAGAAGAAGCAGCTCGCCGATATCGAAAAGCTGATCAAGCGCCCGCTGAACGTCGAGCGTCTCGTGGTCGACACGCCGGTCGCGCATCACGAAGGCGGCAGCCGCCGCCGCGAGCGTGATGGGCGTGACGGTTACGAAGGCCGCGAAGGCCGTTCGGAGCGCGTCGGCCATCGCCGTACCGGCGCGTACGAGCGGCCGCATCACCACCGTCCGGCGCAGCCCGTCGACGACTTCTTCCTGAAGCCCTACGAGCCGTCGCCGAGCGCGCGCAGCAAGGCCGAAGACACGCCCGCGCCGGCCACCGCCACGTCGCAAAAGCAGAAGCAGCCGCTCGCGGCGCTGCTCGGCGGCCTGGGTTCGTCGTGGCGCAACAAGCCGACGCCTTCATCGTCGTCCTGAGGCGTTTGGCGCGGCGCGGTTTCGTTTTCCTTTGCGCGTGACAACAGAACGGCGTGCCGGTTTCGACCGGCACGCCGTTTTCGCATTTCTGCTCCGGGGGCGCAGGTAACGAGCGCCTAAGCGGGATCTGGCAGTTGCGCGAGGCGCTGTGTCCAGGCTCCGATAGCATCGGCCTGAAAGGCTTCGATGGAGACGGGCGCCGGGCCGCGCAGTTCAAGCCCGAGATGCCGCGCGGCGGCCAGCAGCGCTTCGAGCGGTCGCGTGGCGTCGAGCGCCAGGGCGCCGGTTTGCTTCGAGAGCTTTTCGCCTTCCTCGTTGGTGACGACGGGCACGTGCAGATACGCGGGCTGCGGCACGCCCAGGCATTGCTGCAGCCAGATCTGGCGCGCCGTGGAGTCGAGCAGGTCGGCGCCCCGCACGACGTGGGTGATGTTCTGCGCGGCGTCGTCCACGACCACGGCGAGTTGATAGGCCCACTGGCCGTCCGCGCGCAGCAGCACGAAGTCGCCCACCTCGGTCGCGAGATCTTGCTGCTGCGGGCCTTGCCAGCGGTCGTCGAAGCGGATCAGCGCGGGATTATCGGTCGCTTGCGGAGCGTCGTCCGGCACGCGCAGGCGCCACGCGCGCGCGGGCTTGCCGTGCAGGCCGTCGCGGCAGGTGCCGGGGTAGATCAGCGTGGTGTTGCGCCGGTGCGCGTGCAGTTGCGAATCGGCGATTTCCTTGCGCGTGCAGCCGCACGGATAGACGTGGCCTGCCGCGATCAACTGGTCGAGCGCCGCGCGATAAAGATGGAGTCGCTGGCTTTGCCATTGCGGCGGCTCGTCGGCCTGAAAGCCGAAGCGCTCCAGCGTCGCGAGGATGTCCTCGGCGGCGCCGGGCACCGTTCGCGGGCCGTCGATGTCCTCCACGCGCACGAGCCACGCGCCGCCATGCGCGCGCGCGTCGAGCCAGCTCGCGAGCGCCGAGACGAGCGAGCCGAAATGCAGCGGCCCGGTGGGCGAGGGCGCGAAGCGCCCGCGATATGCCTGGCGCGTCTGGCGTGTTGGCTGCGGTGCGCTCACGCGCCGGTTACGCGGCTTGCGCCGGCGCGCTGCTCGTGGCGACGGCTGGCGCCGCACCCGCGCGTTCCGGGTGGCAGGCCGGGCAGCTCTGGCCCGCGACATAGAGCGGCGAAGCCTGCTCGGCGGGCGTGACCACGGCGCGGCACGCGAAGCATTGCACGGTGTCGGTGGGCTCGAGTTGTGGATTGAGCGCGGTGCGCTGATCGAACACGAAGCAGTCGCCGTTGTAGTGCGCGCCGCCCACTTCCTCGAAGTACTTGAGGATGCCGCCTTCGAGTTGATAGACGTGCTCGATCCCCACTTCCTTCATGTGGATGGCGGCCTTTTCGCAGCGGATGCCACCCGTGCAGAACGACACCACGGTCTTGCCTTCGAGATCGGCGCGGTTCGCCTCGATCACGCCCGGGAACTGGCTGAATTTGTCGATGCGATAGTCGAGCGCCTTGTCGAAGGTGCCAACGTCCACTTCGAACGCATTGCGCGTGTCGAGCATGACGACGGGGCGGCCTGCGTCGTCGAAGCCGCGGTCGAGCCATGCTTTGAGCACGACCGGCGCGACCGAGGGCGCGCGGCCTTCCTCGGGGCGGATCGCGGGCTTCTTCATGGTGATGATTTCGCGCTTCAGGCGCACGAGCATGCGGTTGAAGGGGCGCGATTCCGAGATGCTTTCCTTGAACTGCAGCGTGGCGAATTTGCCTTCGAAGAGCGGATCGTGGTTGATGTAGTCCATGAAGGCGCGCATGTTGCCTTCGTCACCCGCGACGAACAGATTGATGCCTTCCGGGGCGAGCAGGATGGTGCCCCGCAAATCGAGCGACTGGCAGCGTTCGAGCACGAGCGGACGCCATTCGGCGGTCTTGTCGAGGGTCGCGAACTGGTAGGCGGAGAGATTGAGAATACGCATGGCCAACTTGAAAACCTGAATCGGACGGACCCGCCTGAATGCCGCGCGCCGACTCGGCCGGTGGCGAGATCGGGGCAAAAAGCGCGGTGAGGCGCGGCGTGAGGCGTGGCGAGGGGGCCAAAGTGCGACAGGCTGCGCGGCGGGCGTAATCCGCTCTTATCCCTCAACTGGGCGCTGCGGCGCCGCCGGCGCGCTGCGCTGTATCGTTGCATGACGCGCGAGCCTGCTGGCGTGCGGCGTGTTCTCTTTCAACGGCACGCGGCGTCTTGTCCGCATGGCCAGCGCACCGCTCCGCACGCAGGCGGCGGCCAAAATCGCCGGACCGTAGAGTTACAATGACGCCCATGTCAGATCCCCGCTTCGTCCATCTCCGCGTCCACTCCGAATTCTCGATTGCCGATGGCATCGTGCGTCTCGACGACCTCGTCAAGGCGGCGGCCAAAGACGGCCAGGGCGCGCTCACGCTCACCGACCTCGGCAACGCATTCGGCCTCGTCCGTTTCTACAAGGAAGCCCGTGGCAAAGGGGTCAAACCCATTGCCGGCTGCGACGTCTGGATCATGAATCCGGACGACCGCGACAAGCCTTCGCGTCTGCTTTTGCTCGTGAAGGACAAGTGCGGCTACCTGAATCTCTGCGAGCTGCTTTCCCGGGCGTGGCTCACGAATCAATATCGCGGCCGCGCGGAACTCGACGTGGCGTGGCTCGAAGCCGGGCTGGGCGAAGGCCTGCTCGCGATCTCGGGCGCGCAGCAGGGCGACGTGGGCCTCGCGCTCGCGGCGGGCAACGCCGAAAGCGCGAAGCGCCACGCGCAGCGCTGGGCGAAGCTGTTCCCGAACGGCTATTACATCGAGCTGCAGCGCTGCGGCCAGCCCGGCGCCGAGCAGTACATCGAACAAGCCGTCGCGATCGCGGCGGAGCTGAAGCTGCCGGTGGTGGCCACGCACCCCATGCAGTTCATGACCGACGAGGAATACACGGCGCACGAAGCGCGCGTGTGCATCTCGGAGGGCGACATCCTCGCAAATCCGCGCCGCCAGAAGCGCTTCACGACCGACCAGCGGTTTCGCAACCAGCAAGAAATGGCCGCGCTGTTCGCGGACATTCCCTCGGCGATTGCGAACACCATCGAAATCGCGCGGCGCTGCAACCTCACGCTCGAACTCGGCAAGCCGAAGCTGCCGCTCTTTCCGACGCCCGACGGCATGTCGCTCGACGACTACCTCGTGCAGCTTTCGAAGGAAGGTCTGGAAACGCGCCTCATGCAGCTGTATCCCGACGAAGCCGAGCGCGAGAGCGAACGCGCGCGCTACAACGAGCGTCTGGATTTCGAGTGCGGAACCATCATCAAGATGGGCTTCCCGGGCTACTTCCTGATCGTCGCGGACTTCATTAACTGGGCCAAGAACAACGGCGTGCCGGTGGGGCCGGGCCGTGGCTCGGGCGCGGGCTCGCTGGTCGCGTACGCGCTCGGCATCACCGACCTGGATCCGCTGCGCTACAACCTGCTGTTCGAGCGCTTCCTGAATCCGGAACGCGTCTCGATGCCCGACTTCGACATCGACTTCTGCCAGCACGGGCGCGACCGCGTGATTCAGTACGTGAAGGAGAAGTACGGTGCCGACGCGGTCTCGCAGATCGCCACCTTCGGCACCATGGCCGCGAAGGCGGCGGTGCGCGACATCGGCCGTGTGCTCGACCTCGGCTACAACTTCACCGACGGCGTGGCCAAGCTCATCCCGTTCAAGCCGGGCAAGCACGTCACCATCGCCGACGCGATGAAGGAGGAGCCGCTCCTCCAGGAGCGCTACGACAACGAAGACGAAGTGCACCAGCTGCTCGACCTCGCGCAGCTCGTGGAAGGTCTCACGCGTAACGTCGGCATGCACGCGGGCGGCGTGCTGATCGCGCCCGGCAAGCTCACCGACTTCTGCCCGCTCTACACCCAGGGCGACGAAAGCGGCGTCGTGAGCCAGTACGACAAGGACGACGTGGAAGCCGTCGGCCTCGTGAAGTTCGACTTTCTGGGCCTCACCACGCTCACGATTCTCGACTGGGCCGAGCGCTATATCCGCATGCTCGATCCGTCGAAGAAAGACTGGTCGCTGGCCGAGGTGCCGCTCGACGACGCGCCGTCGTTCCAGATCCTCAAGAAGGCCAACACGGTTGCCGTGTTCCAGCTGGAAAGCCGCGGCATGCAGGGCATGCTCAAGGACGCCCAGCCCGACCGCTTCGAGGACATCATCGCGCTCGTGGCCTTGTATCGCCCGGGCCCGATGGACCTGATCCCGAGCTTCTGCGCGCGCAAGCACGGCCGCGAAGTGGTGGAGTATCCCGATCCGCGTGTGGAACCTGTTCTGAAAGAGACCTACGGCATCATGGTCTACCAGGAGCAGGTGATGCAGATGGCGCAGATCATCGGCGGCTACTCGCTCGGCGGCGCCGACTTGCTGCGCCGCGCGATGGGCAAGAAGAAGCCCGAGGAAATGGCCGAGCATCGCGAGATTTTCGCGGAAGGCGCGGCGAAGAACGGCCTCACGCGCGAGAAGGCGGACGAAACCTTCGACTTGATGGAGAAGTTCGCGGGCTACGGCTTCAACAAGTCGCACGCGGCGGCCTACGCGCTGCTCGCGTACTACACGGCGTGGCTCAAGGCGCACCATCCGGCGGAATTCATGGCGGCCAACATGTCGCTCGCCATGGACGACACCGACAAGGTCAAGATCCTCTTCGAGGATTGCGCCACGAATAGCATCAAGGTGCTGCCGCCCGACGTGAACGCATCGGCGTACCGCTTCGAGCCGGTGGCCGATGCCCATGTGGCCGAAGGCAAGCGCTCGCGCACGATCCGCTACGGCCTCGGCGCCATCAAGGGCAGCGGCCAGAACGCCATCGAGGAAATCCTGCGCGCGCGCGAAGAGGGCGGCCTGTTCAAGGACCTGTTCGACTTCTGCGAGCGCATCGACCGGCGCCTTGTGAACCGCCGCACGATCGAGGCGATGATTCGCGCGGGCGCGTTCGACTCGGTCCATGCGAATCGCGCGCAGTTGCTCGCCTCGGTGCCGATGGCCATGGAAGCCGCCGAGCAGGCGAGCGCCAACGCCATGCAGGCCGGCCTCTTCGACATGGGCGACGCACCGCTGGCCGCGCACGAACTCGTGGACGAGCCCGCCTGGGGCGACAAGCGCAGGCTCCAGGAAGAGAAGGGCGCGCTCGGCTTCTATCTCTCGGGCCACCTCTTCGACGCTTACAAGGACGAAGTGCGGCGCTTCGTGCGCCAGAAGATCGGCGAACTGAAGGAAGGGCGCGACAAACTCGTGGCGGGCGTGATCGCCTCGCTGCGCACGCAGATGACCCAGCGCGGCAAGATGCTGATCGCGCTGCTCGACGACGGCACCGGCCAGTGCGAAGTGACGGTGTTCAACGAGCAATACGAGGCGCACAAGGCGCTCTTCAAGGAAGACGAACTGCTGGTCGTGCAGGGCGGCGCGCGCAACGACGCGTTCACGGGCGGCATCCGCTTCACGGTGGACACCGTGATGGATCTGGAGCGCGCCCGCAGCCGCTATGCGCAGGCCGTGAAGGTGCAGATGAACGGCAACGCGAATGCGCTCGCGCTGCGCACGGTGCTCGAAGCGCATCGCGCGAAGCCCGACGACTCGCTGCCCGCGCCCGTGGTGGAAACGCGCGGGCGTGGCGGCCGCGACGGCGGCGGTGGTTACGGCGGCCGGGGCCGCGAGCGCGAGCAGGTGGTCATCCCGAACGGCCTCGCGGTGCAGATCGCTTACAGCAACGAGCGCGCGCAAGGCGAGGTGCGTCTGGGCGACGCCTGGCGCGTGAAGCCCACCGACGACCTGCTCGCCGCGCTGCGCGGCGAGTTCGCGGGCAGCGCCATCGAGATCGTTTATTAATCGGTCTTCAGCGCGCGGTTCGTATGGTGGCCGTTGATTAGTGCGAGCTTGAGAAAGCGGTAATAGACGGTTTCCGCGTTGAATACCGCAATCATGAAGCCCGCGCGGCCATCCAGAAAACCCGCACGCAGCACGTAGGTGCGCACGAACGCCCATGCCCCGCGTAGCACGGCTTTGCCGACGCTGCCGCTGTTGCCGGCGGCAGCGCGCTGCTCGGCACCCGCGCTCGAATACGTGTTGAGCTTGCGCAACACGTCGTCGAAATCCTCGTAGGAGTAGTGCAGCAGTTTGCCTTCGAGTTTTCGCGCACTCGCCGCGAAGACGAGCCGCTCGTGCACGAGGTCATCGGAGAAGCGCGCCGCGCCGCGCCGGAACAGCCGAGGAATCCAGTCGGGATACCAGCCGCTGTGATGAATCCACGATCCACAGAAGCTCGAGAGTCTGTCCACCGCATAAACATCGGAAAGCGGCGAGGTGATGGCGGCGCGGATCGAGTCCGCCAGTTCTGGCGAGACGATTTCGTCGGCGTCGATCGAGAGAATCCAGTCAGTCGCCAATGCATCAATTGCGCGGTTTTTTTGCGGACCAAAGCCCGGCCAGGTCGTTTCCTCGATGATGCGTGCGCCGTGGGCGCGGGCGATTTCTGTAGTACCGTCGGTGCTGCCACCGTCGATGACAACGATGTCGTTGGCGAACGACAGCGCGCTGAGGCATTGAGCGAGCCGCGTGGCGGCGTTTTTCGTAATAATGGCGACGCCGAGCGTGGTCTGTGTCATGCGGCTGTTTCGGATAGAAGGGCGCCCGGGAGGCGCGCCCGGCAAGTATATACATAGCGGGACATACGCATGTCGCATGCGCGGGTGTTTCGCTTCGAACGTATACAATGTCGTGCTTTGCGGTTGGCCCGCGTAGCGGGGGCGCCTATCCGGGCGACCCGCCCGTGACTAGGCCGTATCTGGGGCGCTACCAGAATCAGAGCCAGTGCGTCCTGCGCATGCCTTCTGTATCGGCGCCCCAAAAAAGAAAGCCGATTTCCAGTACACGCCTTTCCAGAGGATGCCTTGAGCGAGACCTCCCGACAATCCACCCTCAGCAAGCCGATCGGCTCCGGCACGAAGTCGAGTCCCGCCTCGGTCGGACGGCGTCTCTGGCCGTACATCAAGCCGCTCATCTGGGTGGCGATCGCGGCCATCCTGACGCTCGCGATCGTGGCCGCGACCGAGGCCGGCCTTCCCGCGCTCCTCAAGCCTCTGCTCGACCACGGTTTCGGCACCAAGGGCAGCCCGAGCGCCACGTGGATTGTCCCGGCCGCCGTGATCGGCCTCGCGCTCGTGCGCGGCCTCACGCAATACGCGTCCGGCTATCTGCTCCAGTACATGACCAACAAGATCCTGCTCGAACTGCGCCTGAAGATGTTCGAGCGCATGATCCACGCGAGCGTCGGCTTCTTCCAGCGCGAGACGGCGAGCACGGTCATCAACGCGATCGTGTTCGAGGTCAACCAGATCCTGGGCGTGCTGCTGAGCGTGCTGGTCACCTCCGTGCGCGACTCGCTCACGGTGATCTTCCTGCTCGGCTACCTGTTCATTCTGAACTGGCGCCTCACGCTGATCGTGGCCGTACTGCTGCCGGCCATCGGCTGGCTCGTCAGCAAGATCAACCGGCGCCTGCGCCGCCTGAACCGCGAGCACCAGGCGCTCACGAACGAGCTGTCGTACATCGTCGAGGAGACCGTGGGCGGCTACAAGGTCGTCAAGGTTCACAACGGCGAGCAGTACGAAATGGACCGCTTCGGCGAGATGAGCAAGCGCCTGCGCGGCTACCAGATGCGCATGACGATCTCGGGCGGCCTCGCGCAGCCGATCACGCAGTTCCTCGCCTCGATCGCGCTGGCGATCGTCATCACGATCGCGGTGGTGCAGGCCTCGCACGACCAGACGACCGTGGGCGGCTTCGTGGCGTTCGTGACCTCGATGCTGCTCGTGATCTCGCCGCTCAAGCATCTGATCGACGTGAACCAGCCGCTGCAGCGCGGCATGACGGCCGCCGAGCTCATTTTCGGCCTCATCGACGAGCCGGCCGAGCCGGCGGGCGGTGGCAAGCCGCTCGAGCGCGCGCGCGGCGAGATCGAGTTCCGCAACGTGTCGTTCTCCTACGGGCCCGGTGCGCGCTCGATTCTGGAGAGCGTGACGTTCAGCGCGGCGCCGGGCGAGATGATCGCGCTGGCGGGCCCCTCGGGCAGTGGCAAGACCACGCTCGTGAACCTGCTGCCGCGCTTTTTCGATCCGAGCGCCGGCGAGATTCTCGTCGATGGCGTACCGCTGCCGGAGTACGACATTCACGCGCTGCGCAGCCAGATCGCGATGGTGAGCCAGGACGTGACGCTCTTTAACGACACGGTCGCGAACAACGTGGCCTATGGCGAAACGGCCGACCCGGCACGCGTGGAAGACGCGCTGCGCGCGGCCAACCTCTGGGACACCATCGCGGCGTTGCCCGAAGGCATCGCAACGCTGGTGGGCGACAACGGCATGAAGCTCTCGGGCGGGCAGCGCCAGCGTCTCGCGATCGCGCGCGCGATCTACAAGGACGCGCCGATCCTGATTCTCGACGAAGCGACTTCCGCGCTCGATTCGGAGTCGGAGCGCCACGTGCAGGCGGCGCTCGAAACGCTGATGGAGGGCCGCACGACGCTCGTGATCGCGCACCGGCTCTCGACCATCGAGCGCGCGGACCGCATTCTCGTGATGGAGGCGGGCCGCATCGCCGAGCGCGGCTCGCATCAGCAACTGCTCGAACAGCGCGGGCTCTACGCGCATCTGCACAAGATCCAGTTCCAGCAGAACGCGGCGTAAGCGCAGGGAGCCGCCGAAGCGGCTCGTCGGGCTTCAGTGGCGGGTCGCGCCGGCTTCGAGTTCGCGCTTGCGCGACACGATGATCGCCAGGAAGACGGCCGTGAGCAGCGCGATCAGGACGACGACCTGGATGGGCACCAGCACGTCGATCGTGAGCCCGAAGAGGATCGTGCTGAACGATATCGCGAGGCCGCTGCAGGCGGCGGTGCGGATGACGGGGTCGGCGGCGCGGCACGCGCGCCAGAAATAGACCGACGTCCCGAAATAAAACAGAAATAGGGTTGCAGCGCCCACGGCGCCCATTTCGGCGATGGCCGAGAAGAAGTCGCTGTGCGCGCGCTCGTTGACGATCTGCGGGCTCGCCTCCCCATGCTGCGCGAGGTCGCCGAGCGCCTCTTTCAGATGGCCCTTGCCCACGCCGTAGACCGGATGGCGCTCGAACAACGTGACCGATGCGTTCCAGAGCTGCAGGCGCAGGCCTACCGAGGTGTCCTTGTCGCCGCGTTGCATGAGGGCGAAGTCGGAGCCCGCGTCGGCCACGCGATGGCGGATGCCATTGGTCGAGAACAGCGCGCCGCCCGCCGCGGCAAGCAGCACCAGCGTCACGACAACGCGTTTCCAGTGCGAAAACCATCCATACTGCACGCCGAGCAGGAGCGCGAACACGGGAACCGCGATCCAGCCGCCGCGCGTGCCCGAAAGATAGGAGACGAAGCCGCCCGCGACCAGCGCTGCGAGCTTGACGATGAGCGCGAGCGGGCGCGCCTTGCGGTCCCAGCCGAAGGTGAACACTGCGAGGAAGGCGAACAGCAGTGCGGTGTCGCCGAACGGAATCGCGTTCGTGTAGTAATTCGAGAGGCGGTCCGCGTCGTTCCAGCCGCCCGGCGGGCGGTCGACGAAAACCCAGGCGCTTGCTGCGAGCGCGCCCAGCGCGCAGCCCCAGCCAACCACCGTGAGGTTGCGCGAAGGCAGGCGGCTCAGCAGCAGGAAGATCGGCAGCGCGAGCGCGAGGCGCGAGAGGGCGTCGAACTGGTGTGGCGCCCAATAGCCGAACAGTAGCTGCTGGAGCACGACCACGACGAGCGGCGCGAGCATCGCGGCGGTGTACCAGCGGTATTCGCGCCACGGGGCGAAATAGCTGCGGTCGTGACGATGCGCGTACGCGCCATGGAGCGCGAACGCCAGCAGCAGGAAGAAGCAGTAACCCGTACCGCCGCGCCAGACCAGATTCGTGGCGGGACCGAGCGCGAGCAGCAGGGTAACGATTGGAGCCAGGCGGCGAAGATATGTCGTCGTATCGTGATTCATGTCGGCCGGCGCAAATCGGATGGGCAGTCGGTTGTTATGTCGGTGCGGCCGGGCAGTCGCGCCGTTGCGCTCGTGCGGCCAGCCCAAGCCTGTCATAGGGACAGACAGGCCCTGATGCCCATAATCCGGTCGATTATACCGGAGGGCATTTTGGGTATGCGGGATGCTCTTGCTGGGGTGGCGCGGGGCGTGTTACCGGAATTTTCACGGCCCGGGTGAGGCTGGGGCGATCAGCGTGCCGCAGGCTTCGCCGTGGTGCGGAACTGGCGCTTTATAATCGGCGCACGCAAGATCTGCGCACAATAATTCACATGTCGGACGGGTCATGAAGGTTGGCATCTCCTCCAATGCTCTCAAGCACAGCGGTGGCCTGGAACGCTACGCAATGGACATTGTCCGGGGGCTGGCCGAGCGCGGCGTGCGGCCCGCATTTTTCGCACGCAAGTTCGATCCATCCGTCCCCGAATATGCACTCGTGGAGCCGCATCGCATCAACGTTTCCCTGCTGCCGGGAAAGCTGCGCGAGCTGTGGTTCGCGCGGCGGCTGGCCGCCTTGCGCCGCCGCGCGGGCGTGGACGTGCTGATCGGCTGCAACCGGGTCGATTCCTCGGAGATCGCCATCTGCGGCGGCACGCACCGCGGCTTTCTGCGCGCGACGGGGCGTGCGCTGCGTGGCTCCGACAGCCGCCAGATCGCGCTCGAAAGCCAGCAATATGCGCGATCGCGTGTGATCGTCGCGCATTCTGATCTCATGTGCTCGGAACTTCGCGAACTTTATGGTGTGGACGAAGCCAAGATCCGCGTGCTCTATCCACCCGTGGACGGCGAGCGTTTCTCGCATGTGGACGCCGGCACGCGCGCCGCGCTGCGCCGCCAATACGGGTTCGGCGACCACGAAACGATTCTGCTTTTTGCGTCCAGCAGCCATGAGCGCAAGGGGCTGCCGCTCATCGAGCAGGTGGTCGCGGCGCTGGATCTGCCGGTCGTGGTGGCCGTCGCGGGGCGCCCGCTCGAGCGCGCCAGCGCGCGCGTGCGCTACATCGGCTATGTGAAGGATCTCGAAAACGCCTATCGCGCGGCCGACTACTCGATTCTCGCGTCGACCTACGAGCCGTTCGGGCTCGTCGGCATCGAGTCGGTCATGTGCGGCACGCCGGTCATTTTCTCGTCGAATATCGGTTGCTGCGACGCCATTGCCGACAGCGCCAAATATCTGTTCCGACCCGGCGACGCCGCCGACCTGCGCCGCGCGATCGAGGCGGCCGTGACGGCGCGCGGGCGGCGCGTCGAACCGGCCGGACCCGGCGACACATCGGGTTCTCATCCCGCCATCCTCTACGACGCCAGCGTGCAAGCCCACGTGGACACGCTGCTCGAACTCGTCACCGATATTTCCCCGACCCGCTAGCCTGCGCCTCGTGTCCGCCTGGCGCTTGCGTTCGCGCCGCGCAGGTGTGGGCCGGTGTGGGTCATCCGGCCGCGAACGCCCGCCACGCGGCGTTTCCAGCGATTCTTCCGCAGACTGGAAAGGTCTCCTGGGGTTTTAGGTGTTAACCCTGGTGTCTGACAGGCATACGATGCGTACATCGGTCGCATGCACAGACAAACAGTCGCACGTCGGCCGTCCTGAACACACTGGAGGTCGTAACCATGAAGTCCCTGATTCAAGCCGTTGCTGTTGCCGCTGCACTCGTCGTTCCCGTCGCTTCGTTCGCGCAGTCGCACTCGACCATCACCCGCGCCCAGGTGCGCGAAGAGCTGGTGCAACTTCAGAAGGTCGGTTATCGCGTCGGCGACGGTGATCAAGCGCATTACCCGGAGGCCATTCAGGCCGCCCAGGCCAAGGTGGCCGCGCTGAACGGCAATAGCGGATATGGCGGTGTCGCGAACGCGTCGGAATCGGGGGTGCGTGGTGCCGCGGTGTCGGCGGAAGACTGGAACGCGATGTACGCGCGTCCCTGAGCTACCGGTGCGGCTCCGCTACGAATTCGCATGAGCGGAATGAGCGCAGCGTCCCGGGAGGGTGGCGCAGCGCTCGGGTAGTCGCCCATCAGCTAATCCGGGTGAGCGGCTGATTGGCTGATTGGCCAGTCGGGCGGTGCAAGGCCGCTCTGGCATGCCGCTTCGCCCAGCAAGAAACCTCCACCATCGGCACTCCGATGGTTTGGCCCGGGCACCGAATGGGCGTCCGGGCGCTTTTTGCGGGCAGTGCCCCTGGCGATAGCCAAACGCCGGGGCAAGCCTCGCCAGCATTCAACCGGGCTATCGCCCCGACATTTCCCCGAGCAGATTTTCGCCGTGCAGTTGCGCGAGCAGCGCGCGGGCTTCCTCGACCGGCTCGCCCGTCATCGGATGGAAGATGAAGCGTGGCGACGTCGCCAGCGTCGGATAGTGCTTGCGCGTGCTGCGCGCATAGGCGGGATCGTAGTGCTCGGTCACGAGCGTCTCGGAGAGCGCCGCATGATGGCCTTCCTCCAGCAGGCGGCACCACGACTCGATGCGCTCGCGCCCATGCAGCGGCGTGAGCTTCAGCAATTGCTCCCGGAAGTAGGCCTGGTCGCCGAGCAGGTGGCCGTATTCTTCGAGCAGCAGCGCCACGCGCTCCTCGAGCGCGACCTCGACCACGACGCAGGTTGCGCCGTGGAGGCCTTCGACCAGCGCCACGGGCAGCGTGATCGCGCCAATGCGCCGGCTTTCCGCCTCCACGAAAACGGGCTGCGCGGGGTCGAGCGCGCGCAGTTGCTGCACCAGCGCCGTGTCGAACGACTTCTGCGAGGGCTGCTCGCGCGTGGGCAGGGCGCCGAGCAGCGAGCCGCGATGCGCGGCGAGCGCCTCGAGATCGAGCGTTTGCGCGCCGGCCGCGCCGAGCGCCTGCAACAGGCGCGTCTTGCCGCTGCCCGTGGGCCCGGCGAGCACGACGTAGCGCAGGTGCCCGGGCAGCGTGCGGAGCGCCTCGACTACGGCGTTGCGGTAGGTCTTGTAGCCGCCTTCGAGTTGCCGCGCGCGCCAGCCGATCATGTTGAACAGGGTCGTCATCGAGCCCGAGCGCTTGCCGCCGCGCCAGCAGTAGATGAGCGGGCGCCAGTTGCGCGGCCGGTCGGCGAAGGTCGTGTCCAGATGCATGGCGATATTGCGCGCGGCGATTGCCGCGCCCATGCGCGTGGCCTCGAAGGGCGATTCCTTGTACATCGTGCCGACGATCACGCGCTCCTCGTTGCTGAGCACGGGGGCGTTGATCGCGCCGGGCACATGGTCTTCGGCGTATTCGAGCGGCGTTCTCACGTCGACGATCTCGTCGAACTCGCCCAGTTGGGAAAGGGTGGCGCGCTGGTGATTCAACTGCGGTGCTCCGATGATGCGTGCAAAGGCTTCGCGGCCGTTGAGCGCGACGCCGTGGGTTAGCGGGGTGTGGCGGAAAATGCCGG
>JAITTX010000204.1 GCA_031286755.1 Paraburkholderia sp.
AGAGGGCGGGCGCGCTTGCGGCCCTGCCCGCGCCGCTCGACGAGGCCCGGCCCCATCAAGCCCGCTGGGGCTGCGCCTTCAGCGGCACCTTCATATAGGCCGCGATTATAAGCCAGCAGAACACGAGGCCCGAGCAGGCGTAAAACACTGCGCTCGCGCTCCCGTGCTTGAGCAGCCATCCGCCCACCACGCCACCGAGTGCAAGCCCGATCGACTGGGTGGTGTTGTAGACGCCCGTGGCCGCGCCCTTGCGGTTGCCCGGCGCGAGCTTGGACACCAGCGAGGGCTGCGAGGCCTCGAGAATATTGAACCCGAGGAAGTACACGAACAGCACGCCCGCCACAATTGCAATGGTATGCGCAAGCGAGCCCAGCAGAAGCTGACCGATCAGGATAAGCCCAATGGCCGAGCACAACACGGCCTTCATCTTGCCCCGCTTTTCCGCCGCGATGATGGCAGGCACCATCAGGACGAACGAGACGCCCATCACCGGCAGATAAATCTTCCAGTGCGACGCGACCGGCAGGCCCGCATCCACGAGCAGGCGCGGCACGACGAGAAAGAGCGCGGTTTGCGTGGCGTGCAGCACGAGCACGCCGAAGTTCAGGCGCAGCAGCTCCACGTTGTGGAGGACTTCGGCGAACGGCGCGCGCACGTGCACGGGCTTGGGCGCATCGGGCACGATCCACAGCACGACACCCACGGCCAGGATCGAGAACACGCCGACGAGCGCGAACAGGCCGCTCATGCCCACCCAGTGGAACACGATGGGCGCGCCCACGATCGCCACCGCGAACGACATGCCGATCGAGCCGCCCACCATCGCCATGGCCTTGGTGCGGTGCTCTTCGGAGGTCAAGTCGGCGATGAACGCAAGCACGGCCGAGGAAATCGCGCCCATGCCCTGAATCACCCGGCCGACGATGATCCAGGTGATGTCGTGCGCGAAGGCCGCCACGAAGCTGCCGATGGCGAAGACCACGAGGCCGATGATGATCACGGGCTTGCGGCCCATCTTGTCGGAAAGCCAGCCGTAGAAGATGTAGAGGAGCGATTGCGTGACGCCGTAGGCGCCGAGCGCGATGCCGACCAGCAGCACGTTGTCGCCGCCGGGGATGGTTTTCGCATAGACCGAAAACACCGGCATGATCATGAACAGGCCCAGCATGCGCAGCGCGAAGATCGCGGCGAGCGACACGGTCGCGCGCATTTCGGGCGCGCTCATGCGTGAAGAAGTAGCGGGTGACTTGGAGGACATCGGAACGTTTTTTGATTGGGCCGCCGCTGCGCGCGCGTTACCGGACCTTGAGGCGGGCATCAAGCGGGCGCCGGGCGAACTTCGCGGAGTTCTCATTGCGGCCGTGGCGGCCTTGCATGGACGGCAACGATGCGGGCAGCTCCCGTGTCGGCCAGAGCCAGCGCTTGCGCGCTTACGCTGCCCCCACGCCTGAAACCATTCCCGGCGGCTTTCTGTCGATCCTCTTTCAGCGCCCCTCGCCACCACCACACAGCGGCCATTCGGGACCCTTTCAAAGACCGTCAGCAAGCCGTAACGGCGGTCTGGAAAAGTCGTTATAGTAGCAGGTTTAGCCTCCCTTTCTCCCGCAGGTTCATGGAACAAATCCGTATCCGTGGGGCCCGAACCCACAACCTGAAGAACGTCAATCTGGACCTGCCGCGCCACAAGCTCGTGGTGATCACCGGGCTCTCGGGCTCGGGCAAGTCGTCGCTGGCGTTCGATACGCTCTACGCGGAAGGCCAGCGGCGCTACGTGGAGAGCCTTTCGGCCTACGCGCGCCAGTTCCTGCAGTTGATGGAAAAGCCCGACGTCGACCTGATCGAGGGTCTGTCGCCGGCCATCTCCATCGAGCAGAAGGCCACCTCGCACAACCCGCGCTCCACCGTGGGCACGGTCACCGAGATCCACGACTACCTGCGCCTGCTCTACGCGCGCGTGGGCACGCCCTACTGCCCCGACCACGAGATCCCGCTGGAGGCGCAAAGCGTCTCGCAGATGGTGGACGCCGCGCTCGCGCTGCCCGAAGAAACCCGGATGATGATCCTCGCGCCCGTGGTCGTCGACCGCAAGGGCGAGCACGCCGAGCTCTTCGACGACATGCAGGCGCAGGGCTTCGTGCGCTTTCGCGTGCGCTCGGGCGGCGGCACCGCCAACGAAGGCGAGGCGAAAATCTACGAAGTCGAGTCGCTGCCCAAGCTCAAGAAGAGCGAGCGCCACACGATCGACGTGGTGGTGGACCGCCTGAAGGTGCGCCCCGACATGAAGCAGCGTCTCGCCGAGTCGTTCGAAACGGCGCTGCGTCTGGCCGAGGGCCGGGCCATCGCGCTCGAAATGGACACCGGCCGCGAGCACCTCTTCAGCTCGAAGTTCGCCTGCCCGATCTGCTCGTACTCGCTGCCGGAACTGGAGCCGCGTCTCTTCTCGTTCAACAACCCGATGGGCGCGTGCCCGGAATGCGACGGCCTTGGCCAGATCACCTTCTTCGACCCGAAGCGCGTGGTGGCCCATCCGTCGCTCTCGCTCGCCGCGGGCGCGGTGAAGGGCTGGGACCGTCGCAACCAGTTCTACTTCCAGATGCTGCAGAGCCTCGCGGCGTTCTACGATTTCGATATCGACACCGCGTTCGAGGATCTGCCCGAGAAGGTGCGCAAGATCCTGCTCTACGGCTCGGGCAAGCAGGAGATCCCGTTCTCGTACATCAACGAGCGTGGCCGCACCTCGGTGCGCGAGCACGTGTTCGAAGGGATCATCCCGAATCTCGAGCGCCGCTACCGCGAAACCGATTCGGCCGCCGTGCGCGAGGAGCTCGCCAAGTATCAGAACAACCAGGCCTGCCCGCACTGCGATGGCACGCGCCTGCGCCGCGAGGCGCGCTTCGTGCGGATCGGTTCGGACGCGGACGCGCGCGCCATCTACGAGGTGAGCGGCTGGCCGCTGCGCGACACGCTCGGCTACTTCCAGACGCTGCGCCTCGAAGGCGCCAAGCGCGAGATCGCAGACAAGGTGGTCAAGGAGATCGTCGCGCGGCTGATGTTCCTGAATAACGTCGGGCTCGACTATCTCTCGCTCGAGCGCAGCGCCGAAACGCTCTCGGGCGGCGAGGCGCAGCGCATCCGCCTCGCCTCGCAGATCGGCTCGGGCCTCACGGGCGTGATGTACGTGCTCGACGAGCCGTCCATCGGCCTGCACCAGCGCGACAACGACCGCCTCATCTCCACGCTCAAGCACCTGCGCGACCTCGGCAATTCGGTGATCGTGGTGGAGCACGACGAGGACATGATCCGCATGGCCGACTACGTCGTGGACATGGGCCCGGGCGCCGGCGAGCACGGCGGCATGGTGATCGCCGAAGGCACGCCCAGGCAAGTGGAGAACGACCCGGCCTCGATGACCGGCCAGTACCTTTCCGGCGCGCGCCGCATCGACTACCCGGACGAGCGCATGGAACCCGGCGAGCGTCGCCTGCGCATCGTCGAAGCTTACGGCAACAACCTCAAGCGCGTGACGCTCGATCTGCCGGTGGGTCTGCTCACTTGCGTGACGGGCGTCTCGGGCTCGGGCAAGTCCACGCTCATCAACGACACGCTCTATCACGCGGTGTCACAGCATCTGTACGGGTCTTCGGCGCAGCCGGCGCCGTTCGAGGCCATTGAGGGGCTCGAGCATTTCGACAAGGTCATCAACGTCGACCAGTCGCCGATCGGCCGCACGCCGCGCTCGAATCCGGCCACCTACACGGGGCTTTTCACACCCATCCGCGAGTTGTTCGCGGGCGTGCCGGCGGCCAAGGAGCGCGGCTACGAATCGGGCCGTTTCTCGTTCAACGTGAAGGGCGGTCGCTGCGAAAGCTGCCAGGGCGACGGCGTGCTGAAAGTGGAAATGCACTTCCTGCCCGATGTCTACGTGCCCTGCGACGTCTGTCACGGCAAGCGCTACAACCGCGAGACGCTGGAGATCCAGTACAAGGGCCGGAACATCAGCGAAGTGCTCGACATGACGGTCGAGGCCGCCTATGAGTTCTTCAAGGCGGTGCCGGTCGTGGCGCGCAAGCTCAAGACGCTGCTGGACGTGGGTCTGGGCTATATCCGCCTCGGCCAGTCGGCCACCACGCTCTCGGGCGGCGAGGCGCAGCGCGTGAAGCTCTCGCTCGAGCTCTCCAAGCGGGACACGGGCCGCACGCTGTATATACTCGACGAGCCAACCACGGGTCTGCACTTCCACGACATCGCGCTCTTGCTGGAGGTGATCCACCGGCTTCGCGACCAGGGCAATACGGTGGTGATCATCGAGCATAATCTCGATGTCATCAAAACCGCCGACTGGATCGTGGACATGGGCCCCGAAGGCGGCGCGGGGGGCGGCCAGATCGTGGCGCAGGGCACGCCCGAGCAGGTGGCGAAGGCGAAGGCGAGCTTCACGGGCCGCTATCTCGCGCCGCTGCTCAAGCGTCAGGCGGCCGCGCTCGATGCAGCCTCCGGAAAATAGGCAGCCGTTGCCGTAGCAACAACTGAACGGGGGGCTGCCCCCCGTGGTCTGGAGACGGAATACACCCAACATGGTCAAGCGCAACGAAGCGACCGACGATAAACAAGTGCGCGACCTGCGGCCAAGGCCGGTCAGGCTCACGAGCGACATGAGCCTGCCGAAACTTTCGGCAGTGGAAATTGGCAGCTATGTGGCCGCGCTCGCCGGCTTGTGGGCGGTGCTGCACCTGAACCTGCTTGGCGCGCTGCTCGCGGGCATGCTCGTCTTTCAGCTCGTGCACACCATCGCGCCGCTGATCGAGCGGCGCATGTCGAGCCAGCGCGCGCGCTGGCTTTCCGTCGTGCTGGTGTCCATCGTGATCGTGGGCGTGCTCACGGGCATCACGATCGGCGTCATCGAGCAGTTCGAAAACGACGTGCCGAGCGTCCAGAAGGTCATGTCGCAGATGATGACGTTCGTCGACCAGGCGCGCAGCAAGATTCCCGACGCCGTCGCGGCCTATCTGCCCGTGGACGTCGCCCAGATGAAGCTCAAGGCGATCGCGCTCATGCACGAGCACGCCACCCAGCTCGGCCAGGGCGGCAAGAACGCCGCGCGCATCCTCGGACATATCGTGATCGGCATGATCATCGGCGCAATCGTCGCCATTGGCGCGCAGAAGAACGCCACGCGGCTGCCGCTCTCGACCGCCTTCGTCACGCGAGTGGCGCGCTTCGCGGATGCGTTCCGCCGCATCGTGTTCGCGCAGGTGAAGATCTCGGCCATCAACACCGTGTTCACCGGGCTCTTCCTGCTGCTGGTGCTGCCGCTCTTTCACGCGCCGCTGCCGCTCGCGAAGCTGCTCGTGGTGGTGACCTTCGTGGTGGGTTTGCTGCCCGTGATCGGCAACCTGATCTCGAACACGCTGATCGTCGCGATCGCGCTCACGGTGAGCCTGCCCGCGGCGGTCACGGCGCTCGTATTCCTGATCGTGATTCACAAGCTCGAATACTTCCTGAACGCGCGCATCGTGGGCGGCCAGATCGAGGCGCGCACGTGGGAGCTACTGGTCGCGATGCTCGTGATGGAAGCCGCGTTCGGCATCCAGGGCGTGATTGCCGCGCCCATCTTCTACGCGTATATCAAGCGCGAGCTGATCTACCTGCGGCTCGTCTGAAACCTGGTGAGGCGGCACGCGCCGCCTTCGCCCCGGCCGCCGCTTCGTCCATTGCTTCGCGCGACGCCCACGCCTCACCCCTCGCGTGGCTCGCCCATGCCGTCCGCCATCCCCTCCTGCCCCACCGCATAGACCGCCACCTGGACGCGGCTCGTGAGGTTCAGCTTGCGCAGGATGTTGCGCACGTGAATCTTCACCGTGCTTTCGGCCAGATCGAGCGTGCGCGCGATCTCCTTGTTGCTCGCCCCGCGCGCGAGCTCGCGCACGATGTCGCGCTCGCGCGCGGTGAGCGTGTCGCCGCTCGCGCGCGGCGCGCTGGGCGCGCTCGGTGCGGCCGCCGGCTTGCGCATCTGCTCGACGAGCTTCGCGGTCATGTGCTCGGTGATCACCGGCTGGCCTGCCGCTGCCTTTCGGATTGCCGCGACGAGCGCCTCGGCGTCGATGCTCTTGAGCAGGAAGCCGCTCGCGCCCGCGCGCATGGCGGCGGTGAGTTCGTCGGCATCCTCCGAGACGGTCAGCATGACGACGGCCGTATCAGGCAGATCCTGCACCAGCAATTGCAGCGTTTCGAGACCGGAGAGGCCGGGCATGTTCAAGTCGAGCAGGATCACGTCGGGCGTGTGCTGCTGCGCGCGCTTGATGCCTTCGACGCCGTCGGACGCCTCCCCTACCACCTCGAGGTCGGGCTGGCGTTGCAAAAGCGCGCTCACGCCCGAGCGAAACAGCGTGTGATCGTCGATGAGCAGAATGCGGATGGTCATGGCCTGAAATTCGGGTTGTGGCAGTCGTGGCGCGAGGCGCGGCGGATCAAGCGTATCAAGCGGCCTTGCGGCTCGCGGCCGGTAGCACGAGCTCCACGCGGGAGCCGTGCCCCGGGGCGCTGTCGAGCGTGAGCGTTCCCGCGAGACGCTTGGCGCGCTCGCGCATGATATGAAAACCGACATGGGCCTCGCCGCGCGCGGCGATGTCGGCGGGATCGTAGCCTACCCCGTCGTCCTCGATGGTGAGGCGGAAGTCACGTCTATTGACGACGCTCACGTGCACGTGTTGCGC
This sequence comes from Paraburkholderia sp., assembly GCA_031286755.1. GTDB lineage: Bacteria > Pseudomonadota > Gammaproteobacteria > Burkholderiales > Burkholderiaceae > Paraburkholderia. Next base: position 6,714 of record JAITTX010000204.1, read on the forward strand.
CTCGGCATGCTTGCGGATATTCGAGAGCGCCTCCTGGAGCACGAACAGCACCTGGAGTTGCTGATCGGCCGGCAGCGGCGGGCCACCCTCGTCGCGATAGTCGAGCGTGAGTTCGGCGTCCGACTGGCGCCGAAAGCGCGCCACCGTGTCGTCCACCGCGGGCCGCAGCGCGCCCGGCCCGAGCTTCGAGCGGAAGTTCAGGAGCAGCTCGCGCACGTCGTCGTAGCTCTCCTCCACGCCGCCCGCCAGCAGCGGCACAATCTCGCGCACTTCGTCGAGATTGCCGTCGGCCACCGCGCCGTCGAGCAGGTGCACCTGCATTTTCAGAAAGCTCAGGCCCTGCGCAATGCTGTCGTGCAGCCCTTGCGCGACGAGGTTGCGCTCCTCCGAGACCGCCAGTTGCCGTGCCAGCGCCGCGAGGCGCCGGTTCTTCAGCGCGACGCCAAGATGGCGGCCGAGCGTCTGCAACAGTTGGACTTCCGAGGGTGGCATCTTGCGCTCGCGCCGAAAGTGCAGCGAGAACGTGCCGAGCGGCTCGCTCTGCGAAACGATGCCGAACACCGCGACGCTCGCGAACCCCGCGCGCAGGCAGTGCTGCGCGTGCGCCCGCTCGGCGTCGCTCATGGCGTTCGCGGCAGGCGCGCGCCCTTTGGCGTTCATACCCGCAACCAGATCGCGCAGATCGACCACCACCACCGGCTCTTCCGCCGACGCGGCACCGCACGCGCAGTCCTGCGCCGGCATGCACCGCTCGGCGCGCACGATTTCCTCGGGCAGGCCTTCGGCGACCAGCAGGTGCAGATTGTCGTCCTCGGCGGAAGCGAGGCGCACCGTGCCGCCATCGGCCTCGAACTCGCGCATCAGGCGCGTGAGGAAATCGTGGCACAGCGGTTCCACGGGTTCAGGTGTGTTGAGGAACGCCGCCATTTCGTACAGGATGCGCAGCTCGCGGTTCTGCGCCGCCAGTTGCGCGGTCTTGACGTCCACGCGCGCGGCAAGGTCCTGGTACAGCGCCTGCAGCTCCGCGACCATCTGGTTGAAGCCCTGCGCGAGATGGCCGAACTCGTCGCGCGTATCGACGGGCAAACGCGTATCGAACTCTTGCGCCTCGATGCGCGCAAGCCCGTCCTGCAAGCGCTGCACCGGCACCACGAACCACAGGTAAAGCAGGTAGACGATCGCCACGGTGCCCACGCATGAGAGCGCCGCGAGCGCGATCTGCGAGGTGCGCAGCCAGGCCGTCTTGTGCGCGTTCTCGCGCTCGATCAGCACCACGAGGTGATTGGCATCGTCGACGAAGCCGGGCAGCAGCGCGAGATACGCGGAGGGCTCGCCCACACCCGAGGCGCGGTCACGCTGCACGGCCGGCTCGAGCCGCTCGTGCCACGCCGTGGAAACCCGGTCGAATTGCTGGCGGATCAGCACGTCGGCGGGCAGGAACAGCGGGCGGGCCGCGTTGCCTTCGCGCAGTTGGCGCAGGGTCTCGTTGAGCTGGTCGACCTGCGCGTCGAGCCGCGAGGGTTTGCCCAGACGGGTCTCCCATAGTTCGATGGCCACCGCGTTCGCGCGCATGCGCAGGCTGCCCGCGTCGTTGATCGCGGCGCCCGCGCCTTCGAGCTGCCACGAGAGCCAGAGCGTGCCGCCGATCATCGTGAGCACGATCGCGAGCACGACTGTGGAGAGCACCACGATGCGCGTGGACAGGCGTCGCCGGAAGGGGGCGAGCGAGCCTGCGGACTGGGCGGCCGCGGCAGCCGCCAGGGAGTGCCCGGAGTGGGCGGCGGAATCGGGAGAACGGGTCATCGCCATACAGGACACGGAAACAGAGGACGGCGCACGGGCGCCGGCATTCCTCATTATCGGTTGACGTATCGCAAACAGCACGACCGGCGGCCGGATCGGCCGGGGATTGCGACACTATGCGCCAGTTCGTTCGGGCATGCCAGCCGGATGCTCCGCGCTATCGCGGGCGGCGGCGTCCCGCGCCACACCGGCGCATCGTTTCCGGAGCGCGGCGAACGAGCATAAAAAAAGGGAGCTCGCATATCGCTCGCTCCCCACAAAAGAACGGCCGATCCCCACGGCCGCCCAGAGGCAAAAAAAGCAACAACAATATGAAAACACTCGAGGCAGGCCGATGGCCTGCCTCACCGCAAACCTAGCGGCTGCGCACGAGCTGCCATGCCCGCGACAGATAGGTGACCGAAGCCAGCCCGCTCCACACGTGCACGAGACGCGTGAACGGGAAGATGACGAACAGCGTCATGCCCATGAACAGATGCAGGCGGAACACGAGCGGCGCGTCGACCACGAAGCTCGCGGCGTCGCCGCGGAACGTGACGATGTGCTGCGCCCAGTTCATGAAGCGCACCATCATGGCGCCATCCATATGGCTCGCCGATGCGCCGATCGTGGAGAGCCCGAGCAGCAGCGTGACGAGGATCCACAGCAGCAGCACCTTGTCGCCGAAGCGCGTAACCGCCGAAATACGCGCGTTCGTGAAGCGCCGGTGCAGCAGGATAGCGAGACCCGCGAGACACATCGTGCCCATCACGCCGCCCGCGACCATTGCCACGAGCTGCTTGGCCTCATGCGGCACGCCAAGCCAGTCCCAGACCGCGACAGGCGTGAGCAGGCCCACGAGGTGCCCGGCGAAGAGCCCCAGGATGCCGATGTGAAAGAGGATGTTGCCAAGACGCAGTTGCCCGCGATAGAGCAGTTGCGAGCTGTCGGCCTTCCACGTGTACTGCTCGCGCTCGAAGCGTGCGAGCGAGCCGAACAGGAAGATCGAGGCGGCGATGTACGGATAGATGCCGAACAAAAACTGGTTGAACATGTTCATTGCATTTCCTTTGTGCGACCGGACATGGCGGATGAATTGACATACGCCGCGCGCGGATGGAACTGGACGACCTGTGGCGCATTCGCGGCTCCGGCCCCGAAGGGCTGCAGGAGCGGCTCGACGCCGTCGGGGCCCGTGCCGAAGCGCTCGAGCGCCTCGTCCATGTCGCGGATCGGCGCGCCCTTGATCGGCAGCGGCTCGACCACGCTCATCTCGCACAGTACGGTGAAGATGGCGGCGTAGGGACTGTCGTCGCGCTTGAGCTGACTGCCGAGCGCAGCGAGCACATGAATCGCCTCGCCGAGCAGCGCGCTGGCGTCTTCCTCGCCAATCAGGCCGAGCACTTCGAGAAAGAGCGGCACGTAATCGGGCAGCTCGTTGGTCGCCACATCGAGGCCGAAGCCGCGATACTCTTCGAGCAGATCGACCATTGCCTGGCCGCGCGCGCGGCTTTCGCCGTGCACGTGCTCGAACAGATGCAGCGAGTGGCGCGGATTGCGGTCGAAGGTTGCCACATAGTTTTCCTGCGACTCCACGAGCGGACGCTCGCGCAGCGAGGCAATGAGCGGTGCGAGTTCGCGCACGGCAAACGCCCCGTGCGCAGACTCGGCAAGCACGCCCTCGATTTCGTCGAGCGCGTCGAGCAAGGGCTGCTCGGGATAGTCGAGCAGTGCTGAGAGAACCGGATAGATCGACATGATGGTGTCCTCCTCAGCTTTCCGAAGTCGCTTTGCGGCGCGACTTCGGCATATCGGCGAACACCACGCTGCCCTCGTGCTTCGTCCCGAAGAGCGAGCCCTCGGAAACGCCGCCCGAGCACCCATTGCCGAACGAGAAGCCGCAACTGCCTTTCTCGTTGAACGAGTCCTCGACCATCTCCTTGTGCGACGACGGCACGACGAAGCGGTCTTCATAGTTCGCGATCGCCATGGTGCGGTACATGTCTTCGACCTGTTCGGCCGTGAGACCCGCGCGCTTGAGCAGCGCGTTGTCGTTCACGCCGTCCACCGACTGCGTGCGTTTGTAGGCGCGCATCGTCAACATGCGGTTGAGCGCGGAGATCACGGGCTTCTCGTCGCCGGCGGTGAGCAGATTGGCGAGATAACGCATGGGAATGCGCAGGCTCTCCACGTCGGGAATCACGCCGTCCATGCCGATGTGGCCCGCGTCCGCGGCCGACTGGATCGGCGAGAGCGGCGGCACGTACCAGACCATCGGCAGCGTGCGGTACTCGGGGTGCAGCGGGAACGCTATCTTCCACTCGACCGCCATGCGGTACACGGGCGAGCGCACGGCCGCATCGAGCCAGCTTTGCGGCACGCCCTGGCGGCGCGCCTCGGCCTGGATCTCTGGATCGTGCGGATCGAGGAACACATCGAGTTGCGACTGGTACAGGTCCTGGGTGGATTCGACGGAAGCGGCCTCGCCGATGCGGTCCGCATCGTAGAGCATCACGCCCAGATAGCGGATGCGGCCCACGCAGGTTTCCGAGCACACCGTCGGCTGACCGGCTTCGATGCGCGGGTAGCAGAAGATGCACTTCTCGGCCTTGCCGCTCTTCCAGTTGAAGTACATCTTCTTGTACGGGCAGCCCGAGATGCACATGCGCCAGCCGCGGCACTTGTCCTGATCGACGAGCACGATGCCGTCGTCCTCACGCTTGTAGACGGAGCCCGACGGGCACGACGCCACGCACGCCGGGTTCAGGCAGTGCTCGCACAGGCGCGGCAGATACATCATGAAGGTGTTCTCGAAGCTCGAGTACATCTCCTTCTGCACGTTCTCGAACAGCTGGTCGCGGCTGCGCG
>JAITTX010000237.1 GCA_031286755.1 Paraburkholderia sp.
GAACGCTCTGAAGCGCTGCGCATCGTGAAAACGCCAACGGCGAGATAAACGGCTATTTTACTTTGCGGCGGTTCACGCACCTCGACATCCAGGCATCGGCTCATGATACGGGCAACGCAAATTGATTCGGATTCCTGCTTTTTCGGCTCAAAATAAAACGGCGTAGCCCGCAATGGACTACGCCGTTGTGTATTGACGCATGTGCGCCGCCAATGCCTCGCGATTACTCCACTTCAACCGCTTCCGGATTGCGCGGCGCAGGCTGCGCATCGAACGTGAGCTGGATCTTGTCTTCCTCGTCCACGTCCACGGTCACGCGGCCGCCGTTCATGAGCTTGCCGAACAACAGTTCGTCGGCGAGCGCACGGCGGATCGTGTCCTGGATCAGGCGTTGCATCGGCCGCGCGCCCATCAGCGGGTCGAAGCCGTGCTTGGCCAGATGCTTGCGCAGCGCGTCGGTGAAGAGCGCGTCGACCTTCTTCTCGTGCAACTGATCTTCCAGTTGCATGAGGAACTTGTCGACCACGCGCATGATGATTTCCTCATCGAGCGCACGGAAGCTGATCGTCGCATCGAGCCGGTTACGGAATTCCGGCGTGAACAGGCGCTTGATGTCGGCCATTTCGTCGCCCTGCTCGCGCCTGGTCGTGAAACCGATCGTCGACTTGTTCATCGTGTCGGCACCCGCGTTCGTCGTCATGATGATGATGACGTTGCGGAAGTCCGCCTTGCGGCCGTTGTTGTCGGTCAGCGTGCCATGGTCCATCACCTGCAGCAGCACGTTGAAGATGTCCGGGTGCGCCTTCTCGATTTCGTCGAGCAGCAGCACGCAGTGCGGCTTCTTCGTGACGGCTTCGGTGAGCAAACCGCCCTGGTCAAACCCTACATAGCCCGGCGGCGCGCCGATCAGACGGCTCACCGCATGACGCTCCATGTACTCCGACATGTCGAAGCGGATCAGCTCGATGCCGAGCGTGAACGCGAGCTGGCGTGCCACTTCGGTCTTGCCGACGCCCGTGGGGCCGGAGAACAGGAACGAGCCGATCGGCTTGTCGGTCTTGCCCAGACCCGCGCGCGCCATCTTGATCGAAGCGGAGAGCGCGTCGATGGCGGGGTCCTGGCCGAACACGACGGACTTCAGGTCGCGGTCGAGCGTCTGCAGCTTGCTGCGATCGTCCTGCGACACGCTTTGCGCCGGCACGCGCGCGATCTTCGAGATGATCTCCTCGATCTCGCTCTTGCCGATGGTCTTCTTCTGCTTCGACTTCGGCAGGATGCGCTGCGCCGCGCCCGCTTCGTCGATCACGTCGATTGCCTTGTCGGGCAAATGACGGTCGGTGATGAAGCGCGCCGACAGTTCAGCCGCCGCATTCAGTGCGCCCGACGAATACTTCACGCCGTGGTGTTCCTCGAAACGCGACTTCAGCCCGCGCAGGATCGCCACCGTCTGCTCGACCGTGGGCTCGACCACGTCCACCTTCTGGAAGCGCCGCGACAGCGCCGCGTCTTTCTCGAAGATGCCGCGGTATTCCGTGAAGGTGGTCGCGCCGATGCACTTGAGCGTGCCCGACGAGAGCGCCGGCTTGAGCAGGTTCGAGGCGTCGAGCGTGCCGCCCGAGGCAGCGCCCGCGCCGATCAGCGTATGAATCTCGTCGATGAACAGAATCGCGTGCGGACGCTCCTTGAGCTCCTTGAGCACCGTCTTCAGGCGCTGCTCGAAGTCGCCGCGATATTTCGTGCCCGCCAGCAGCGCGCCCATGTCGAGCGAGTAGACCTGCGCGTCCGCGAGAATGTCCGGCACTTCGCCGCGCGTGATGCGCCAGGCGAGGCCTTCGGCGATGGCGGTCTTGCCCACGCCGGCTTCACCCACGAGCAGCGGATTGTTCTTGCGGCGGCGGCACAGCACCTGCACCACGCGCTCGACCTCGGGCTCGCGCCCGATCAGCGGGTCGATGCGGCCATCCTTCGCCATCTGGTTCAGGTTCTGCGTGAACTGGGCAAGCGGGGTTTCCTTCTGGCCTGCCGCGTCTTCGGCTTCGGCATTCGCGTCGCTGGCCTTGGCGGCTTCGCCGCTGCCGGTCTTCGCGATGCCGTGCGAAATGAAATTCACCACGTCCAGACGCGTGACGCCCTGCTGCTGCAGATAGTACACCGCGTGCGAGTCCTTCTCGCCGAAGATCGCGACCAGCACGTTCGCGCCCGTCACTTCCTTCTTGCCGTTGGAGGTGGACTGGACGTGCATGATCGCGCGCTGGATCACGCGCTGGAACCCGAGCGTCGGCTGCGTATCGACGTCATCCGTGCCGGGAACCGTAGGGGTGTTGTCGTGAATAAAGTTGCGCAGGTTCTGTCGCAGGTCTTCGATATTCGCAGCGCACGCTCGCAGCACTTCCGCGGCTGTTGGGTTATCCAGCAGCGCCAGCAAAAGATGCTCGACCGTGATGAACTCATGCCGCGCCTGACGTGCTTCCATGAACGCCATGTGCAGGCTGACTTCCAGTTCCTGGGCAATCATGCTTCCTCCATCACACACTGCAGCGGGTGCCCCGCTTGCCGCGCGTGGGTAACGACTTGCTCAACCTTGGTCGACGCGATGTCTCGCGTATAGACCCCACAAACGCCCCTGCCCTCGCGATGCACCTTCAACATGATCTGTGTTGCGGTCTCGCGGTCCTTATTGAAATACTCCTGCACGACCATCACGACGAATTCCATCGGCGTGTAATCGTCGTTCATCAGCACGACCTTGTACATGGAGGGCGGTTTGACCTTTTGCTCCTGCCGCTCCACTACGGTTGAATCCTGCTTGTCCGGGATAATCGCCATACACCCATTCTAAACAACTCGGACAGGCCCGCAATCCTGCCGAAACCCGACCGGCCGTCCGGTGAACCGGGTCGCGGCGCCTTGCGGACAATCCCGGCGCAGCCCCCTGTTTCCAGACTCGATCAGCCTCGCCCGATCCGTACTTCCAACCGTACTTTCACAGGCGCCCGGCTGCGGGGCCGGTTCAAACTCAAACCATTCTGCCAGCAGCTTTCGGGCCACCGTCGAATCGAGTATCGCACAACCTGCGGACCCACGTGGCTAGCGACTGTCGGCGTCCGCACGCACGCCGTCAGATTCCGTGCTGCAGTGCATCCCATGTGAGTCGATTATGCGACTTTTCAAGACAGCCAGTGCAACTCTGGCCGGATAAAAAACGAACCGGATGAGTGCATCGGCAACCGGCTGCGATTCCTGACAGGCATGGCCGCAAGAAAAGCCGGAAAAACCCTGGAAATGCGTTCTTTACAACGCGTCAAGGGACGTCTCAAAATATTCTTGACAGCAGAATAAAGAGCCCCAACAATCAAGCTGGCACTTTTTTCAACCGCCTTTATTTTCGAAAAAATGCCGTTGGTGAGCTTGTGAGGAGGGGGCGGTCGCAACATGCGATCGTTTAGCTTTTCGAACTGCTCGTGGTAGTGACATGAGTTACAGGGGAAGTTGGTATGGCAACCGGTACGGTCAAGTGGTTCAACGACGCGAAGGGTTTCGGATTCATCACGCCGGATGAAGGCGGCGAGGATCTGTTTGCTCACTTTTCGGCTATTCAAATGAATGGCTTCAAGACCCTCAAAGAAGGTCAGAAGGTGAGCTTCGAGGTCGTGCAAGGCCCGAAGGGTAAACAGGCATCGAACATTCAGGCAGCCGCCTGATCTGTTCGGTACCCGTACCTGAAAAAGAAACCCGGCTTCGGCCGGGTTTCTTTTTTTTGGGGTGCTAGATCACGCGCAGCGTGCCCATCATGCCGAGGTCCTCGTGCTCGAGGATGTGGCAATGGAACATACGCTCACCCACGGCGTCCTGCACGGTCGCGATATGCACGCTTTCGCCGGGTTTCACGTTGACCGTGTCGCGCCATGCAAGATACGGCTCGTCCACACGCGCCGCGCCCGTCTCGCGCGAAATCACCTGGAACTGCGTACCGTGCAGATGGAACGGATGATCCATGTCCGTGCGGTTTGCAATCGTCCAATGCTCGACCTCGCCACGGCGGCTCGTGAGCGTGATGCGCTCGGGATCGTACGTCTCACCGTTGATCATGAATTGCATGCCGCGTGGCATACCCGATTTTGATGCACCTGGCTGGTGCATCGCGTGCATGTCCATGGCTTCGCTGAACACCACCGATTTTTTCGGCAGCGATGCCGCGGCGGGACCGCTCGGAGCCAATGGCGCAATCGCACGCAATCGGGCGGGCAATGCCGA
>JAITTX010000239.1 GCA_031286755.1 Paraburkholderia sp.
GGCGCGGCGGAGAGCCTGGCGCCGGGGCAGCGCAAGCTCGCGTTCATCGATGGGCGCAGCGTGGTGGTCTTCAACGTGGAAGGCCGCCTGCACGCGATAGAAAATAGTTGCCCGCACAACGGTGCGTCGCTGGCCAACGGGCGTCTCGATGGCAACCTGCTCACCTGTCCGGCGCACGGGCTGCGCTTCGACTTGCGCACGGGCTGCATGCCGGGCGCGGCGCAATTGTGTTTGAGCGTGCTGCCGGTGAGCGTGGTTGACGGCCAGTTGATGGTCGAAGTCGAGCAGGTTTGAGCGAAACGCGGCGCGCAGGCCGTGACGCTGTGTGCGGGCGTGCGCGGCCGGGCGGGCCGCCGCGCTCAATGCTTGCCGGGGCCCGGCCTTGCGTGACCTGAGCCGTCGCGCTCCGGCCCTTCGCGTTCCGACCGATCGTGGCCCGACCGATCGCGGCCCGACCGATCGCGGTCCGCCACAAATTTCACCGCGCGCCAGCGGCTGGGCGGCTGGCCGAATTCCGCGCTGAACCAGCGCGAGAACGCGCTGGGCTCGGAAAACCCCAGCCGGTCGCTGATATCGGACACCGAATGACGCGGCTGCGCCAGATAGCGCATCGCAAGCGAGGCGCGCACTTCGTTCAGCAGCGCGGAGAAGCGCTCGCCACCCTGTTCGAGCTGCCGCTGCAGCGTGCGCGGCGTGAGGCCGAGCCGCTCGCTCACGGGCTCGATCGCACCCGCGCCGCGCGGCAGCAGGAGGTGGATCGCGCGGCGCACGTTGTCGGCGAGCGACGCTTCGCCGTAGCGCGGCTGCAAATCGAGTAGTTCCTGCGCGTAGCGCGCGAGACCGGCGTCGGCGAGCGGGCTCGCGCGGTCGAGATCGCGGCGCTCCAGCACGATGCCATCGAAATCGCTATCGAATTCGATTCGGGATCCGAAGAAACGCCGGTGCACTTCGAGACGCTCGGGCGCCGTGTGCGCGAAATGCACGGCGCGCGGCGCGTACTGTGCGCCCAGCATGGCGCGCACGAGGCTCAGCACGGCGCCCACCGTCAACTCCACGATTTCCGGCCCCGGATCCGGGCGCGCGGTGACGAGCGCGACGTGCAGCACCGCCGTGTCGTCGATTTCCTCCAACTGCACCGAGACCGAATCGCTCAGCAGATGCCGATAGGGCTCGACGCGCGCGAGCGCCTCACGCAGCGTGGGCTGATGTTGCAGCAGGAGACTGAGCGAGCCGAAGTCGGAGAGCCGCCAGGCCTCGCCAATGCGCGCGCCCAGCGTGCGGCACTCGGCGCGCGCGGCGCCACCGGCCAGCGAGACTTCGAACACGCGCGCGAGACTCGCCTCGGGAATGCGCAGGTCCGGCGTCGTGAGGCAGGATGGATCGAGCCCCGCCTCGCGCAGCGCGCGGACCGGATCGATGCCCGCGTGGCGGGCAATTTCCGAATACTTGGTCAGGGAGGCGCTGCGAACCAGGATGGGCATGGGGTCGAAAGAAGGGCTGCAATGACGGGCTGCGATAACGGGCTGTATGGCGATCACGCCGGCAGACAGAGACCGTCTGCCGGACCTGTCGAGGGTAGCGTCGCGCCGGCGCGCCGTCTGTGCGGAATAACCATGAGCGCGCGCCTGTCGTCGAGCGTCAGGTCATGGCGCGCACGGTCAAGCACGCGGGCCGCGCATTTCACACAATGGGTTCCCATGCCCGCGCCGTCACGCGGATCGGGCATCGGCTGAATCGACTTGATCGATTTAATCGCCGCTTTCCAGCAAACCCAGCAATTGGGCGCGCAGCACCGCATGCTTGCGCGAGCTCGCGCTCAATTTGCCGAACAGGTTCTTCACATGCCACTTGGCGGTGACTTCGCCCACGCCGATTGCCTGCGCGATCTCCTTGTTGGAGAGATTGCGCGCCAGCAATTCGAGCACTTCGCGCTCCTTCGGCGTGAGCACCATGCTGGGCACCGCGCGCGGCGCGGTTTGCGCACGTCGGGCCGCGTCGCTGGGCTGGGCTGCGCGCGCGAGCGGCGGCGCGAGGGCGGCATGCTCGCCGCCGTCCTGCGCCAGCTTGCGCACCCAGTCGGCCAGCGCCGGGTGCGCGTGCGCGAACACGCGTGCGAGGCCATAGGTGCCGGTCAGCCCGATCGCCTCGCGCAGCAGCGGCAGGCCGTCTTCGCCATTGCCTTTGCTGGCGAGCGCACGCAGCCCCATGATCTCGATGCGCTCGCGCCCGAGTTTCATGGCGTCGGCGAGCGCCTGCGCGCGGGTGAGCCATTCGAGCGCGCGCGTCCAATCCTGCCGGGCCAGCGCGGTGTACGCGTGCGTCATGGCCTGGCGGCGCGCCACGTCGCGGCGCCAGAGCGGGCCGCGATGCGGTGGTTCCGCACGTTCATTCCGCATTTCACCCTGCTCCGACTGCTCCGACTGCTCCGACTGCTCGATGAGCGCGTCGAGCTGCGCGCTCAGCGCGCGGCAGGTTTCGGCGCGCGCGTGGCCCGCGTGAATGCGCACGCGCTCCGCGAGGCTCGCGATGCACAGGCGCGGCAACTCGCGCGCCGTGCCAGCGGCGTGCATCGCTTCGAGCAGATCGAGCGCGCGCCGCTCCACGCCCTGGGCTTCGGCCACGCGCGCCGCGCACACATAAGCGAGCAGCGAGGTCTCGGCGGTGCCGGAGCGCTCGAGCACGTCGAGCCGGTTCGCGAGCAGCGCATCGGCCTCGTCCACGCGGTCGCGCTCGAACAGGGCGGCCGCGAGCACGGCCGCGAGCATGCAGGGCAGCGGATGGCGGCGGCCGAACTCGGCTTCGGCGCTCGTCAGTGCGGGGCGCAGCACGGTTTCGGCGAGCACGGCCTGGCCTTCGCTCAGGTAGCTCAGGCCGCTCACGAACTCGCCCCAGTGCGCGGCGTAGCGGTGCGCCTTGCCGAAGTCGCCGCGCGGCGTGAGTTGCAGATGGCGGCGCGCGTGGGCGGGCTCGCCTTGCAGCAACTCGGCCAGCGCGAGCCGGTTCGCGTGCGTCTGGATCTGGCGCGGCTCCACCAGCGGCGGCGGCTCGCGCCACGGCGCCAGCAGCGCGAGGAAGCGGTCGGGCTCGTCGGCGTAGTACGCCGCGACGCTCAGGATGAGCGCGCATTCGTAGCGCCGCTCGGGCGTGCAGTCGGGCGCCTCGGCCATGGGCGCCACGAGCCGCCCGGCCTCGGCGTGGCGCTCGCTCAGCGCGAGTGCCCAGGCCGCCGCGAGGCGCAGGTCGGGCTGGCGGTCGAGTTCTTCCTCGGGCAGCAGTTCGAGCCATTCGAGCGCGGCGGCGAGACGCCCCTGCATGACCGCGCCATAGAGCGAGCGCCCCGCCAGTTCGAACGCCACTTCGCGCTCGCCGGCAGCATGCGCGTGGCGGGCCGCTTCTTCGTGGATGCCGTGCTCCGCGAGCCAGCGCATTGCGCGCCGGTGCAGGCCGGCGAGCTCGGCGGGCGGCAGTTCGGCCAGACGCGCGCCGAGCGCCGTGCGCGCGAGCGTGTGCAGGCGGCACCAGTCGCTGCCGTCGCTGGCCATGAAGATCGACGTGTCGCGCATGAGCCGCGCGAATTGCTCCGGCGCTTGCGGGTCGTCGAGCAGCGCGCGGCACAGGTCGGGATGCAGCATGTCGACGAGCGCGAGGCGCGTGAGGAACGCGAGATCCTCGGGCGCGAGCCGCGCGAGCAGGCTGCTCACCAGATGCTCGCCCTCGACGCCGGGCTGCCCCTGCATGGCGTCGATCACGCCGCGCGGGTCGCCGCTCTTTTCCATCGCGGCGAGCGCGAGCTGAAGGCCGAGCGGCCAGCCGTCGGTGAGCTCGTGCAGACGCGCGCAACTGTCGGTGTCCACGCGCTCGCCAAAGCGCCGGCGCACCAGCGCCAGGGTTTCGTCGAGGCGAAAGCGCAGCGCCTCGGGGCCGAGGCAGACGCATTGCCCATACGCGCTCAGGTCGTCGACGGCGGTCTCGAAGCCGCTGCGCGCGGCCACCACGATGCGCAGGTTCGCGGGCGCGTTGTGCAGCAGATAGAGCAGCGCCGCACTGCCCACCGGCGAGAGCCGCTCGGCTTCGTCGACGATCAGCACGAGATCGAGCGCCGCCTGCGCGACTTCGGCGAGCCAGGCGGTCAGGCCCTCGGTGGCGTCGGGCGTGGCGAAGGGGTTTTCGAGCAGCGTGCGGCCGAACTCGGGCCGGGCGCCGCCCACGCGCACCGCGAGCACGAGGCTGTGCAGGAAGCGTTGCGGGTCGTCGTGCGCGTCGGCCGACACCCACGCCACGGCGGCGCCGTGCGCGAGATGCTCGCGGCGCCATTGCGCGAGCAGGAGCGTCTTGCCGAAGCCGGGCGGCGCCTGCACGACGATCGCGCTCTGATTGCGCAAGGGCTCGCTGTCGAGATTCAGGCGCTCGCGCGCGAGCAGGTGGCGCGGCGCGCGCGGCGGCGTGGTCTTGAGCGTGAGTTCGGAAAACGGGGGCGGGGCGCCGCGGTTCGCGGAGGTCATCTGGTGAATCGAAAGGGGCCGTGCGGCGCGGCGTGGCGTGGCGGATATCGGTCGGGGGATTATAGGCATGGTTGCGCTGTGGCTGGCAATCCGGTGGCAGACGGGGGCTTTTGGGGGGCGCTTGCTTTTTCGCGTTTCCTTGTGTTCGCGGCGGTCCATTAGCGTTGCCCCTGTGCGGGGCGGCACCTACTTTTCTTTGCAGCGGCAAAGAAAAGTAGGCAAAAGA
>JAITTX010000247.1 GCA_031286755.1 Paraburkholderia sp.
AGACGCGCGGGCGAGAGGCGCTGCAGCAGGTCGTGCAAGGCGGCGCGTATGCCCGCGACCCTGGCGATCTGGTGTGCCTGCAGGTCGTGGATCGCGTCTTCCCCGGCGCCGGGCGGCGCCATGAAGCCGGGGAATGGCAGGCCGAACATCTGCCTCAGCGCCGCACTGCCGTCGGGAAGCAACTTTAGCGGATTGTTCTCGCGGTCGAGCAGCACGGTCATGTCGGCCTTCACCTCGCGCTTGAGGATGCTGCGCGAGGAGAGCAGTTCCACCGTGCCGTTCGCGAACAGCGCCAGCAATTGCCCGGCGGTGTGCAACTGCTCCGTCTGCCAGTCGCAGGTGGCCTTGTCGAGGCCCGCGCCGCGCAGGAATGCGGAAAGCAGCGCGTCGGCGGAATCGGGGGTGGTGGAGGGGGTTTGTGCCTCGGCGCGCGGCGGCGCGGCGGCGCTTGGCATCCTGCTTGCCGCTTCGCCCTGTGTTTCCCTTGCCACCGATGGGTTGGCTGCGAACGCGTCGCGCTGGCTACCCGTGAATTCCTGCTGGGCCGGTTCGTAAGCGGGCGACCAGGGCGGCCGCGCAGCGGCCTCGCGCTCCGGCGCTCGCTCGCTCGCGTGCTTCGCCAATACCGTTGCGCGCGCATCCAAGCGGGCATCCAAGCGGGCATCCAAACGGGTATCCACACGGGTATCCACGCGCGTACCCACATCCGGCGCGCGCGCGGGAGCGGCGCTCTGCGCCGGTGCCTGCCTCGCGGCCGGGCTCGCCACGCTCGCCTCGTCGCGGCTCGGGCGCGCGAAGAGCGCGAGCGGGTCGGTGGGAATGGGCCGCATGCTATCCCCGGGCGGCGTGCTGCCTGTGCCGCCCGCGCTTTGCGGCTCGCGCGAGGGCGCGGCAGCCGGCTGGGCGGCTTGTTCCCGGTGCGCCGCGACTTCCGCCACGCTGCCTGCGCTGTCTTCGCCGGCTTGCGCGCGCAGCACGTACGGCCCGATGCGGATGGCGTCGCCGGACTCCAGCGCATGCTCTTCGGTGTATTCGAGCGGCGTGTCGTTGATCTCCACCACCGACACGCTGCTCAAATTTTTCAGCACGCAATGCTCGCCGTCGATCTGCAGCAGTGCCTGCAATCGCGAGACCTGACGCGTTTCGTCGGGCAGCACCATCTGGTTGTCGGCATTGCGTCCGATCGTGCCGCCCGGCGCATGAAACACCACGCTGGCCTCGGTGTGGACCGGCTCCCCTGCGTATTCAATGACGGTCAATTGCATGATGCGGACTGACTCACTCAATAACGGATAAAAAACGCGCGCGGCGCACAGCGGCGTCAAGGTCGCGCGTCAGGACGGCGCGACCTTGCGGCGGGCCGCGTCGAATGCGGGACCCCAGATGGGATGGCCCTTCTCGGCGGCGGAAAGCTCGAAGTGCGGGTCGATCCGCAGGATCGCCTCGAATTCGGCGCGGCATTGCGCGACGCGGTTCGTCACGCAGTAGCTGAACGCCATCAGCTTGTGCGCTTCGATCTGGGTGTCGCGGTCGCCGTCATCCACGGCGTTGCTGTTGCGCAGCAACTGGATGGTGCGCGAGTAGTCGCCCGCCACATACGAGTCGTGTGCGGCCGCAACGGTATTGGCGGCCGCGCGCTGCGCGGGCGAGAGGCTGCTGCAACCGCCCGCCACCATGAGCGTCAGTAAAAATGTGCCGCCAAGGGCGGCTGCCGTGCAATTCGCACGTAATAAGTTCCAGCGTAAAGGCCAATTCATCGTCGGCAACCCGGTATTTAATTCTTCATTCAAGCCAATGGTGTAATTACTACGGCTCGAGCGATTTATTTATAGAGCACATATTCGGAGATCGTTGCAGTAAGGAATCGTACGAACTATAGTCTAGTCACCTGATTTTTCCTCATATAAATTATTACTCGTGAGACACCGTCGTCGATAGCTTAATTTAATTTCGCGAAGAAGCGATAGAAGTGATAGGCATCGCGTCATGGCCCCGTGGCCCGCATCGCAGCACGTACGGGTCAGGTCGGGCATTCCTGGAGCGGCAAACTTAACCCCTGCTCGTATGCATGGAGAGGGGACGGGGGCGTGTTCATGCCTTTGCATGAGCAACGCGTTTTCGCGCTGGATCAGAGGATTAGCACGATATGTACGGAGCGCCAATTAAGTGCGTGCTTCAACCGCACGCGGGGATTTGTTTGGCATTTTTGTTATTGTGCGGGTGTGCGTCGACAGAGAAAGAATTACCGGTTCCTTATTCAGTCACATTCCAGGTGGCGGCCGACGTCAATAAGGATTCGCAAAACCGTCCCGCGCCAATAGCGTTGCAAACGTTTCAGCTGAAATCCGGTAATAATTTCAGCCACGCCGATTATTTCGCCTTGCAAAGCAAGCCCGAGGACGCGCTGGGCGCGGAGCTGGCGGGCACGGACCGCATCGTCCTGCGGCCGGGCGAGTCGCGCACGCTTCACTATTCGGGCGGCGACTCGGTGCGCGCGCTCGGTGTCGTGGCGGGCTACCGCAAGCTCGAAAAGCGCCGCTGGAAAGTGGTCGTGGCGCTGCCGCCGCCCGCGAGCACCAACCTGTTCAAGTTCTGGCAAGGCAAGCCCTCCGAGATGCGTTACGTGATCGCCGTGCAGGGCGACGGGCTCGTCGCCACGCCGGCCACCGGTGACGCCCAATGAACGACCGCATGAATTCTCCCGTTGCGCCCGTCACGGGCGGCGCCGGCCAGCGCGACCGCGTGGTGTGGTCCGAAGGCATGTTCCTGCGGCCCCAGCATTTCCAGCAACTGGAACGGTACTTCGAGCGCTACGTGCACCTGCGCTGCGCGCCGCTGCAACGCTATCTGTGGGGCTTCGCCTCGCTGCAGATCGACGAGGAGGCGCTCGCGCACGGCAAGGTGATGCTGCGCGCCGCGAGCGGCATGCTGCCCGACGGCACCCCGTTCGACTTCTCGCATCTCGACGAGGCGCCCGAGGCGCTGGAGGTGGGCCCCGACGTGCGCGACACCACGATCGTGCTGGCGCTGCCGGCCACGCGCAGCAGCAGCGCGCAGGTGACCTTCGGCGGCGGCGACTCGGCGCTCGCGCGCTACGTGGCCCACGAAGCCGAGATCGCGGACGTCAACGAGGTGCGGCTCGCCCCCGCGCTCGTGCAGTTAGGACGCCTGAAGCTGCGGCTTGCGCTCGCCAGCAATGTGGACGACGACTGGCACGCGATGGGCGTGCTGCGCGTGGTGGAGCGGCGCGCCGACCGCCAGCTGGTGATCGACGAAACCTATATTCCGCCGCTGCTCGACGCCCATGCGCATCCGCAACTGGCCGGCTACATGCAGGAACTGGACCGGCTGCTCGCGCAGCGCAGCGAATTGCTGGCCGGGCGGCTGGCGCAGGCGGGGCGCGGCGGCGTGTCCGAAGTCGCCGACTTCCTGCTGCTGCAACTCGTCAACCGCTACCTCGCCATCACGTCGCACACCACGCAAACGCCGGGCGTTCATCCGGAGCTGCTGTTTCGCGACTGGCTCAAGCTCGCCTGCGACTTCGCCACCTTCACGGCCGCCTCGCGCCGGCCCGAGGTGCTGCCGGCCTACCGGCACGACGACCTGCGCGCGACCTTCGGCGAATTGTTCGCGGAACTGCGGCGCTCGCTCGCCACCGTGCTCGACCAGAGCGCCGTGCAGATCGCGCTCACCGACGCGGGCAACGGCGTGCAGGTGGCCGTGATTGCCGACACCTCGCTCCTGCGCGACGCGGGCTTCGTGCTGGCGGTGCGCGCCGACATGCCCGCCGAGGGCGTGCGCACGCGCTTTCCCGCCCAGGTCAAGCTCGGGCCGGTCGAGCGCATCCGCGACCTGGTGCAGCTGCAGTTGCCGGGCATCCCGGTGCGCGCGCTGCCGGTCGCGCCGCATCAGATTCCCTATCACGCCGGCCATAGCTACTTCGAGATCGACAAGGGCGGCGACCTCTGGCGCCAGCTCGAACGCTCGGGCGGGCTCGCGCTCCATCTGGCCGGTGAGTTTCCGGGCCTCGCTATGGAGTTCTGGGCGATTCGCGATATGCGTGAGCGAGAGACGCGATGAATCCGCTCAACGATCCTTTCCCCGCGCAGCGCGAGGCCGACCGCACGAGCGCCCGCCCGTCCGGCCCCGGGGCCTTCATGACCGCGCAGCCGGATCTTGCCGCGGCGCAGGGCGCGCAGGGCGACGCCACATGGCAAGCCGATGCGCCGCCTGGCGAGGCGCGCTGGTTCGCGGGCGCGGCGGCGGCTGCCTCGGCGGAGGGCGGCAACCCGCTCGTGGTCGCGGCCAACGCGTTGCTGAACCTGATTCCGCAGATTCGCTACACCGTGCACCATCCGAATCCGACCTGGCTGCGCGAGCATCTCGCCAACGAGATCCGCCAGTTCGAGGAGCGCGCGCGCAGCACGGGGGCCTCGCCGGAGCAGATCGGCGCGGCGCGCTATTGCCTGTGCACGGCGCTCGACGAGGCGGCGGCGCTCACGCCCTGGGGCGGCACCGGCGACTGGTCGGCGAACAGCCTGCTCGTGGCGTTTCACAACGAGACGTGGGGCGGAGAAAAATTCTTCGAACTCCTCAATCGTTTGATGCAGCAGCCGCGCGAGCAATTGAATCTGCTCGAACTGCTCTATTACTGCCTCGTGCTCGGCTTCGAGGGGCGCTACCGCGTGCTCGACAATGGCCGGGCCCAGCTCGACGATCTGCGCCATTCGCTCGCGCGCACGATCCGCGGCGTGCGCGGCGACTACGACACGGCGCTTTCCGCGCACTGGCGCGACGAGGTCGCGCGCGAGGACCCGCATCGCTTCGTCATGCCGCTCTGGGCCTGCGTCGCGCTCGCCTTGCTGGTGGGCTTCGGCGTGTACGTCGGGCTCAATCTCGCGCTGGCGGGGCGCTCGGACAAAGCCTTCACGATGATCAGCCGGCTCCAGATCCCGAGCGTGCGCCTGCAGGCCGCCGAGCCGCAGGCGGTTCATCCCGCGCCGCCGCCGCGTCTCGCGGGCTTCCTCGCGCCGGAGATCGCCGAGGGGCTCGTGGAAGTGCGCGACGGCGCTGACCGCAGCGTGATCGTGCTGCGCGGCGACGGCCTGTTCGACTCGGGCTCGGCCACCGGGATCGACCGCTACCAGCCGACGCTCGCGCGCGTGGCGGCCGCGCTCGCGCG
>JAITTX010000403.1 GCA_031286755.1 Paraburkholderia sp.
TTGGCGCGCGCGCCGCCCTTGGCGCTGGCCTTCGCGGTTTCGCGCGGCTTCGTGGCCTGAGCCACGGCCCGGCCCGTGTCGGTGCCGGCGTCGGACACGCCCAGCGCGGGCGCACCCGCCTCGGGTTCCGGACGCCACACCTGGCCCACGGCCAGCGACTTGAGCTTCTTCTTGCCGCCGTACCAGAAATTCACGAGACCGCGCGAGAAGAATACGGCCGAGAACATCGAGGTGAGAATGCCGATACAGTGCACGATCGCGAAGCCGCGCACCGGGCCCGAGCCGAACGCGAGCAGCGCGAGACCGGCGATGAGCGTGGTCACGTTCGAGTCGACGATCGTCGCCCAGGCGTGCGCGTAGCCGTTCTGGATGGCCAGTTGCGGCGGCGCGCCGTGGCGCAGTTCCTCGCGCACGCGCTCGTTGATGAGCACGTTCGCGTCGATCGCCATACCGAGCGCAAGCGCGATAGCGGCAATACCCGGCAGCGTGAGCGTTGCCTGCAGCATCGAGAGCACAGCCACGAGCAGCAGCAGGTTCACCGAGAGGCCGATCATCGAGACGAGACCGAACAGCAGGTAGTAGCAGAGCATGAACACGGCGATCGCGGCGAAGCCGTAGACCACCGAGTCGAAACCCTTGCGAATGTTGTCCGCGCCAAGGCTCGGGCCAACCGTGCGTTCCTCGATGATGTCCATGGGCGCGGCGAGCGAGCCTGCGCGCAATAGCAGCGCGAGGTCGGCGGCGGCTTGCGGCGTGGGCTGGCCCGTGATCTGGAAGCGATCGCCCAGTTCCGACTGGATCGTGGCCACCGTGAGCACTTCGCCCTTGCCCTTCTCGAACAGCACCATCGCCATCGGCTTGCCGATGTTGTCGCGCGAGACGCTGCGCACCGCGCGCCCGCCCGCCGAGTCGAGGCGAATGTTCACCGACGGGCGGTTGTGCTCGTCGAAGCCCGCCGAGGCGTCGATGATGCGGTCGCCCGTGAAGATCACCTGCTTGCGCAGCAGCACGGGGCCGACGTTGCCTTGCGTGAAGAGCTCGTCGCCCGGCGGCACCGGCGCGTTCGGGTCCGGATGCAGGCCCAGCGGGTCGGCGAGGCGCGCTTCGAGCGTGGCCGTGCGGCCGATGATGTCCTTCGCCTTCGCGGTGTCCTGCACGCCCGGCAGCTCGACCACGATGCGGTCGTCGCCTTGCTGCTGGATCACGGGCTCGGCCACGCCGAGCTCGTTCACGCGGTTATGCAGCGTGGTGATGTTCTGCTTGAGCGCGGCGTCCTGCACCGACTTCTTCACGGCCGGC
Organism: Paraburkholderia sp.; assembly: GCA_031286755.1. Classification (GTDB taxonomy): domain Bacteria; phylum Pseudomonadota; class Gammaproteobacteria; order Burkholderiales; family Burkholderiaceae; genus Paraburkholderia. The sequence goes on from JAITTX010000403.1 coordinate 1,300, forward strand.
GTGAAGGTGCCGACGAGCTGCGCGTTGCCATCGGGCGCGTTCTGCGTGGCCCATACGAGCTCGGCGACGCCGTTCTGGCTCGAGAGCACCTTGCGCGCCTGCTCGGCCACGGCCGGATCGGCGAAGTTGATCACGACGCTCTGGTTGACGCGGTTCACGCCGCCGTCGCGGATGTTCTTGTCGCGCAGGATCGTGCGCGCGTCCGAAGCGTCGGAGTCGAGCTTCTTGTTGAGCGCGCCGTTCATGTCGACCTGCAGCAAGAAGTGCACGCCGCCGCGCAGGTCCAGGCCGAGGTACATCGGCAGCGCATGCAGCGCCGTCAGCCAGCGGGGCGAGGCGCTTTGCAGGTTCAGCGCGACGACGTAGCTCGGATCGCTCGGGTCGGGATTGAGCGCCTTCGTGAGCACGTCCTTCAGGCGCAGCTGCGTGTCCGTGTCGGCGACGCGCACGCGGATGTTCGCGTTCAACGTGGAGTTGTCGAACGTGACCTCGTCGGCCTTGATGTTGTTCGCGGGGAGCGCGGCTTCGATCTGCGCGAGCGTGGCTGAGTCCAGCTTGACGGTGGCTTTGCCGCTCGATACCTGGACCGCCGGCGCTTCGCCGAAGAAATTGGGCAATGTGTACACGAGGCCGATGACAAGCGCCACCAGCATCACGACATATTTCCAGAGGGGGTAACGGTTCATTGCTTGGCCCAACGGGGGATGGGATTGGCCTGCACGATGTGCGAGCGTCCGGCCAAGCCTTCATGATGGCCCTCGCGGGCGTTTCAGTGGCGGGGCCGGACGCGCAAGGCCGCGCGTTCGTGTGGCGGCCTGGAGAAGACGATCGCTGGAGGCTTACAGCGACTTGATCGTGCCCTTCGGCAGGATGGTCGAGACCGCCGACTTCTGCACGGTGATTTCCGTGCCGTCCGAGATTTCGACGCCCACGTAGGCTTCGCTGACCTTGGTCACCTTGCCGACGATGCCGCCGCTCGTGATGACTTCGTCGCCCTTGGCCATGGCGGCGAGCATGTTGCGGTGTTCCTTCTGGCGCTTCATCTGCGGACGAATCATGATGAAGTACAGCACGGCGAACATCAGAATGAGCGGCAGGAAGCTCATGAGGCTCGATTCTGCGCCGCCGACTGCGGAGCCTTGGGCGAAGGCATTGGAAATGAACGACACGTTGGTCTCTCCGTTTATACGATCACTACGATCAAAGATACGATCAAAAAGCGAGCCGGTTATTCTACCACCGGCAAGATACGCGACGACGACGCAAAATGGGCTTTCCGATCAAGCTGTTATCACGTATTTGCCCGCCTGGGCGGGATGCAACGCGTTTGGCTTGGGTGAAAAAGCGCCCATGAAGCATCGGCGAAACGAAAGGTAATTGTAAAGTCTGGCGGCGCTTGCCGTATTCCGATATCGGAAAGCTTCGAAAGCGCCGCGGCCTTTCGGGATGCCTGAGGGGATGCCTGAGGCGCTGCGCTCAATCCACGCCGCGCGCGCGATTTTCGGCGAAGCGCGCGCGGAACGCCGCGAATGTCTTCGTCTCGATCGCCGTGCGGATCTCGCTCATCAGCTCGAGGTAGTAGTGCAGGTTGTGGATCGTGTTGAGCTGCGCGCCGAGAATCTCGCCCACGCGGTGCAGGTGGTGCAGATAGCCGCGCGTGAAGTGACGGCAGGTGTAGCAGCCGCACTGCTCGTCGAGCGGACGCAGCGAGTTGCGGTGCACGGCGTTGCGGATCTTGATGTCGCCAAAGCGCGTGAAGATCCAGCCGTTGCGTGCGTTGCGCGTGGGCATCACGCAATCGAACATGTCGACGCCCGCGGCCACGCCCGCCACGAGATCTTCCGGCGTGCCCACGCCCATCAG
>JAITTX010000437.1 GCA_031286755.1 Paraburkholderia sp.
CGATCTTGCCAGGACACCCGCTTCTAGCCATACGTCCTGAGTCCGCTTCCGGCCAGCACCGCGCTCAACGAACGGCGCAGCAGTTCGACCGGCCGCGTGAGGCGCCCGGGCAGCGAGCCATGCACGAACCACGCGTCGACGCCGGTGCGGAAATCGACGACGTCGATCACCTGCAGCGCGTCGCGATGAGTCGAGCGCTCCAGCACGTCCGGCGTGGCGACACCGATGCCGAGCCCGCGCGCCACCAGAGATAGTTGGAGATCCGAACCAAATGCCTCGACCGCGACGTTGAACGGCAAGCCGGCCATTTCCAGCGCGCGGCTCAATGTGGAGCGCATGCCGCAGCCGTTCTGGTTGAGCACCCACGCGTGCTTTGCCAGATCGGCGAGCGTTGCCGGCGCATCGGGCAGGCCCAGCGAGCGCGGCGCGACGATCACGATGGGCTGGAACGCGAGGGCGGTTGCGCGCACCGTTTCGGGTGGCATGAAGTTCGAAGGCATCAGCACCACGGCTGCATCCAGGGCCGCCCGCTCGACGCTTTGCACGAGGCCGGGCGACCAGCCCGCCGTGATCCGCAGGGTGAGCCGCGGAAACGCGCTGCGTAAATCGTCAACCGGTTTTTCCAGCGCCATGTCGGCCAGAAACGGCGGCATGCCGATTCTCAGCTCGCCGGCTGGCTCGCTGTCGGCCGAAGTCACCAGCAGGAGATCGTCGACGGCGCTCAACACGGTGCGCGCGAGCGCATAGACCTCGTTGCCGGTGGCGGTGGGCTTGAGCGGCTTGCTCTGGCGATCGAGCAGTTCGGCGCCGAGCGTGGTTTCGAGGCTCTGTATGCGCCGTGTCAGACCGGGCTGGGTCAGATGAAGGCGCTCGGCGGCGCGCACCATCGAACCGCTCTCGATGACCGCGACGAATGCCTGCAGATCGCGCGTGTTCAAAACAAACTCGCATAATGACAATGAATATATTTCAATTGTGGCATGTTAGGCGGATGACTACGATGGCCGTGACCAGCCCCAGGAGCGCCATTCTGATGAATCCGTCCGCTGAAACTTGCGCCGACCCCGTTGCCACGCATGCCGCCGAAGATCCGCGCACGCCGCCTCTCACGCCACTGCTCACGGCCTTCTTTGCGACCGCCGTGGGCGTGATCGTGATGAACCTGTTCGCCGCGCAACCGTTGACCGGCGTGATCAGCCGCAGCCTGCATCTCGCGCCGCGCTTCGCGGGATTGGCCGCGATGCTGCCGCAACTCGGCTACGCCGTGGGTCTCGTGCTGCTCGTGCCGCTGTGCGATCTGCTCGAAAACCGCCGCCTGATCGTGCATACGCTCGCGGGTTGCGCCGTCGCGCTCGTCGTCGCGACGCTCACCGCGTCTCGCGGGGTATTTCTGGCCGCCGTGTTCGTGGCCGGTGCGGCATCGAGCGTGATCCAGATGCTGGTGCCCATGGCCGCGTCGATGGCGCGGGAGAGTCACCGTGGCCGCGCGGTCGGCAACGTGATGGGCGGCCTGATGCTCGGCATCCTGCTATCGCGTCCCGCCGCCAGTCTGGTGGCGGGAACCCTCGGCTGGCGTGCGTTCTATGGCATTGCCGGGGTGATCGACGCGCTGCTTGCCGTCGTGCTCTATCTGCGCTTGCCGATGCGTGTGCCGCTGGTTTCCACGCGCTACGGAGCCTTGCTGCTTTCGCTCTGGACGCTGCTGCGCAGCGAGCGCGTGCTGCAACGCAATGCTGCCTCGGCGGCGCTGGTGATGGGCGCCTTCAGCGCGTTCTGGACCGCGATTGGCCTGCGGCTCGTGCAGCCGCCGTTCAACTTCGGGATGGACGGGATCGCGCTGTTCGCGCTGGCCGGCGCGGCGGGCGCAATCGTCACGCCGCTCGCGGGGCGTGCGGGCGATCGCGGCCTGGGGAGGCGGATGTTGTTTGCCGGGCATGTGACGATGCTGGTCGCGCTCGTCGTCAACGGGGTTGCGGGCGCTGGCTGGGGCGGATTTTCAGCGAGCGCGCATCCGCTGCTGGCGGTGGCGATGCTGGTGGCCGGCGCGGCCGCGCTGGACGCCGGCGTGGTCACCGACCAGACGCTGGGCCGCCGCGCCATCAACCTGATGAACCCCGCCGCGCGCGGCAGATTGAATGGCCTGTTCGTCGGCGTGTTTTTCATCGGCGGCGCGCTCGGCACGGTGTTGTCGGGTGCGATGTGGGCGTGGGCCGGCTGGGATGGCGTATGCGCGGTGGGCTTCGTCTTTACCGGTCTGGCTTTCGTGCTCAGGCTGGCGGATGCAGCCGGTGGCGGGGAGGTTTGAGGCGGTGCTCGATATGATTGCGAGCGCAACGTTTTAAAGCGCGCCGGTGGTTGCGTTCATCCCGAGCGCCCGATTGAAAATCGGCGTTCGCGCCATATTCCCGTTACCCGTTAGCAAGTGACGAATTTTGCGCGATTACGCGCGCCACGCTGATTTCCGGCACCGATCACCATCTCGTCGGCGAAGGCACCATGGGCGCGCCTGCCGACGAGCGGCGCGGGTTGCCTGGCTACGAGGGTTATCTGAGCGATCATGCGCTATCGTTTGCATAACTACTGAAGAACTCCGGCTACCACACCTGCATCGCGGGCAGGTGGCACATTGGCTCCGGCGTCGTGGACAGCCCGACGGGCAGCGGGAAGACACCCGACCCGTGGGGCTTCGAGCGCAGCTATGTCCTGCTTGGCGGCGTGGCGTCGAATCACTTCGCGCTCGAGCAGGCGGGCTCGTCGAACTACGCCGAGGACGGCCGCTATGTGCAGCCGGGTCAGCCGGGGCAGCCCGGCTGCATCGACCGTTCCCCCCTGCGCAGACCATCAAGCATGCCTAACTGGTTTTGTTCATTTGCGCCATCATCGCCGAAGTCCCGCTTGCATCGAGCGAACTGCGCAGCGCGAGCACGAGCACCAGGATGCTCCAGATGGTGACGAGC
>JAITTX010000454.1 GCA_031286755.1 Paraburkholderia sp.
AGCGCGGCCTGGACGCCGGGCCCGGTGGACGGGGCGCACTCGTCGGCCAGGGTCACGACGATCTCGTCGATCCGCCCGCCGTCCTGCGCGCCGCGCCCCTTGTGTGCTTGCCCGGCCTCACGAGGCGCACGCACCATGAACACCTCCACGCGCGAGGCCGGCGCGAACTTCGAAACGTTCGTGAGCCCCTCCTGCACCAGCCGATAAAGCGTGATGGTCAGCGCATCGCTCAGGCCGGTGAAATCCCCTTCGATCGTGAGCTGGAACGACGCGTCCGGCAGCCGTTCGCGCCAGCCGTCGACGCAATGCTCCAGCGCACTCGGCAAACCGAATTCGTCGAGGCCGATGGGCCGCAGCCGCCGGATCATGCCGCCGATCTGCCGATAAACGTGGCTTGCGCTTTGCATGAGAGAACGCGCAATGCGCTGAATCTCCGGCTCGCGCGTGTCCGCGAGATCGCGAATGCGCGCCGCGTCGAGCGAGATCGCGTTCAGGTACTGGCCCAGCTCGTCGTGCAGCTCACGCGCCAGATGGCGGCGTTCGTGCTCCTGCGCCTGCAACGCCTGATTGGCGAGCCGCCGGTTGTCGGCGAGCAGGCGCTCCGCCTGCTCTTCCAGCGCGCGGCGATAGCGCAGCTCGCGGCGCGCCTCCCGGTACCGGCGCCATGCGAACCACGCAAGGCCCACGGAAAGCACGCATAGCGTGCCCGGCAATTCGTCGATCTGAAAACGCTCCAGGCCGCGTGTCCAACGATAAGCGCGCTCGCTGAAATCGAACGTCGCGCCAAGCGCCGCGGCGAGCACCGTGAACGCCAGGACCCATGCAAGGTCACGCCGTACCGTCGAGTGCGGCGGCACGGGTCGCGCGGAAGGAGGTGTGGGGAAGTCGCTTGCCATCGCTTTGCATTCTAGTCAGGCCAAACGCGTACCAAGGTTGCCGCGGCGCGCTCAGGAAGCTTTCCCTGCCATTTCGGGAAAAGGTCCCGGGCCGCGCGCCGCACCGTATGCGAAGCTTTACACACACTGAAAGAAAGCGCCACGTGTGCCGCCACGCGGCTGCGCTCACGGAGATAGCGCCGCCCGCGCCGATAAGACCGATAAAGCTGGAGAGTCGACCATGAGCATGCCATCGCACGCGCGCCGCGTAAAACGCTTACCCCGCTTGCGCAAACGGGCTGGCATCACGCTCGGGTTCGGCAGCGCGCTGGCGAGCCTGTCGGTCACGGCATGGGCGCAGGCGGCGCCCCCCGTGGCGGCTTCGGCGGCCGACGCCGCGTCTGCGGCCAGCACCACCACTGTCACGAAGCTTGCGCCCATCGTCGTGGTCGGCACCACACCGCTCCTTGGAATCGGCACACCGCTCACGCTCGTGCCCGCCAACGTGCAGACCGTGCGCGGGCAGGATATCGACCGGCAGCATCGCCACACGCTCACCGAATACTTCGAGAGGAACCTGCCGAGCGTCGATATCAACGATGCCCAGGGCAACCCGTATCAGGTCAACGTGAACTACCGGGGCTTCACGGCGTCGCCCGTGCTCGGCACGCCGCAGGGCCTCTCGGTGTTCCTCGACGGCGTGCGCGTCAACGAGCCGTTTGGCGACGTGGTGAACTGGGATCTGTTGCCGCAGCAGGCGATCGACACGATTCAGCTGATTCCGGGCTCGAACCCGACCTATGGGCTCAACACCCTCGGCGGCGCGCTGGTGATCACCACGAAGAACGGCAAGACGAGCCCCGGCGGCGAGGCGGAGGTGGCGCTGGGCTCCTGGGGCCGCAAGACCGCGCAGATCGAACAGGGCGGCACGATCGGCCAGAACCTGGACTATTACGTCACAGGCACCGCGACGAACGACAACGGCTGGGCGCAGGAGAACGCCAGCCGCGTGCGCCAGGGGTTCGGCAAGCTGCGCTACAGCGACGCCGACACCACGCTGTCGCTCTCGGCCGGCGGCGCGGACAACGACTTGTACGGCACGCAGACCATTCCAAAGTCCTTCCTGGACAATCGTAAGCAACCCTACACATATCCCGATCTGAACCAGAACAGCGCGGCCTATGTCACGCTTTCGGGCGACCACTCCATCAATGACAATGTGGAATTGAGCGGCAACGCGTATTTCCGCCATTTCCGCAACCGCAACGTGAGCAGCAACACCAACCCTGATTTCGGCGCGGTGGACGACGACGGCAATATCGACACCACCCAGGCGACCAACGAGCAGTCGGTGGTCTCGACCGACAGCTACGGCGCGAGCCTGCAGCTCACGCTGCTCAGCAAGCTCGCGGGGATGCAGAACCAGTTCGTCGCCGGGATGTCCGCGGACATCGCCAACTCCAGCTACACGCAGTCGTCGCAAGACGCGTACTTCACCGCTTCGCGCGCTACCGTCGGCATCGGCGGCTTCGAGCAGGAAACCGCGGCCAACACGCACAACGCCAGCTACGGCATTTATTTTCAGAACACCCTGTCGCTCACGCAACAATGGTCGATCATGCTGGCCGGCCGCTACAACTGGGCAAGCGCCAATATTGGCGACGCGAGCGGCACGCAGCCGCAGCTCGACGGCCACCACACGTTCTCGCGCTTCAATCCGGCGGTCGGCATCAACTGGAATCCGAGCCCCGCGCTCACGGCCTATGCGACCTATAACGAAGGCATGCGATCGCCAACCGCTATCGAACTGGCCTGCGCCAACCCTGCAGCGCCCTGCTCTCTGCCCAACGACTTCGTCTCGGACCCGGACCTTCAGCCGGTGATCTCGAAGACCTTCGAAATCGGCGCGCGCGGGCGCATAGGCGTCTCGACGACATGGAGCGCCGCCGCGTACAGCACGACGCTCGAAAACGACATCCAGTTCATCAGCAGCAATGGCGCGGCGAGCAATCAGGGCTACTTCCAGAACGTGGGCCGTACGCGCCGGCAAGGCTTCGAGCTGTCCGGGCGCTCGCAGCTCGGACCGCTCGCGCTCACGGCGAGCTACAGCTATGTCGACGCGACTTACCGGTCGAGCTGGACCGAAAGCAGCCCGAGCAATTCCAGCGCGGACGCCAACGGCAACATCACGGTGAAATCCGGCGACCACATTCCGGGCATTCCGGCGAACATGGTCAAGCTGCGGCTCGACTATGCGGCCACTCCGAAATGGAATATCGGCACGAATCTGACCTGGCGCGGCAGCATCTACGCGCAGGGCGACGAAAACAATCAGGATGTGAACGGGAAGATTTCCGGCTATCTGCTGATCGACCTCGACACCACCTGGCAGGTGACGAAGCAGTTGCAGCTCTGGGCCAACATCACGAACCTGCTTGACAAGCGCTATGCCACGTTCGGCGCGCTCGGCGAGAATTTCTTCAACGGCCCGAATCATACGTTCGACGGCGCCAACCCGACCAACGAGCAGTTTGTCGGGCCGGGCGCGCCGCGCGGTTTTTGGGTTGGCCTGCGCTACGCCTGGCATTGAGCGCGGCCGGCGCGCGGCGATGCGCTTCGATACACCACGCCGGCTAGCGCGATTCGATCGAGCCGTCGCTGTGCGGCCAGGTCACGATGCCCCAGGCGAGCGGTAAATCGCCAATCTGCTTGATCGGCTGATAGCTGCGCGCATCGAGCACGTAGACAGCGTCGGAGCGCCCGCACGCCACCAGCAGTTTCGCGCCGTCGGGCGTGAAGCTGAAGTGCCAGCAGCGCTGGCCGACCGGCACGTCGGCGACATGCTCGTAGCTGTGGCCGTCGAAGACCTGGACCGTTTTGTCGCGCGCGGCGGCGACGAAGAGCCGGTGGCCATCGGGGCCGAATGCCACGCCATATGGCCCGAGCTTTGTATCGACGGTCTTGAGCACCTGAAAGGTGTGCGCGTCGAGCACGACGAATTTGCTGAGCGACTCGAGCGTAACCACGTAGGTCTTGCCGTCGGGCGAGAGGCGAATGCCGCGCGGACGGCCGCCAGCCACGAGCTTCACGGTCCGGATCGGCTCGCCAGTCTGCGCGTGATAAACGGAGACCGTGTCGTCACCTTCGTTGGTCACCAGCATCGTCTTGCCGTCGCGCGCAAACTCGATGCCCTCGGTTTCGTGGCCGCTCGTGACCGAACGCACCACGCGCCACGCTTTCATGTCGACGATGGCGATTTCCGCGGGCGGCTGGTTCGCGTCGTCGTCACCGGCGCCTGGCTTGCCGCCTGGCTTCCTGTCCGCCTGCTGGGCGGACCCGGCGGCCGCAGGCGGGCCGCCTTCCTCGCCGGGTTCGTAGGTCACGTAGGCAAAGCCGTTGCGCACACGCACATATTCCGGGTTCTTGCCGATCTTCACGCGCTGCACGACGTCCCCCGAGGCCGTATCGATCACCGAGAGGTCGCCAGTGTTCTTGTTAGCCACGAGCAGCCGTGTGCCGTCCGCATTCAGACTCAGGCCGCGCGGGCCGGCCGCTCCCACAGGAAACGTTCTGGTCAGCGTCATCTGCGTAAGATCGATGACGCCGACTCCCGCTTTCTCGCTGGTCACATAGGCCGTGGGCGCGGACGCCTCGGCGGCGGCGGCGGTGAACGCGAGCGCGGCCGCCGTGGCGCACGCGCCAAGCGCGAGAATACCGCGAGGCCGCCGGGAAAATGCGGGGCGGGCGATACGAAACCGTGTCTCCTGCATGGTCATGCTCCATAGTGAATTCACTGCACGGCGAACGCGCGCGCCATGAAAGCAAAGTAGTCCATCACGAGATCGTTTGACAACGGACGGAGGCCGGGAGATTTTCCCGAATTGATGCCGTGGGCCGCGCAGCGGTTCTCAAGCGCCGTACCGGGAGGGACAATGCCTGCGGAGGTGGCCAATGCATGGCCTCGACCGTGATGCGGCAGCTTGCTTTGACAACGACCGGATGGAACGCGTGCCATACGGACGATAAGGCGCGAAGCCGCCGGATCGCGGCGACGCTGTGCGCCGTGGC
>JAITTX010000477.1 GCA_031286755.1 Paraburkholderia sp.
AACAACATCGTGCTCGGCACCTACCGGCACATCACGGCGCCCGAATGCCGCCAGTTCCTGCTGCGCCAGGCGTTCGAAGAGGCGATCCACACGCACGCGTACCAGTACATCGTCGAGTCGCTGGGTCTGGACGAGAGCGAGATCTTCAACGCGTACCACGAGGTCAAGTCGATCCGTGACAAGGACGAGTTCCTGATCCCGTTCATCCAGACGCTGACTGATCCGTCGTTCAAGACCGGTACGCTCGAAGCCGACCAGAAGCTGCTCAGGTCGCTGATCGTGTTCGCCTGCATCATGGAAGGCCTGTTCTTCTATGTGGGCTTCACGCAAATTCTCGCGCTCGGCCGCCAGAACAAGATGACGGGCGCCGCGGAGCAATACCAGTACATCCTGCGCGACGAGTCGATGCACTGCAACTTCGGCATCGACCTGATCAACCAGATCAAGCTCGAAAACCCGCACCTGTGGACCCCGGCGTTCCGTGCGGAGATCACCGAGCTGTTCAAGCATGCGGTCGACCTCGAATACCGTTACGCGGAAGACACCATGCCGCGCGGCGTGCTGGGTCTGAACGCATCGATGTTCAAGAGCTATCTGCGCTTCATCTGCAACCGCCGTTGCCAGCAGATCGGTCTCGATCCGCTGTTCCCGAACGAAGAGAACCCGTTCCCGTGGATGAGCGAGATGATCGACTTGAAGAAGGAACGCAACTTCTTCGAGACGCGCGTGATCGAATATCAGACGGGCGGTGCGTTGTCCTGGGAATAACCGGGCGCACACCTGAGTCAGGTCTTTTGGGGTTGCTGCCGGGTGCCATGTGAGCGCCTTGGCCGGCATGATGATTAGGAGCAGGAACGCCTGATGCAAAGCGTGCCCGGAGCCTTGGCGGCTCACCGATATGACAGGCACTTTGCGAACCCTTCAGTGGGATGGGCAAACTTCCCCCCGGAAAAGGGCGTGGGTCCCGCCAGTTGCGCGGCCCGCGCTTTCAACGAACGTTGGCCGGCGTCGGTATTCGACGCCGGGCCGATCTGGCGCGCGGTGCCTCACGGCACGGCGCGCCTTACCGCATTCATTAGCGTAAGCGCGCGGGATCAGCGTACGCCGATGAATAGCCCGCTTCGCAGTGTGCGCCGTGAGAAGCGTTCGCGGGAAGCGGGTTTTGACGAAGGGTGTAGTTTGAACTGACTCTCATCTGAACCTGAAGGAGAAAAAAATGGCAACTGCCAAGAAGAAGCCGGCGGCCAAGAAAGCCGCAGTGAAGAAGGTTGCAGCGAAAAAGGCCGCACCGGCCAGGAAGGCCGCAGCGAAGAAGGTCGCGGTGAAGAAGGTTGCTGCAAAGAAAGTCGCGGTGAAGAAGGTTGCAGCGAAGAAGGCAGCACCGGCGAAGAAGGCCGCTGCGAAGAAGGTTGCAGCCAAGAAGGTTGCTGCGAAGAAAGTCGCGGTGAAGAAGGTTGCAGCGAAGAAGGCAGCACCGGCGAAGAAGGCCGCTGCGAAGAAGGTTGCAGCCAGGAAAGTCACCGCGAAGAAAGTCGCAGCGAAGAAGGTCGCGGTGAAGAAGGTTGCAGCCAAGAAGGCAGCACCGGCGAAGAAGGCCGCTGCGAAGAAGGTTGCAACCAGGAAGGTTGCAGCCAAGAAAGTCGCGGTGAAGAAGGCCGCCGCCAAGAAGGCGCCTGCCAAGAAGGCCGCTGCCAAGAAGGCTGCGCCTGCGAAGAAGGCTGCCGCGAAGAAGGCCGCCAAGAAAGCGCCTGCGAAAAAGGCTGCCGCTACCGCGCCTGCTGCCCCTGCTGCGCAACCGTCCGCGCCCGCAGCAACGGTCAAGACTGCCCTGAATCCGGCCGCAGCATGGCCGTTCCCGACCGGCAGCCGTCCGTAAGCAGTACGAGCCGAAGCGCACGGGAGTCAGTCAAAACGCGCGCTTTGGTGACAGGGCCGGGCGTCGTGCCTGCGGATGCGTCTGCAGGCGCGAATGCCGGACCCGCTCCGAATCCCGTCGCTGGGTTTGTCCGCGACGGGATTTTTTTCGCCCATTCTTTTTCGTCCACGCGCCGCGTCTGGGTGCTTCGCGCTGGCCATCCGGGTTTGGCGCCGGCATGAAAAAAGGCGCATGCACAGGGGAGCACATGCGCCTGAGGTTCCGCAGGAGGGCGCGAGGCGCCGCTGCGGTACAGGGGAAACCGGTTAGTTAATCAGTGCGTTACGCGCGTGACGCCGCCGCTCGAGACCAGGCGAACCCGCTCGCCGGCCTGGAAGACTTCGCCGGTGGCGGATTGGGTGATGGCGCGGTAGTCGCCGTTGTCGAGTCGCACCGTGATCTCGAGACCGTTGTGCATTGCCACGCCGTTCTCGACCGCGTTGCCGGCCACGGCGCCTGCGATGCCGCCGATGATGCCCGTGATGATCGAGCCCGTGCCGCCACCGATCTGGCTGCCCGCGACCGCGCCGAGCGCGCCGCCGCCCACGGCGCCGATCCCGCTCGGCTGGCCATTGTTGGAGCTGATCTTCACCGCGCGCACGCTTTCGACCGTGGCCATGCGCACGGTGGCTTCGCGCTGCGCCTGCGAGGCGGTGTAGACATCGGCGGAGCTGCTGTTATAGGCGCAGCCCGTCATGGCGAGCGAGCCCGCGATCATGACGGCGACAATCAGACGACTTGTTGTTTTCATTTTCCGTAACTCCAAAGAGCGCCGCCGGTGACAAAGGAGGCGGCACCCGGATTCAGAGCTGCAGTTCGTAGCCGAACGCCGCCTTGAATCGTTCCTTGATTTGCGCTCGTGTGGGCGCGTAATTCTGCGGCCCGAGATGCTCGATCTTCAGCGCGCCCATGAGGCTTGCCAGGCGTCCCGTGGTGGCCCAGCCGAGGCCGTTCTCGATGCCGTAGAGCAGACCGCCGCGGAAGGCGTCGCCGCAACCCGTGGGGTCGAGCACCTGCTCGGCCTTTACCGACGGAATATCTTCGATGCCGCCGCCGTGGTAGATCTGCGAACCATGTTCGCCGCGGGTGACGACCAGCGCATCGACGTGGCTTGCGATCTCTTCGAGCGACCAGCCAGTGCGATGGCTGACCAGATTAGCTTCGTAGTCGTTGACCGTTACATAGGTCGCAAGTTCAATAGCGCGTCGAAGCGACGCACCGTCGAAGAGCGGCAGCCCTTGACCCGGATCGAAGACAAACGGGATGCCCGCACTAGCGAATTGTTCCACGTGCTGGACCATGCCGTCGAAGCCGTCCGGGGCGACGATGCCGAGCTTGATGCCAGGCGCTTCGTCGGCGCGGTTCAGATGCGATTGCATCATCGCGCCCGGGTGGAAGGCCGTGATCTGGTTGTTTTCGAGGTCGGTCGTGATCATCGCCTGAGCGGACCACGTATCGGGCAGCACGCGCACGTGCGCCTTCGGGAGGCCGAGTGTGTCGAGGCGCTCGAGATACGGCTGCGCATCGGCGCCACCGAGTGTCGCCATGATGCGCGCGTCGCCGCCCAGCAGATGCAGCGAGTAGGCGATATTGCCCGCGCAGCCGCCGAATTCGCGGCGCATCGTCGGCACGAGAAAGCTCACGTTCAGGATGTGCACCTGCTCGGGCAGGATGTGCTCCCGAAAGCGGCCCTCGAAGGTCATGATGTTGTCGTAGGCGAGCGAGCCGCAGATCAGCGTAGCCAAGGCGGGAATTCCTGTAGTGCGTGTGGTCGGAAGCGCGGCGCGCTGCGAGGGAGATCGAGCTGGCGTTGCGCCAGGGCTGTGTCCAGCTCGCGCGCGCCGCAGCCGGGTATTACTTCAGTGCGGCGAGCGCGGCGTCGTAGTTCGGTTCGTTCTTGATTTCGCCAACGCGCTCGGCATAGACGACGTTGTCGTTCGCGTCGATGACCACCACGGCGCGCGCCGTGAGGCCCGTCAGCGGGCCGCTCGTGACGTCCACGCCATAGGCTTGCGCGAATTCATGGCCGCGGAAGGTCGACGCCGTGACGACATTCTCGATGCCTTCGGTCGTGCAAAAGCGCGCCGCGGCGAACGGCAGGTCGCCCGAGATCACGACGACGGCGGTGTTGTCGAGCTTGGCCGCGGCTTCGTTGAACTTGCGCGTGGAGGTGGCACAGACCGGCGTGTCGAGGCTCGGCACGATGTTCAGCACTTTGCGCTTGCCGGCGAAATCGGCGAGCGAGACCGGCTTGAGATCCTTGCCGACGAGCGAGAACGCGGGAGCCTTCTGGCCGGCCGTGGGGAACGTGCCTGCGACGTCGATCGGGTTACCGCCTAGCGTGACTTGACTCATGATGTGCTCTCCGAATGCAATGCTGTTGTGGTGAATGGCGCCCGTTCTGGCCAGGCGCAGGAAACGCGCGCCAGCGCGGAAATGGGCGCTGGCGCGGTAATTCAGGGATAGAAAATTTCGATGCGGAAGTTCGACGCAACGACGGTGCCGGTGTCGAGCCGCACGATCATCGTCTGCGTGCTATGCGCGGCCATGCCGGCTTCGATGCGCGTGCCGGGCGGCACGTAGTCCTGTGGCCACAGCACGCGGCGCAGAACGATATTGTTCTGGCGGTCGAGCAGCGTGAGTTCCATGGCCGGCCAGGCGAGCGCCACATCGAAGCGGTTGTGCAGCGGCACCTTCAACTCCAGGTGATGCGGGTCGTCCACCTGGCGCAGATCGGACGGCAGGACCTGAAGACCGTCGATGTTGCGCGGCGGGCTCACGTGGCATCCGAGTTGCTCGCAGGCCTGCTGATAGTACGGCTGCGAGGCGGGCCAGTAGACCATGACGGTTTCGCGCAGCCACCAGGCGAGCTGCGCGGCGAGCGTCGCGAGAAGCGCGAGGGCGATCAGCACGCCCACGATGCGCCAGCCCGTGCGGCGCTTCGCGCGAGCGGGCGCTTCACGCGTGACCGCGAAGGGCTCGCCGCCGGCATTGGGTTCGAGCGCGGTGAACGCGGGGGCGGCGGACGCATTGGCCGGCGCGCGGCGCAGCACGGGCTCGGGGTCGGCGTGAGGGCGATGAATGGCATCGTTCGCCGACAGGGTCGGCTCGATGGGACCGGGCGCGCCGGCTTGCCCGGGGGGCGTCGGGCCGGGCCCGATGGTGTGGGAAAGCGTGGGCTCGTCGTGGTGGTGGAGGTGCAACTCGACGTCGCGAGCCGGAGCCAGGCCTGACCGTGGCAGATGGCTGGCGTTGTACTGCAGCTTGGGGTCGAGGTTGCTATCCGGACGCGGGGCCCAAGGATCCCAGGCACGGCCCGAGAAGTTCGGTGCGCCCGCCGGCGGCGCGGATTCCCCGGGGGGCGCAGCCGGCTCGCCTTGCGGCGGCTGACCGGACGCTTCATCGGAGGCATGGGCAGGCGCGGCCTGCTGTGCCGACGGTGCAGCCAGGCTTGCGGCGATATCGGCCGCGACGGGGATGGCCTGAGCGAAATCGCCGTTTTCGGGCAGCTCGTACAGGCTACCCGACGCGTCGAACGCTTCCTGGCAATGCCCGCAGCGCACGAGGCCGCGGCGTGCGGCGAGGTGCGCCGGCTGGATACGGAAAACGGTTTCGCAGAAGGGACAGCGTGTTGCCAGAAGCATGTGTGCCGTGGTACCGGAAGGTTGGCGATACTCGCATTCTACTGGCAATCCGCGGCGGTCTACGACTTCGCTCGTCGCGCTTGGGGCGGGAACAGGCACGGCGCGCGCCGCGCCTGCGTGTCTATGGGCGCCGCGTACCGGCGAGGCAGACCCAGCCCTCGTGCTCGCGCCAGACCGAGATATCGATCCAGCGCTCGTAGACCTGTGCCACTTCCTCGGCTTGACGCGCGAGGATGCCGGAGAGCGCGAGCCGTCCGCCCGGCTTCACGCGCGACGAAAGCATCGACGCCATCAGCTTGAGCGGATTCGAAAGAATGTTGGCGACGACGATGTCGAACTCGCCCTGCGGGCAGTCATCGGGCAAACCGTAGGTGACCTCGACGTGATTGCGCTCGCTGTTATGGCGCGCCGATTCGACCGCCTGCGGGTCGATGTCGATGCCGATCACGGGATTCGCACCGCATTTCTTCGCGAGAATCGCGAGAATCCCCGAGCCGCAGCCGTAATCGAGCAGCGCATTGCCTGGCTGCACGTGCTGCTCGAGCCACTCCATGCACAGCCGCGTGGTGGGATGGCTGCCGGTGCCGAAGGCCAGGCCCGGATCGAGTTCGAGCACGAGTGCGCTCGGGTCGGGGGCGTCGTGCCACGAAGGCACGACCCAGATGCGCTCGCCGATCTGGATCGGATCGAACTGCGATTGCGTGAGCCGCACCCAGTCCTGCTCTTCGACTTCGCGCAGCGCGAACTTCGGCGCTTCGGCGAGGCCGAGCTCGTTCGCGGCAGCCGCGAGCAGCACGGCGGGGTCTTGATCGTCGCCGATCAGCGCGATCACGCGCGAATGCTGCCAGGCGGTGCGCTCGGGTGTGAGACCCGGCTCGCCGAAGAGCGGCTGCTCATCGGGCGTGTCGGCGTCGGCGTCTTCCACCGACACCGACAGGGCGCCAAGCTCGAGCAGCGCATCGGAGAGTTCTTCCGCGCGGTCCCGCTCAAGCTCTGCGATCAGTTCCCGGTAGCTCATGAATTACGCTTCGTCCTTCTTCGCGGCCTGGTTCATGGCCTGGCGCTCGGCCAGACGGCTTTCGAGGTAGTGAATGCTCGTGCCACCCTCGACGAACTTCGCGTCGAGCATCAGCTCGCGATGCAGCGGGATGTTGGTCGAGATGCCTTCGACCACCATTTCCGAGAGCGCGATGCGCATGCGCTGAATGGCCTGCTCGCGCGTGGCGCCGTACGTGATCAGCTTGCCGATCATCGAATCATAGTTCGGCGGCACGAAATAGCCATTGTAGGCATGCGAGTCGACGCGCACGCCCGGGCCACCCGGCATGTGCCACGACGTGAGGCGGCCCGGTGACGGCGTGAACTTGAACGGATCTTCGGCGTTGATGCGGCACTCGATCGCGTGGCCTTTCAACTGAATGTCGCGCTGGCGGAACGAGAGCTTTTCGCCCGCGGCGATGCGGATCTGCTCCTGCACGATGTCGATGCCGGTGATCAGCTCCGTGACCGGGTGCTCGACCTGCACGCGCGTGTTCATTTCGATGAAGTAGAACTCGCCGTTTTCGTAAAGGAATTCGAACGTGCCCGCGCCGAGGTAGCCCATCTTCTTGCAGGCGTCAGCGCAGCGGTCGCCGATGCGGTCGAGCAGGCGGCGCGCGATGCCCGGCGCCGGCGCTTCCTCGATCACCTTCTGGTGGCGGCGCTGCATCGAGCAGTCGCGCTCGCCGAGCCACACGGCGTTCTTGAACGAGTCCGCGAGAATCTGGAT
>JAITTX010000219.1 GCA_031286755.1 Paraburkholderia sp.
CAGCCGCGACGAAGCCACCGGCGAGCGTCTGGACAACCTCGAAGACCCGTACCGCCTGTTCCGTTGCCACACGATCATGAACTGCGTCGACGTTTGCCCGAAGGGGCTGAACCCGACCAAGGCGATCGGCAAGATCAAGGAACTGATGGTTCGCCGCGCGGTTTGATGCTGCATATCAGAGCCAGGTGAAATGGCATGATGCGATGCCAACCTCAGGCCGGCGTGTTTCAGCAGATAAACACGCGGCCTGGGAATCGTTCGATAGTATTCTGGCGTTGGCGTGGCGCACGGCTTACGAGCCTGCCACGCCTTATCGACGCACCGCATATCGTATGAGTCACTGAGCGTATCCCCCGCGATACGTTCCAGCACGAAGCGCGCCTCCCGATGCGCACAACGATTCTCCTCCGTACGCAACTCCGTCAGCCGAGCGCCCCAACGTGCGATTTCCCGGCCGCCGAAGAAACCCTGCACGACGCTCCCCTCGCCGACTTCGGTTGAACCTGGACAAGCCAGCGCGGCCGTTTTCGTCGCTCAGTGAGTCCCCTACCCCGCTTGCGCAACCGAATTGTTTTCGCGGTGGCAACGCTGAATTCGTTCTATTGGCATAGTGATTCGATAGAACCGACCTAAACTTAGCACCCATGTGTGACTGCGACCGCCGCCTTGCCGCAGCGGTCGAGTTCTTTCATGAGAGGGTGCGATGAGGGAAATATTCGAAGGGGCGGCGGTCATTGCCGCGATGAGCCTGTATCTGATTCCGTCCATCGAGGCCGATGCACGCGGGCATCGCGATGCTTTCGCGATCACGATGGTCAACGTGTTGCTGGGCTGGACCATCGTCGGTTGGTTCGCCGCGCGCGCATGGGCGCACAACCGGCGCGACGAGCAGCCGCTTGGTGCGCTCAAGAGAATCCGGCGCGCAGCGGGCCTGGCTACCAGCCAGAAGATCCTGCAGCACGCGCAATCTCGGGCCGCGATGGAATCCCGCGCGGCATCCGGTGCAGCAGCGGGACGGCGTGACCTGAAGCGGAACTGTGCATGATGGCGACGAGCCGCTCTGGTGCGCGGGCGATGCCGGCGCACCGCGTCAGGTACTCGCCGCTGCGCGCACTCGTGTCGCTTGCGGCGCTTTGCGCGGCGTTGACGGGCTGCGCGTCGGCTACCGACGTTACTTCGACAGGCCAGCACGGAATGCTTACCGTGTCAGCCCGGGCCACCGGCGGAAGCCTTGCGTGGGCGCGTGCCCACAAGCGCGCGCTAACCGAAGCCAGCGCATACTGCGAAAGCCGCGGCATGCAGACGAGCTTCGCCACCGAACAAACACAGGGCTTTCAAGCCTTCGAGCAGCAAACCTCCGTTATCCGGTTTGAGTGCAACCCGAAGCTTTGAGGGGTGGGCACCCCTGCCTCGTTTTCCATGGAACGGAGACCACTCATGGCTTTCGTCAAGCGGTCGCCGGCAGCACGATCACCACTCCACTATGTGGAGCGGACACGGGATTGTTCGCCAGATCCTTCAGGTCAATTCGCCTCGAGCCGCTTTATCGCAGCGTAGCGGCTGGCTACAGTGATTCGACCGCGGCCCGGTTGGCTTGAAGCAGCCGGTTCCGTTCAATGCCATCGAATCAACTGGAGAAAGGGATATGGGCAAGCTCGCAGGCAAAGTGGCTGTCGTCACTGGCGCGTCGAAGGGTATCGGCGCAGGTATCGCCAAGGCGCTCGCGCGAGAAGGCGCTTCGGTAGTCGTCAACTACGCAAGCAGCCAGGCGGGTGCCGACGCCGTCGTCGCCGCGATCACGTCGGCCAACGGCAAGGCGATCGCAGTTGGCGGCGACGTGTCGAAGGCTGCAGACGCGCAAGGCATCATCGACGCAGCGGTTGAAACCTATGGCCGCATCGATATCCTCGTCAACAATTCGGGCGTCTATGAGTTGGCGCCGATCGAAGAATTCACCGAAGCACAATTCCATCGACAGTTCAATATCAATGTGCTCGGCCTGCTGCTCACGACACAAGCCGCTTTGAAGCATTTGGGCGACGGCGCGAGCATCATCAATGTGAGTTCGGTGGTGACCACAATCGCGCCGCCCTCAAGTGCCGTCTATACCGGCACGAAAGGGGCCGTCGATGCGATCACGGGCGTGCTTTCGCGCGAACTAGGGCCGCGCAAGATCCGCGTCAACGCAATCAATCCGGGTATCGTAATTACGGAAGGCACGCACGCGGCCGGGATCGCCGGGTCGGACTTCGAAGCAATGGCGGTGAGCCAGACGCCGCTCGGCCGTGTGGGTCAGCCGGACGACATCGCGTCGATTGCCGTGTTCCTGGCATCGGACGACTCAGGCTGGCTGACTGGCGAACGCATCGTCGCAAGCGGCGGCATGCGCTGATCCTGCTCAGGCGCAGCAACGCATTTCGTTGCCGATCTGCGGAGAAGAGGCTCGATGGCGCGATAAAGCGTCGTCGCTGCCGCCTGGTTGCGCCGCTACCTGCAGCTTGCCCGTTGTGCTGCAGGTAGCCTGCGCTAGCGAATCATCGGCCCGCGAGCTGCTTGCCGGCCATGCTTTCGCCTGCAATTGCGGGCCATTGTACGCGGATACCGGACCAGTCGGCGCTAGCCGCCGCTGCCTTGAACGTCGCGACGCAGGGCTGAACGACGTTGCCCGCGGCATTGATCGTGGCGCGTGCGAATTACAGCGCCGGAATGACGTTCGGAGATTCCAGGTGGTACTCCACGCGCTTCACGCCGGGCACACCCTCGGCCGCGATACGGATCGCCCGCCTTTTCTCCTCGAACTCGACCACGCCCCATAGATGCGCTACGCCGTCCTTGACGAGGACGCCGCGTTTCGACACTCCCCAGCACTTGCCGTGCATTTCCAGGACTATTGCGTCGCGCAGGCTCGCATCGTCGTGCGAAGCTGGGTCAGCGGCCGGCATGGCGTTCGCCAGCGCGCGAATCAGGTTCGAACCGCTCACGATTCCAACCAGCCTGCCATCTTTGAGCACTGGCACGTGCTTGACCAGCGCACTGACTGCCGTGCTCATCAGCGCCGCGAAGCCGATGAAAGCCAGAACGTCATTGACGCGGTCAAGGGTGATCTGGAATCGGGTCGCCCGGGTCAACACTATTGCTGCGCTCAACGGCGCAATCATGGACCCGGTGCCAATCACCGCAGCCACGGGTAAAGGCACGCCGCCCGACACGTTGGCCAGGAAGAACCCAATGGCAATTCCCGGAGCAACCTCGTTGCCCAGCGCGAGCACCGCAACCAGCGCGATGCCGCTGGAAGGCCACACCAGAGAGATTGCGCCGCCCACTACCGCATAGGCGAGACCCATTTTCGCTCCTGCGTAATTTGCGAGCGCGACAATCCCGGTGTACAGGAAACGGCTGAACCAGGAGTCGCCCGGAATGGTAGCCATTGCTTGCTTCTTCCCGAAGCCGGAGTACCAATATGCACCAGCGTGACGACACCTGCGAGACAGTGGGTACGCTCCGCTACCC
Source organism: Paraburkholderia sp. (assembly GCA_031286755.1). GTDB lineage: Bacteria > Pseudomonadota > Gammaproteobacteria > Burkholderiales > Burkholderiaceae > Paraburkholderia. Next base: position 3,511 of record JAITTX010000219.1, read on the forward strand.
TCGCGTGTCACGACGGTCAAGGTCTTGTGGATCACACGCGATACGACACGGCAACAACGCCAATAATGTGTCTTTCAACTGATGATTGAGACCTGCGCCGTTCGTTCTTCCGTGCCTGTTCGACCCTGACGTCATGATCGTGGTAGTCCTCCCTGCGTTAATCAAGGCCTCGAGGACGGGGAGCGTATTTCACCAGGCCCTGGCCATCACAATTACTCTGCGATCCTAATCTCCGTATGCCACGGAGTAACAGTCAAATGGTCGTATCGCTGTGTGTCACAGTCATGCCGGTTTCGAGTCGCCGTTTTCCGAACACCAACAAATCTGGAGCGTGAGGAGCGAGGAGCGAGGAGCGAGGAGCGAGGAGCGAAGCGAATTTCGCACGGCCTTCTGCGAGTGGCGATAATATTGTCAACTCGCTGCACAAACTTCGTTGCGCTGCGGGCGTTTCGGCAGGATTCTGGATTGACAGAATTGCTCTATTCCACGGCCAGCGTGGTGAGTCGCTTATGCCGTTGCCTGCCGCGTGCCAACACGGCACCGGATTCGATGTGGAAGTGTTCCATCAGGTAGTTTGATTACCTCTTTTGCGTCCTTTAGATGGAGTAAAAAATAAGATGGACACTGAATTTTCCAGATTCCCCGTCTACTTCTACGGCTACAACGAAATAGAGACATTTTGCCTGTCTCAAAAAGAGCAACTGCTTCAGGAAGACATCGGTCTAATTTTAGGGATCTTGCGTGGAGGGGGTATACCTGCCCTGATGCTATCCCAAATGCTGGGCGTTCCCGTGGATTTTATACACTATAATCGCCGGGGAGCCAGGGCTGAAATAAAAAATCATGAAGCATTTGATCTGATTAATTTTTGCACCAGGGAAGGCAAGAAAATTTTACTGGTAGAGGATATTGCTGGCGTTGGATACACGCTGATCAATTGCCACGATTATTTGCGGTCTCTGGTTAAAAACAAATCTTTAATTAAAGTGCTGGCACTGGTGCACCACGAAAATAGCCGAACGAAAGCCGACTACAGTAAAGATTGCTCGGCAGTCCGCGCAATCTTGCCCTGGGAGAGGTACATCACCAGCAGCCAGTGCCTGGATGAATTCGCCAAGACGGGTGAGGCGCTAATCGACGATCAACGTTACAAAAAGACATTGGCCGTCAACGACCCAGCCATTCCTCTGACGCTAAAAAATGAATGGCGAATTGACTATCATTTTGAATTTGATGGCGACCACCACTCAGCCATTGACTTCATCCAGTCGAGCGGGCCCGAGGAAATTTATTGCAATAATGAAACGATAATAAGCATTATATTGGGAAAGTTTCCATTCATTATAGTTTATAAAACAATCGGCCAAAAAAGATACAGAATAAATTTGCTCGATTAACCCATGAAGCCGAAATTTACGGATTGATAGCCACGCGCATCACACAGACTTCCCGCAAGCTCTAAAGTCTGCTTCGCAGGCGTTCGGCTTCTTGCCAGGGATTTCGATACTGTACGTTTAGCCAGCCACGGCGATCCTATCCAGCTAATTATCTCATCTCCCTCCAAATTGTCTGACATATAGTCGATCATCTCCTCACCCGCAAGCGCATTTTCCGCATTAAATGCGCGCATATATACGGTTCGAGTTCTATAGTTGTCAGAGGGAACCCAAAACGAGCAGAGTCGCCACCCAGCCATTTCAGCCATGGTTGCGCAAGCGACTTTCGAGGCCCGGTTTCCTCCTGGCTCGTCGGCGGATCGACGTGCATTTTGAACCTATGCGAAATGACTCGTCCACCCGCATCCGGGAAGGCATTGCAACACGATCAAGAAGGAAAAAGGCGATGGCTATCTCCCGTTTGTTCTTGCATACGAAGTCGGCGTTCAGGAGTGTCGTTTATGTGCTCGCTCTGAGCATCGGACTCACGCTTTCCGGTTGCGGCGGCGACATCGCATCCACCGAGCCGGCTTATGCCACGGCAGCCCGCCCGCAGATCGATCAACTGCTCGCGGATACGTTGACGTCGGGTGCCGTCGTGTTCGTGCAAGCACCGAGCGGCAACTGGCTCACCTCGTTCGGCACAGCCGTGCGAGGCACCGACACGCCGATTCCGACCAATGCTCACTTTCGCGTCGGCAGTGTGACGAAGACGTGGACAGGCACCGTCATTCTGCAACTCGTTGAAGAAGGCAAGCTGAGCCTGAGCGACCCTGTCAGCAAATACATCGCCAACGTGCCCAACGGCAACGCGATCACGATCGAGCAATTACTGTCGATGCGAAGCGGTCTCTACAACTACACGGCCAATCTCGCCTTCAATCAGACGCTCGATTCAGAGCCGAACAAGGTATGGACCACCGGCGAAATGCTGAACATCGCATTCACCAACCCGGTGTATTTCGCGCCGGGGGCGGGTTTTAGCTATTCGAATACGAACACGGTGCTGCTCGGACTCATCATCGAGCAACTCACGGGAATGAGCGCCGCGGATGCGATGAAAGCGCGCCTTTTTGAACCGCTCGGACTGACCCATACTTTTCTGCCGCCGCAGAACGATACCTCGCTGCCCGCTCCGTCGCCGCACGGCTACCAGTGGGGCACGAATGCCGAGACGGCCACGAGCGAGGCGCTGTCTCCCGAGCGTCAGGCCGCCGCGAGGAATGGCTCCCTGCAGCCAACCGATGTCACCACCGCGAGCACGTCGTGGGCGTGGACGGCCGGCTCCGGCATTTCGACTGTGACGGAGCTGGCCGCCTATGTGCAGCGGATGGTCGGCGGCGGCTATCTGAACGCCGACATGCAGGCGAAGCGGCTCGCCAGTTGCACGCCGGTTCAACCATCAAACCCGAATTCGGCGAGTTACTGCCTCGGGCTGGCCAAATTCGGCACGTTCTATGGACACACCGGCGAGATCCCCGGCTTCAACACGTTCATGGGCTACGATCCGACCACGCAAACGACCATCGTTACCTGGGCAACGAGTGCTGAATCGCCCGATGGCCACGCGCCCGCCAACGAGATCGCCCAGATTCTCATGAAAGAACTCAGCAAGGCTGCGGAAGTGCCAAACGAGACTCGCCCCTGACTTGAAGTCGCCCCGTCGCCAAACAAGACCTCGAACCTGGAGACCCGCGATGAAGCCCGCAATCGAGCGACAGTTCAAACGTTGGGCCGCGATCGCGACCGCATGCCTTCTGGTGTCTTGCGGCGGCTCGGTCAATCCGGTCACGGCGCTCCCCGATCCGATCTTGCAGGTGATGCAGAAGCCCGCCTACAAGAATTCGACCTGGTCGATGCGAGTGGTCGATCTCGACTCCGGCCAGGTGATCTACGATCTGAACTCGAGCGCTCAAATGTTCATTGCGTCCGTGCGCAAGATCTTCTCGGTCGGCCTCGCGCTCGACGCCCTGGGTGCCCAGCATCGGTTCGTCACGCCCGTCTACCGGCAAGGCACCGTCGATTCGGCTGGCACGCTGAACGGCAACCTGATCCTGGTTGCGAGCGCAGATCTGACGATGGGCGGCCGGGCCAACCCGGACGGCACGATTGCCTTCACCGACTTCGACCACAACGAAGCCAACTCGCTGGGCAATGCGATACTGACCACGCCCGACCCGCTCGCCGGGTACGACGCCCTTGCGGCACAAGTGGCCGCCGCGGGGATCAAGAAAATCAACGGCGATGTCGTCATCGACGATCGTCTGTTCCAGCCTTTCAACTTCCGCGACGAGTTCGACGTGCGGCCGATCTTCGTCAACGACGACGTGGTCGATGTGATCTTCAATCAGGGCTCCGAAGGCGCCCCCCTGCCCTTCGACTGGCAACCGAAGTCGGCCGCCTTCGCCGTGCAATCGACGCTGGCGACGGGCAGTGCGTCGTCGGCGCTCGACATCGAGCTAAGCCCGGAGCCTCCGCCATGCATCGGCTCGCCGGGCTGCATCGGCACGGTGAGCGGCAACGTGCCGGCTGGTCTCGTGCCCGCCCTGACGAACGCCTGGCCGCTGATCCGCACGTTTCGCATCAGCGAGCCGTCGAACTACGCGCGCACGGTATTCATCGAAGCGTTGGCACGCGCGGGCGTCACTGTGGGCGCCGCGCCCGTCTCCGTCAATCCCGTACAGTTGCTGCCCGCGCAAGGCGCGTACTCGAGCGCGCAGCAGGTGGCGCAACTCACCTCCGCGCCTTATGAGGAGGATGCCAGATTCGTCATGAAAGTCAGCTATAACATTGGCGCGGACGTGAGCTTGATGCTGTTTGGTCTCGCGCAAAACGGCTCGACGACGATGACGAGCGCCCTCGCGGCAGAACAGGGCGAGCTCTCGACGGCATTCAACATTTCGCCGAGCCAATACCACTTCATCGACGGCAGCGGCGGCGGCGAAACCACGGCAACGGCCACCGCCGTCATTGCGATGCTGCGAGGCATGCTCACGGAGCCTGCCTTTGCGGCGTACTTCGACTCCATGCCCGTGCTGGGCGTGGACGGTTCGCTCGCCATCATTACGGATTTCGAATTCGATGCGACACTGGCCGGCGCCAAAGGCCAAGTGCATGCGAAGACCGGCACGTACGTCGCAGCCAATCCTTCCAGTCCGAAGGTGCCGATTCTCAAAGGGCAGGCGCTGGCCGGCTATATCGACGCGAAAAGCGGTCGCCGGCTCGCATTCCAGTTGGTGGTGAACAATGTGCCCATTACCGGCGTCGAAGGCGTCATACCGGTTTTCCAGGACGAAGGCACGATCGCCGCGATACTGTGGAAGCTGCAGTAACGTTGACGTTGCACTCAGTACCGCGCGTAGACGATGCCGAGTATCTGCGCTTCGTCGTCGAATACGTCGAGCGTATCGGTGAGCGCGGTGATGGGGCCCGCATTGTTGACGAAGAGCGCATAGGCCAGGCGGCGTCCGCTCTTCGCGTCGATATAACCCGCCATGTTCATGGTGATCATCTGGCCGTCGGAAATGGTCGCGCCGCTTTTCACGGCGATGTGCTCCTTGCCCTCGATGTTTTTGCCGACTTCTGCGAGCGAACCATCGACCCCGAGAATCGGCAACGCGTGGCGATACACCGTATAGATGGGCCTGCGGCTCATGGCGGTCAACAGCATCGCGGTGGTCCGGGTCGTCGCGCGGCTATCCGGCGTGCCGCTGCCGTTGGTCGGAAAATCGAATCCTGAACCGGGGAGGCCGAGATTGCCCGTCAGGTACTGGCGCTCGGCGGAGAGCGCGTCCGTGACGGTTCTCGCGCCCTGCGCCAGACCTTGATACATCAAGCTCAGATTCGCCCCCGTGTTAAGACTCACTTTGAGGATGAGCTTCGCCATTTCTGAATAGGATAACGAAGTAAAATTCGCGACCTGCGTCGCGCTCGTGTACGTTTGCGGCAACGGCAAGGCGACCGATGCGTTCGGCTGCACGGCGGCCGCCGACACCGTCACACCGGCGCGCGCCAATGCATCGATGAACGCCGTGCGAGCGAAGGACGGTGGATCCTCGATGCGCAGGTAGCTGACGTACAGATGGTTGCCGACCAGCGGCGCCACGTAGCCGAGCGGGATCGATGCCGGCGTGCCGAGGCTGGCCGCGCCCGACAGCGTGCCCTTGCAGCCGGGCGCAGCGAGGCAACTGAGCGCCGCCTCGTCAAGCGCGTCGCCGGATACCACAATGTCCGCTGAACCGTTGGCCACCGTCGTCACCGACGTCCCCTGCATCGTCATCGCGCTGGTGCGTGGCCGCCAGTCCAGCACGCCGGGTTGCCCCGCGCTCGCGCCCGGCGAAAGTGTCACGTCGATCAGATTTTCGTTGACGAGTATCGGCGAAATCAGCACGTTGCCGTTCGGCACGCGGAACGCATCGAATAGCCGGTCGTCGACGATCACATCGCCGTTGACGGACGTGATGCCCGACGCCCTGACTTGTGCCGCCAGCTCGTTCAACGCAGTCAGCGGATCTTCCGGAGTGAGGATGGCGCCTTTCAGGCCGCGCGCCTCGTTGTGATCGAAGTCCGTGAAGTCGATGGTGCCGTCCGGCTTCTGCCGCCCGCCGAACGTCAGATCCCCGGATGCCTTCAGGATCAGATCGCCCGTCAGCTTGCCGGTCACATCGACCGTGCCGTTCCTGTAGACGGGTGTCTGGAAGCGGTAGTCCGGGCCGATGAGATTGAGCGCCGTTCCCACCGAATACAGCTTGCGCACCGAACCGGTCAGAAAGAGCGTATCGGGTTGCAGCGAGTACAGTACCTGGCCCGTGCCGGCGTCCATCACCACCATCGACCACTGCGACTTCGCGCTCGTGTAGCGCGGCTTGTTCATGATCTGGGCGATGGGATCGGTCGAGACGCCGCTGCCGCAACCGGCGAGGAGCGAGCATGAGGCAAACAACGTCAGAAGAACCCGCAACTGTGCGCGCATGAGTATCCCCGTCGATCGCCACGAGAAACTTCCAGCATAGGATGCCCGTGTCGCGAATACAAAGTGCGCGGCTGAGCGTGACGAGAATGTCGCTGGAACGAGGACATCGCACCCATCACTTCGTGCCCAGTGCACAAATGAGCGGATGCGACGATACTCCGTTGCAGCGAACCACGATGGACGCGAAACCTGCTTCGGACAAGCTATGTGCGAGCTTGTCGGGCTGGAATGCATCGTAGGGCGGCCGTGTCTTATCCCGCACGGTGATCGCCACGACGCCGCCGCGCTTGACGACCCGATGCAACTCGCTCAATCCGCGTGCAGGATCGGTCCAGAAGTAGATGCAGTTGATAGAAAATGCTTTGTCAAACGAATTATCCGCGAACGGCAGCCGGTCGACGGTGCCGAGCATAAGCCGCACACGCCCCTCGGCAATGGCCTCGCGATTGAATCGCTCCGCTGCAGCCAGCATCTCCGGAGAATGATCGACTCCAGTCATGCTGCTCGAAGGACTCGATTCAGCCGCCAGCCTGATGGCGTCGCCTGGCCCGAACCCGACTTCAAGCACACGCTCGCCTCGGCCAATTCCCAGCAGCGAGAGCGTCCATTCGTTATCCAGACGATTATACGAGCGCATGATGCGACCGACCATTCGCCCGACGACCCCGCGCGGTAATCCCGGTTGTCCGAGCCTCGTGTTCATGCCCTGCCCCCACAATTCGGTTGCCTCAGCGTTTGCCTCGGCCAGCAGATTCGCGCACAGGGTGACGAACGCGGCTCATGCCTGGGGCTGCACTCACCGCCCATGCCCCTCCGGAAGCGGCAAGCCGCGAACGGGATTCGAAGGCAAATTCCGCAACCGCCTTTCAATGTGGAATAGAAGCGTGTTGCATCGCGTGCGAATCGTAGACGGTACTAAAAGCGTCACAATTTCGACGGTAAATGTGCCAACAACCACACCCGTCGCGGCAAATCAACGAGATCCAGAATGGATTCTGTCGTGTGGCCCTTGCGAACTGAAAATGTCACCTGAGAAACCGCGCAAACAGTCGCCAAGGCGATTCAGCCGCGGTGGCACCGATAACCGTTCCTTTCTTTGCCACCGGGCAGCGCAATGTGGATTCTTATTATTGGTTGAGGAAGCAATCCAGGGCAAGCCGCCCGACGCGCGTAAGCGAGTACGATGCACCGTCTCGACGATCCAATCAGAAACTCAACGGCATTGATCTCGAAGCATATCAGCGCACCGTGCTTACGCTTATTGCAGACCATCCGATCAAGCAGATCGAGGTTCTGTTGCCGTCGAACATGACCGCCCCGGCATCGTAAGGCGGAAATGCTGCTGGCTTCCTGCTCACCCGCAATTAAATCGCACAATCGCGCCGGAGCCATACCTACACACACAGGCTCAACACATGGCACCACCCGTCTAGCGCAGGATCGTGATCGAAGGTCTATAGAGCCGCGTCTGCCTCGGACAATTCAAGCCATCTCACCAAATAGCCTTCTTTGGACATCATTTGGTGAAAAACAGCCTGTTGTGCCAACGCGGTTGGAATCCTTTTTATCACAACATGTCTGTTTTACATTTTAACTTCAGGGTACAAAAATCCGCCTGACCCGGCCCCCTGCCGAAGCCGACGGTTTCAGATGCCGATGCGGCGCTTACACCTTGAGAGCGCTGGTCGCGAGTCATGCCAAGCCATGGACGGAGAGCACCGATGTTGAGAAACTGGACCCGAGCAATGGCTTGCTGCTCGCGGGCACTTTGGACAAGGTCTACGACGGCTACCTTATGTCTGTCCATCCCGAGACTGGCGAGCTGCACTTCTCCGATGCGATCGGCGAGGCAGAACGTGCCCGTCTGGCGGGGGACCATACGCGCCTGCGCAAGACACCCACGGCAGAACAGGCTGTCTACCTCGAGGCGCACTACAAGCGCTTCCTCGAAAAGCAAGCAGAGCGCAGCTCCAGGCTGCGCATATAGCCCTCACCTCGGACGCCACTGGCCTTCAGTGGCGTTTGTGCGTTCCCGTATAAAGCATGGAACCAAACGCGATCGCAGCGACTAGTAGAATCACGGCAAGCACAATGTAATGGTTCATGGAATCTCCTCCGCGCCATTGGTGGCGTGCCAATCCCATGTTAATCCTGTTTGTAACGCCTTGCCGATGGCGGTCTAAAGCAAAGTGCCGACGACGGATAGTGCCGGCACTGCTCGTCAATCCAGGCGTCTTCACAGGCGGTCCTTCGCGAAGAACGCCACCGCTTTTTTTGCAATTACGGACGCGCAACCCGTCCGCGTAATTCAGGCACGGCCACAACACAACGCGCGCACTGCGCCAGAATGGCTTGAACACGACAAGCGTCCACTGCCCCGTGTGGACTAGATACCGCAGTTGTTCCATGCGTATCGAGTTCACCGAAGTCGACGGCGATTCCGGTCCGGCACAACGTACCGCCACAGACGCCTGCGCGTCGAACCCATCGAGCACGGCACCGAGCCTGACGCTGGAGCCTGTCGAGGCGACCACCTCGACGCCGTCCGCGCCGGCAAGAATTGCCCACATAGCATGACGCACACTACGATCTACAAAAAGCTTTCAATCACGAAGCACAGCTCAAACAATTAAGCACCCACTGGCGACCGGGTGTCGCACTGCGCACGCTGGTAAAACCTTTATAGTGGCTCGGTTTGGGTCGCCCCTCTTCTTGCAGTCCGGTCCAGATCGCCAGGCGCGATCGGACCCCGTGTGCGGCCTTGCCGGTTGTCGACAGCCATGGCGCCTAAGTGATTCGCCCCCCTGTCAGCTTCGCCAGTTTCTGCCTACGCCTCGAAAGGAAGTCCCTGTGAAATACATTTCCCGCATCGCCGCATTTGCTGCTCTCGTCGTCGTCGCTTTCGCTGTTGTCACGTTCGCCCAGATCAAGTTCGCGCCCCAGTCCGCAGACAACAACCCGCTCGCACAAATCGTCCTCAACGTCGAGTCGTGGAACAGCTGATTTCCGCCTGACGCCTGGAGACCGGCGTCGTCGTCCTCGGCGCTCTCGCGCCACTCGTCACCCATCCCGGGGCACCACGCGCACTGCTGGCAGGCCGTGCCCATCTCGTGTCCAGGCGTCTCCAGTCCCTCGTCGCACGCCGGATTGCTGCACGGAATAAACGTCTGCATTTCTCTCCACTGAACGTGCACCAAAGCGCCAGCGCACACGATTGAAAAGCCCGCCGCCATCCACATGGGATGTGCAGCGGGCGCACGGATCGTCCTGAACGTCGAGTCGTGGAACGGCTGATATGACTCCCGCTGTCAATTGGGATCGGTTTTCAATTCTCTCTGAGAGGTTCCATTCGAATTTCCTGAGGGCG
>JAITTX010000553.1 GCA_031286755.1 Paraburkholderia sp.
AGCGGCAGCGCCTCGCGATCGGCCACGCAGATCTGCAGCTTGCGCACGGCCCACGCGTTGGCGAGCGGCACGATCTTGAGCGCCATGGTTTGCGCGTGGCGGCGCGCGGTGCCCTCGGGTAGCACGCCAATGCCGATGTTCGCTTCGATCATGCGGCACGCGGCCTCGAAGTTGCTGACCTGAATGCGCCAGCGGATGGTGCGCTGGATGTCCGCGGAGGCGCGCTTGAGAAAGGCGTAGATCGCGCTGTCGTCGGGCGGGCCCACGAAGTCGTAATCGAGCGTCTGGGCGAAGTCGATCTCGCTCTCCTGCGCGAGCGGATGCGAGAGCGCCGCCGCGAGCACGAGACGATCGCGCCGGTAGGGCATGACTTCGAGCCCCTCCGTGCGCACGTCGCCGGCCACTATGCCGATGTCCACGGTGCCGTCCTGCACGGCGCGCACGATATCGGGGCTCAGCCGCTCGTGAATGTCGACGTACACGTCCGGATGATTGATGAGGTAGGTGCGCAGCACGGCGGGCAGAAACTCGCTCATGGCCGTGGTGTTCGCGAACACGCGCACGTGGCCCTTCACGCCCTGCGAGTATTCCTGCAGATCCCCGCGCAATTGCTCCAGTTGCTTGAGCACGCGCCGCGCGTGCGCGAGCAGCGTCTCGCCGGGCGCCGTGAGCGTCACGCCCTGGCTCGTGCGCGAGAGCAGCTTCACGCCCACTTGCTCTTCGAGATTCTTGATGCGCGTGCTGGCCGCGGGCAGCGAGAGATGCGCGCGTTCCGCGCCGCGCGTGAGGCTGCTGGCCTCCGCCACGTGCGTGAAGAGCTTCAGGTCGACAAGATCGAAATGCATGGTTTAGCCCAGTGGTGCTCCGGTATCCGCGGGGCCGCCGCCGATGTCAACGTTCGTTCGAACGATATTGCGCGGGCGGCCGCACTTTCGCGGATCCTGCGCATTATTGCGTCGCAGCGCAACACGCGCCATTAGCGGAATTACGGGTTAATCCTGGACGAATCGGGCATTCGGCATATCCAAATTGTGCGCGCACGTACGTTCCGTCAAGCTGCAAGCAGGACAAGCGGCACACACAACGCGCCGGTACGACCGATTCACTGGAATGGGAATGCATGCGGGAGGAGCACGAAAGATGACGACGCAACGAATGCTGGATGGCAAAGTGGTGGTGGTGACGGGCTCGGGCGGCGGCATTGGCCGCGACATCGCGCTGGCGATGGCGCGCCAGGGCGCGAAAGTCGTGATCAACGACGTGGGCGCGTCGCTTGCGGGCGAGGGCCACAACGACGGCCCCGCGCAGGCGGTGGTGAACGAGATCAAGGCCTTCGACGGGCAGGCCACGGCCAATACCGACAGCGTGGCCGACGCCGCGGGCGCCGCGCGCATCGTGCAGAACGCGCTCGACGTGTTTGGCCGCATCGACTGCGTGGTGAACAACGCGGGCATCTTGCGCGACCGCTTCTTCCACAAGATGAGCGAGGAAGAATTCGACGCCGTCGTGAAGGTGCACCTGTACGGCTCGTACTACGTGTCGCGCGCCGCCGCCGGGCATTTCAAGGATCAGAGAAGCGGCGTCTTCGTGCACATGACCTCCACCTCGGGCCTGATCGGCAATCTCGCGCAGGCCAACTACAGCGCCGCGAAGCTCGGCATCGCGGGGCTTTCGAAGTCCATCGCGCTCGATCTGCAAAAGTTCGGGGTGCGATCGAACTGCATCGCGCCGTTTGCCTGGAGCCGCATGATCAACTCGATCAAGATCGATTCGCCGGAGCAGGAAGCGCGCGTCGAGAAGATCAAGCAGATGACGCCTGCGAAGATCGCGCCGCTCGCGGTGTTCCTCGCGAGCGAGCAGGCCGCCGACGTCACGGGGCAGATTTTCGCGGTGCGCAACAACGAGATCTTCCTGATGAGCCAGCCGCGTCCCGTGCGCTCGGTGCATCGCGGCGAAGGCTGGACGCCCGAGACCATCGCGGAGCATGCCATGCCGGCGCTGCGCGGCTCGTTCCATGCGCTCGACGTTTCCGCCGACGTCTTTAGCTGGGACCCGGTCTGATGTCGCGCGCGGCGCGCGTGGTCGAGGCGGGCGCGCTCGATTTCGCGCAGTACGTGCGCGCCGGCGACCTCGTCACCTGGGGGCAGTGCGGGGCCGAGCCATGCACGCTCACCGGGCAACTGATGGCGCAGCGCCACGCCGTTGCCGCGCAGGGCGAGGGCGGCGGACGCTTTCGCGTGTTCGTGGGCGCTTCGTGGTCCGAGACGCTCGAACCCGCGCACGCCGATGTCGTGGACTTTCTCGCCTACGGCGCCGCGGGCACGAATCGCCGGCTCGAACGCGCGGGTGTGCTCGATATTCTGCCGTGCCATTACTCGCAGTTTCGCGAGGCCTTCACGCGCGGGCCGAACCGCGTGGACGTGCTGCTGCTGCAAGTCGCGCCCGCCGACGAGACGGGCCGCTACAGCCTCTCGATCGCGCATGAATATCTCGTGCCGCTCATCGAGAGCGCGCGCGTCGTGATTGCCGAGGTGAACGCGGCGGCGCCGTGGACCTATGGCGAGCGCATGCTGCGCGCGGAGGACTTCGACGTGCTCGTGCATACCGTGCGCGCGCCGCTCGAAGCGCCGGCGGCGCAGGCCGGGGACGTGGAGGCCCGCATCGCGTCGCGCGTGGCGGGCCTCGTCGAAGACGGCTCGACGCTGCAACTCGGCCTGGGCGCGTTGCCGGAGGCGATTGCGGCGCGCCTGAACGACCGGCGCGATCTGGGCGTGCACAGCGGCACCATCGGCGACGCGCTCGCCGGTCTCGCGCAGGCAGGCGTGGTGACCAATGCGCGCAAGACGCGCGATGCGGGCGTGTGCGTCGCCGGCACGATGATGGGCACGCGCCGCGTCTACGGCTTCGCGCATCGCAACGCCCAGGTGCAGTTCCGCTCGACCGCCTATACGCACGACATCGACGTGCTCGGCGGCCTCGACCGTTTCGTCGCGATCAATTCGGCGCTCGAAGTCGATCTGACCGGCCAGGTGAACGCGGAAGTGGCGGCGGGGCGCTACGTGGGCGCCGTGGGCGGCGCGCTCGATTTCATGCGCGGCGCCGCACGCTCGCGCGGCGGCATGGCAATCGTTGCGCTCGCATCGAGCACGCGTCACGGCAGCCGCATCGTCGCGCGTCTTTCGGGGCCCGTGAGCACGCCGCGCGGCGACGCGGCGGTCATCGTGACCGAGCACGGCGTGGCCGATCTGCGCGGGCTCTCATTGGCGCAGCGCGTCGGGCGGATGCTCGCGATCGCGCCGCCCGAGTATCGCGAGGCGCTGGAGGCGGAGTATCACGCACAGCGCGAGGCGCTGGTCGCCTGAATTCACGCGCGTCCGGCACAGAATATCAATCGTTGAAAATTCGATGAAATGAAGAGGATGACGAAATGAGAAGAGCAGCCATTGTTGCGCCGGTGCGCACGCCGGTGGGCACCTTCGGCGGCAGCCTGCGCCCGGTTGCGGTGGAGACGCTGGCCGCCACGGTGCTGCGCGAGACGATCGCGCGCAGCGGCATCGACGCGGCGCGCATCGAGGACGTGGTGTTCGCCCAGTCGTATGCGAGTAGCGAGACGCCGTGCATCGGCCGCTGGGCCGCGCTCGACGCGGGGCTGCCGGTGCAGGTGCCGGGCATGCAGCTCGACCGGCGCTGCGGCGGCGGCCTGCAGGCCGTGGTCACCGCGGCGATGATGGTGCAAAGCGGCGCCGCCGACGTGGTGGTGGCGGGCGGCGTGGAGAGCATGAGCAATATCGAGTACTACACCACGGACATGCGCTGGGGCGCGCGCTCCGGCTCAGTGCGCATGCACGACCGGCTCGAGCGCGGCCGCGAGCGCTCGCAGCCCGAGGCGCGTTTCGGCTACATCTCGGGGATGATCGAAACGGCCGAGAACCTCGCGAAGGAATACGGCATCACGCGCGAGGAGGCGGACGCCTATGCGGCGCGCAGCCACCAGCGCGCGGCGGCGGCGTGGGAGTCGGGCCGCTTCGCGCAGGAGGTGGTGCCGGTTTCGGTGCCGCAGCGCAAGGGAGACCCCGTGCTGTTCTCGCGCGACGAAGGCGTGCGCGCAGACGCGAGCGAGGCCTCTCTCGCGAAGCTCAAGCCGCTCATCAAGGGCGGCACGGTGACGGCGGGTAACGCGAGCCAGCAGAACGACGCGGCCGCCGCATGCCTGATCGTGGCCGAAGACCAGCTCGACAAGCTGGGCCTCACGCCGCTCGGCTATCTCACGGGCTGGGCCGCCGCCGGTTGCGAGCCGGCCACCATGGGCATCGGTCCGGTGCCCGCCGTGCAGAAGCTCCTGCAGAAAACCGGCCTCACCTTCGACCAGCTCGATCTCGTCGAGCTGAACGAGGCGTTCGCATGCCAGGTGCTCGCGGTGCTCAAGGGCTGGGGCTGGCACGACGAGTCGCGCCTGAACGTGAACGGCTCGGGCATTTCGCTCGGCCATCCGATTGGCGCGACGGGCGTGCGCATGCTCACGACGCTGCTTTACGAATTGCAGCGCCGCAAGGGCCGCTATGGCCTCGAAACGATGTGCGTGGGAGGCGGGCAGGGCATTGCCGCGATCTTCGAGCGCGCGGCGTAAAGCCCGCGGCACAGCACAGCACGAATCGCGCCGCGCGCACCTGCGCCGGCGCGGCGCGCGAAACACGCGGGCGGCGGCATGGCAGCGCCGGCCGTCCCGATCATCCCGATCACCCCGATTCTGGAGAAGACATGCCCGATCTGCTCGATGCGCTCAACTTGCAGCTCGAACGCCTGCAAGCGCATCCGTTCTACGCGGGACGTCTGCCGCGCGGCGTGGCAAGCACGGCCGAGTTTGCCGAGCGCGTGCCACTCATGTCGCGCGCGCAGTTCGTGGCCGAGATGGGCAAACCCGGCTACGGCGCGTTCGCACCTCAGGTGCCGCCCGTGCGGGTTCATCTCACGCCGATGGGCGCGGCGCTCGTGCCCATCCTGCACAGCGCCGCCGACCTGCGCGCCATCGAAGCGGCGTGCGGCCAGCATCTGGACGCATGCGGCATCGGCCCGGGCGACGTGTGCATGGTCACGTTCGGCTATCACCTGTTCGTCGCAGGGCTCTTTTACCAGAGCCAGATGGAGGCGCGCGGCGTCGCGTGCATTCCGCACGGCCCCGGCGAAACGGAGCGCGCCGCGCAGGTGGCGCGCCAGTGCGGCGTGACGGTGCTTGCGGGCAACCCCACGCACGCGCTCAAGCTGATCGAGGCCGGCTGCCCCGTGCCGCGCGTGTTCTTCGCGGGCGGCGAGCCCTTCAGCGGCAACGAGGCGCTCTATGCGCGCGTGCGGGCCGCCATGCCTGGCACGCTGCTGATCGACAGTTATTCGTTGTCCGAATGTCTGCCGGTGGCGCGCACATTTCCGGGCGGTACCGGCGTGCACGTATTCGACGAACTGCTCTACGCCGAGGTGATCGACCCCGACACCGGCGCGACGCTGCCGGAGGGCGAGCGCGGCGAGCTCGTGCTCACGCATCTGAAGAAGGAATTGCAGCCGCTCGTGCGCTACCGCACCGGCGACCTCACCGTGCTCGAACGCACGGCGAGCGTGCATGGCCGCACGGTGTCGCTGCCGCGCGTGGTGTTCGGGCGCGTCGATTCGATGGTGAAGGTCAAGGGCGTGAAGGTGTATCCGTCCGAGTTGAAGAGCGTGCTGCTTGGCGTCGCGGGCGCGACGGGCGCTTACCGGCTCGTGGTGGGCTCGAAGGCGCATGGCGGCGACCACCTCACGCTGCTAGTGGAAGGGGCGCCCGGCGACATGGAGGCCATTGCCGCGCGCTTCAAGCGCCAGACGCTGATTCACGCCGACGCCATTGAGGCGGTGGAGAAGCTCGAAGGCACCGCGCTGGTGCAGGACAACCGCAAGGGATAGGACGAGGAGAGAGACAACATGAACGCAACCGCAGCGCCGGCGCCATGGCGCTACGTCGTGGGCGACCACAATTACGCGGATTTTTCGACCTCGGTTTCGCCCGCCGTCGAGCGCGCCGTGGCCGAGGGGCTTGCACAACCCACGGTACTCCTGAATGTTTTCAACGGTGACAGCATCACCGTGGGCGTGAACGAGGACCCGAACCAGGTGCTCGACCTGCCGTTTTGCCAGGGCAACAACGTGCTCGCGCGGCGGCGCGTGAGCAGCGGCGGGGCGATCTACGCGGGCAGCGGCTCGGCGTTTCTCGCGCTGTATCTGCCGGTCGGTTTGCCGGGCGTGCCGGACACGGCGGCGGCGGCCTTTCCGGCCATCCTCGGGCACGTGGCCGAGGCGCTGCGCGAGGTGTTCGGGCTCGCGGCCTCGTACCGGCCGCTCAACGACGTCGAAATCGATGGCCGCAAGCTGGTCGCCACCTCGATGAAGATCGAGAGCGGCGTGCTCACGTTCCGCATCCTGCTGAACGTGAAGGCCATCGACACGGCCATCGCGGCGCGCGCCATGCCGATGGCGCCGGAAAAGGTCAAGGACAAGAAGCACAAGGACCTCGGCTCGCGCTACACGTATCTGGAGCAGGAGCTGGGCCGCGCGGTGAGCGAGGCGGAATTGCGCGCGTGGGTTCAGGCCTGCGTGCGCCGCGCATTTGGCGGCGTCGCGCTCGTGCCGGGCGAACTGGGCGAAGCGGAATGCGCCTACGCGCGGCAATACGCGAGCGAGCTGGTGGACGATGCCTGGTTCCACGAAAAAAGCGAAGCGACGCGCTATGGGCCGATCGCGCAGAGTGGCGACCGCGTCGTGCGGGGCCGCGAGAAGGCGCCCGCCGGGCTCATCTGGCTGAGCCTGCTGGTGCGCGGCGGCGTGGTGCAGCGCGCGATCGTGAATGGCGACTGGCATCCGCGCCCGCTGCGCTCGGTGGCCTGGCTGGAGGAAGGCTTCGCGGGGCTGGCCGCCACGCGCGCGGCGTGCGGCGCGCATATCGAGGCGTTCCTTGCGCGCGAGGACGTGGAGTTCGCGGGCGTGGAGCCCGTGCATCTGCTCACGGCGCTCGACAAGGCGCTCGGCGAGCTGGCCGCCGTGCAGGGAGCGGCGGCATGAGCGCCCCGACCCTGCTGATCACCATCGAGGACGGTGTCGCAACGCTGTGCTTCAACCGTCCCGAAGCGAAGAACGCCATGAACACGGCCATGCGCGCGGAGCTTCATGACGCGGTCGTGCGCATTCGCGCTGACCGCAGCGTGCGTGCCGTGGTGCTGCGCGGCGCCGGCAGCGACTTCTGTTCGGGCGGCGACGTGCGCGGCATGAACGTGACGAGCGCCCAGGCCGGGCGCGAGCGCATCGACGACCTGCATGGCTGGGTGAGCATGCTGATCGATCTCGACCGCCCCGTGATCGCGGCGGTGGATGGTGTGTGCTATGGCGCGGGCTTCAGCTTCGCGCTCGCCGCCGACTTCGTGATCGCGAGCACGCGCGCGCGCTTTTGCATGCCGTTCATGAAGGTGGGCCTCGTGCCCGACTGCGGCGCGTTCTATACGCTGCCGCGCGTGGTGGGCCTTGCGTGCGCGAAGGATCTCGTGTTCACGGCGCGCGAGATTGGCGCCGAGGAGGCGCGCGCGATGGGCGCCGTGCTCGAGGTTGTCGAGCCGGACCAGTTGCACGCGCGCGCGGCGCAGGTTGCGGCGAGCCTGGCCGCCGCTTCGCCGGTTGCGTTCGGCCTCGCCAAGCGCGCGCTGAACCAGTCGCTCGGCAGCGACTTGCGCGCGATGCTGGAGATCGAGGCCGCGGCGCAAGGCATCGCGTTCACCACCGAATATCACCAGGAGGCGGTCAAGCGCTTTCGCGAGAAGGCGGCGCCGCTCTTCAAGTGGCCCGCACGCGAAGCCTGATATCTGTTTCGCATTCCGTATCTTCTGATCTTTAGCATTGCCATGACGATCGACTATCACACCTTGCGCAACTGGCCGTTCGAGGACATCGAGCAGACCTACACGGCGCGCGACGCGATGTTCTACAGCCTCGCCGTTGGCTACGGCGCGGATCCCGTCGACCCGGAGGATCTCGCGTTCGTCTACGGGAACCAGGGGCAGGAACTGCACGTGCCGCCGACCTTCGCCGTGGTGCTCGGCTTTCCCGGCTTCTGGGCGCGCGACCCGAGAAGCGGTATCGACTGGGTGCGTCTGTTGCATGGCGAGCAGGGCATCGAGATTCACCAGCCGCTGCCGCGCGAGGCCACGGTGATCGGCCGCTCGCGCATCGCGCGTGTGGTGGACAAGGGCCAAGGCAAGGGCGCGCTGCTCGAAATTCAGCGTAGCATTACCGACAAGGTCACGGGCGCGCTTTACGCCACGCTCACGCAGCTCACGTTCTGCCGTGGCGACGGCGGCTTCAGCGCGCACGGCGGCCCGAGCGACGAGGCGCCCGCCGCGCCGCCCGCGGTGCCCGAGCGCGCGCCCGATCACGTCTGCACCTTGCCGACACGGCCGGAGACGGCGCTGCTCTACCGCTTGTGCGGCGACGACAACGCGTTGCACGCCGACCCGCAGGTCGCGCGCGCGGCCGGCTTCGAGCGGCCCATCCTGCACGGCCTCGCCACCTGGGCGGTGGCCGCGCACGCGGTGCTCAAGACGCTGTGCGCGAGCGACCCGGCGCGGCTCGCGCGCTTTCATGCGCGCTTCACCGCGCCGGTTTATCCGGGCGAGACCATCCGCACGGAGATCTGGCGCGAGGGCAAGACCGTGAGCTTTCGCGCGCGCGTGGTCGAACGCGATGTCGTGGTGCTCAACAACGGCACGGCGACGCTGCGCTGAACGCGGCGCGCTCTTATCGCTACGACTATCGCCACGATCATTGCCGCGCTCGTCAACCCGTTCATCGCCGCAACCGAATTCATCTACGAAGGAACCGCAGTCATGGCCCGTCAACCGAAACCGCTGGTGCGCTCCGATATCGCGTACAGCACGCCCGATCGCATCGTCGTGCGCGGCAAGAGCCTGCCCGACGAAGTGCTCGGCCACATGAACCTGGGCGACTTCGCGTTTTTGCAGCTCACCGGCAAGACCGCCACGCCGCAGCAGTCCGCGATGTTCAACGCCATCGTCATCACGCTCGTCGAGCATGGCATGACCCCCAGCGCGATTGCCGCGCGCATGACCTACGCGGGCGCGCCCGAGTCGTTGCAGGCGGCCGTGGCGGCGGGGCTGTGCGGACTCGGCTCGGTGTTCGTGGGCAGCATGGAGGGCGCCTGCCGGATGCTCTCCGAAGCCTTGCCCTACGGCACGCATTGCGACGACCTCGAAAAGCTCGCCGTGGACACGGTGGCCGCCTGGCGCGCGCGCGGCACGCCCATTCCGGGTCTCGGCCATCCGCTGCACAAGCCCATCGATCCGCGCACGCCGCGCCTGTTCGAGCTCGCCGCGCAAAACGGCCTCTCGGGCGATTACGTGAAGCTCATGCAGTTGATTGGCGCCGAGGCGGCGCGCGTTTCCGGCAAGCCGTTGCCGATCAACGCCACCGGCGCCATTGGCGCGATCTGCTGCGAGTTCGGCTTTCCGTGGCGCATCGTGCGCGGCTTCGGCGTGATGGCGCGCGCGATCGGGCTCGTCGGGCATCTGCTCGAGGAAGGCGAGCGGCCCATGTCGTACGAACTGTGGCAACGTGTGGAGGACGAGGCGTCGGCGCATCTGCGCGGCGAGGCCTGATTCATTGCGCCAACGGAGGATTGCAGTGTCCCAATCAGAATCGACAGCACCCCAGACCTTGCCGCTCGAAGCGTGGCTCGGCAAGACCGAAACGCTCAGCGACGAGATCACCTCGTTTCCATTGCGCGCGCTCGCGGCGACGCTCGATCGCGATGCGCCCGGCAACGCCGTGCCGCCGCTGTGGCACTGGCTCTACTTCCTGCCAGTGGCGCCGCTCGCGCAGGTGGGCCCGGACGGCCACCCGAAGCGCGGCGGCTTCCTGCCGCCGGTCGCACTGCCGCGCCGCATGTGGGCGGGCGGCCGCCTCACGTTCCATGCGCCGCTGCGCGCGGGCGAGACGGCGCAACGCACCTCGACCATCGCCAATATCGAGGACAAGACCGGGCGCAGCGGCCGGCTCGTGTTCGTGACCGTGCAGCATCGTTACGAGTCGGCGGGCGCGCTGTGCATCGAGGAAGAGCACGACATCGTTTATCGCGACGCCCCGCAACCCGGCGCGAGCGCGCCGAAGCCCATCGTGGCGCCCACGGACAACACCTGGTCGCGCACGCTCGCGGGCGACCCCGTGCTGCTGTTCCGCTATTCGGCGCTCACTTTCAACGGCCATCGCATTCACTACGATTTCCCGTACGTCACGCAAGAAGAGGGCTATCCGGGGCTCATCGTGCACGGGCCGCTCATTGCCACGCTGCTGCTCGATCTCGTGCATCGCGAGCGGCCCGACGCAACTGTCGCGAGCTTCGCGTTTCGCGCGGTGCGCCCGACGTTCGGCGGCAATACGTTCACGCTGTGCGGCAAGCCAGCCGAAGACGGCCGCTCGGTCGAACTGTGGGCCAAGGATCACGAGGGCTATCTGACGATGCAGGCCACCGCGACCTTTGCCTGAACCCAACCTTCGAACGCCTGGCGCTCACGCAGTCATGCACAGCGCCACTCAAGCAGCCATGAATTCATCGATGACAGACCATCCCAGCCGCACGCTCGCGGCCTTTGCCGCCACGCTCGACTTCAACGCCATTCCCGCGCCGGTGATCGAGCGCACCGTCAACCTCTATGTGGACTGGCTCGGCTCCGCGCTCGGCGGCAAGGGCGCGCGCCCCGTGGAGACCATTGCGCGCTTCGCGCGCGCGGCACGCGGCGCACGCAGCCCACAGGGCGAGTGCGACGTCGTGATCGACCGCAGCCACAGCAGCCCCTATTTCGCGGCGATGACGAACGCCGCCGCCTCGCACTTCGTCGAGCAGGACGACGTGCACAACGGCTCCGTGCTGCATCCCGCCACCGTGGTGTTCCCGGTCGCGCTCGCACTCGCGCAGGCGCTGGGCGCCTCGGGTCGCGAGTTCATCGCGGCCTCGGTGGCGGGCTACGAAGTGGGCATCCGCGTGGGCGAATTCATGGGGCGTTCGCACTACAAAATATTCCACACGACCGGCACCGTGGGCACGATTGCGGCGGCCGCGGCAGCAGGGCGCCTCCTGAAGCTCACGCCGGAGCAGATGCTCGACGCGTTCGGCTCGGCGGGCACCCAGGCGAGCGGCCTGTGGGAGTTCCTGCGCGACGCGGCCGACTCCAAGCAATTGCACACGGCCATGGCCGCCGCCAACGGGCTGATGGCGGCCCAGCTCGCGGCGGACGGCTTTCGCGGCGCGCAGCGCATTCTCGAAGGCGCGCAGGGCATGGCCGCGGGCATGTCGAGCGACGCCGACCCGGCGAAGCTAGTCGACCGTCTCGGCGAGCGCTGGGCGACCGTCGAGACCTCGTTCAAGTATCACGCGGCCTGCCGCCATACGCACCCGGCCGCCGACGCGCTGCTCGCGGCAATGGCGGAGCACCGGCTCGCGCCCGGCGACATCGCCGCCGTGACCGCGCACGTGCATCAGGGCGCCATCGACGTGCTGGGCAACGTGACGGTGCCCAGCACGGTCCATCAGGCGAAGTTCAATATGGGCACGGTGCTGGGCCTGTGCGCGTATCGCGGCTATGCGGGGGTGAACGAATTCGAGCACGGCTACGCGCAGGGGGACATCGCGGCATTCCGCGAGCGCGTGACGATGGCGCTCGACGAAGAGGTGGACCGCGCTTATCCGGCGCGCTGGATCGGCAAGGTCACCGTGACCACGCGCGATGGCCGCACGCTGCATGCGCGCGTGGACGAGCCCAAGGGCGACCCCGGCAACACGCTCTCGCGCGAAGAGCTGGCGACCAAGTTCGTGCGCCTCGCGGCATTCTCGCGCGCGGCGAGCGAAGAGGAAGCGCGCGCGTTGCTCGAAGCGGCATGGCGCATTGCCGATGCGGAACGGGTGGGCGCGCTCTTCGCGGCGAACGCCGTTGCCGGTTCTGGCGCGTCCTCCGTCGCAAAGGTGTCCGCGAAGATGCCCACGAAGGTACCCGTATGAGCGCCGCGCTCGCGCGTTCGTATCTGTTCGTGCCGGGCAACCGCCCCGAGCGCTTCGAGAAGGCGCGCGCGGCGGGCGCCGACGCCGTGATCGTCGACCTCGAAGACGCCGTTCAGCCCGCCGAAAAAGCGGCGGCGCGCGAGGCCGTGCTCAAGGCCGTGCACAACGTGGCCGATGCCGCGCGCGGAGTCTGGGTGCGCGTGAACGGCACCGATACGCCGTGGTTCGCCGACGACATCGCGGCGCTTGCCGCGCAGCCGGGTGTGCTCGGCATCATGCTGCCCAAGGCCGAGGCGCGCGAGCAGGTTCAGGCGCTGCTCGCGCACGCCCACGCTGCGCTGCAGGTGCTGCCGATCGTGGAGACGGCGCGCGGCGTGGCCGGGCTCGACGCGGTGTGCGGCGCGCCGCGCGTGGTGCGCGTGGCGTTCGGCACGCTCGACTTCCAGGTCGATCTGGGCATCGACGGCGACGCCGAAGAACTCGACGCATTCCGCTCGCGCATCGTGCTCGCCTCGCGTCTCGCGGGCATCGGCGCGCCCGTGGACGGCGTATCGACGACACTCGACGACGCCGCCACGATCGAGGCCGAAGCGCGTCGTGCGCGACGCTTCGGCTTCGGCGCGAAGCTGTGCATTCACCCGCGCCAGATCGACGCCGTGCATCGCGCCTATGCGTGGAGCGCGGAGCAAACCGCGTGGGCGCAACGCGTGGTCGATGCCGTGGAGGCCAGCGGCGGGGCGGCGGTGGCCGTCGACGGCAAGATGGTCGACATGCCCGTGATCCTCAAGGCGCGGCGCGTGCTCGGGATGGTCTGAGCGCGGGAGCGCCGGAACACAAAAAACGCCGGATTGTCCGGCGTTTTTTGCGTCATCGCGATCGTAGCGAACACAGCGAAGGATCAGTTTTCCTGCGTCGAGGAGGTGGGCGGCGAGGACGGCGCGCAGGGCCGCGCGCGCATGAAGCGCAGCGCGAAGCGCACGAGCATCGGCATGGTTCGCGGGCGCTGCAGCCGCGTGTCGTAGCCCGCGAAGCGCCGGTCGTTTTCCTGCAGGCACAGGCGCATGAGGTCGGGCACGTTGATGTCCACGTCCGAGACCGACTGCGCCCCGTTCACCGTGAAGTTGTGGTCCTGCCGATGCGCGTTGCCCTCGGCGTCCATCGTGCGCGCGAGGCCGATGCGCTCCCAGCCCAGAAATACCCACACGCGCGCCACTTTCAGTTCGAAGCCGATGCGCCGCCACCACGAAAGCCGCGCGCGGTGCCACGCCACCCAGTTCGCGAACAGCAGGATATGACGGCATTCTTCCTGCATCACCGGCTCGAACGTGTCGATGAGCTCGGGCGGAAACAGCCCCGAGCGCTTCGCGACTTCGAACAGGCCGAAGGCAAAGAAGCTGTCCACGCATTCGCTGTAGCCCGTCACGAGATAGGCCCATTCGGCGTCCTTCGGAAACACGTAGGGCGGCTCGCTCGCGAGCGCGATGCCATAGGCCCGCACCATGCGCGAGAGCACTTCCTTATGGCGGTTTTCTTCCCAGGCGTTGAGCGCCAGCACGGCGCGCATATCGGCGTCGTCCACCGTCGCGGCATAGGCCGCCATGCGCAGGCGCGCCTTGCCTTCGGTCTGCACCGCGATGTCCCAGATCGGCAGTTCCACGATGCGCTTGAGCGTGGCGGCATCGAGCGCGGGCCAGTCGAGCACGGAGGGCCGGTACGGGTTGAAGGTCTCGCGAAACATGCGGCAGGTCTCGCGGCGGTGCGCATCGGAGCCCGGCGCGAGCGGGCCGGGCTCGGTGCTGGTCCAGTGGCGCGTGTTGTGTTCGGCGGCTTCGAGCATCGCCCGGTCGGGGCGCGCGCCCGGCAGTTGCGGAGCATTGAAATCAGGGATCAATTGCGCCGTGTCGAAGGCGTCGAGTACCTGATCGTCCATCTGAAGGCATCTCCAGATTAGGCTTGTAGCGTTGGTCTTGTTGTTCGGTCACTGCGAGGCAATTTTGTCATCGCTGCGCGGAATCCGCTGACGAACCCGGCAGCGGCTGTGCGGTGGAAGCGACAGGCTCCGCGCCGGCCCGCTTCTCGTCCGTGTGCGTCACATGCGTGCCGCATTGATTGCAGAACGGGAAGAAGGCGAAATTGCGCGCGCCGCACGCGCAGACTTCGAAGAGCCTCAAGCCGCAGTGAATGCAGAACGAGACCTGGTCGCCGCCCAGATGCCAGGGCTTGTCGCAAGAGGGACACAGCTTCTTCTGGTACGCGCCGATGGCTTTTTCGTAGACCACGGCGCGGGCGCGCTCGCTCTGGCTTTGCTGCATTTCGGCGCGTTTGCGCTCGACGTAGCGCTGGAACGCGCGCAGCATGTAGAGCCCCGCGAACACCGTGAGCGCGATGCCCACGAGCACGCGCACATAGCCGCCGAAATTGGGCAGATACGGCACCAGCTCGACAAAGAACGCGCAGAGCGCGAACAGGCCGAAGCCGTAAATGAACGGCCAGTAGCGGCTCTTGCGGTGCCGCACGAAGAGCCACACGGCCACGAGCAGGACCGGCAGCGTGAGCGCGAGGCGCCAGCCGAACACGGTGAGTTCGTAGCGCCGTTGCGCGGCGGCGTAGCGCGCGTTGGCGGCGGCCTGCGCCTGGGCGAGCTGGGCGTTCAGTTGCTCGCTGCGCGCGTCGAGCGCGCGCTGCTGGTCGGCAAGCGCGTCGCGCCGGCGCTGCCAGTCGATCGCGCTCGCCTGCAGCAAGTCGAGCTTGCGCGTGCGCGCGAGCAGTTCGACGTCGTTGCGATTGTCGCCCGTGGCCGTGCGCGTGGCGACCCAGTTGCGCAGGCTTTCCCGGGCGTCGCGATAGTCGGTGTTGGCACGCTCGTACGCAAGGCGCAGGGTCTGCGCCTTGTCGTCGAGCGCGCTGCGCTGGCGCTCCAGATCGCGCGCTTGCGCTTGAAGCGGCGCGGTGGCGGCGCTGTCCACGAATTGCTCGACACGCGGCGGTCCACCTTGCGGCGCGAACATGAGATCGCGGATCACGAGGCCGCCGAGCATGTCGAGGAACCCCGCGAACACGATCGCGACGATCCACGAGGCAATCTGCAACAGGCGGGCGGGCCGCGAATAAGCCTGGCTGGTGTTCATGGGCGAAGCGCAGTGAAAGACCCGCGGTTAAAGAGGGATTCCGGCCGGTACGAACGGCATGAGCATGCCGTGGCGCTGCCGAGTGGCGCGCGCCGTGCGAGCGCCATTCATTGTAAGGGGCGAGGGGTGTTGCACAGGGGTTCGCTGCGCATCCTCTGCGCCGTTGCTTTTGTCGTTGCGAAACGCTGAACGATGGGCCGATGTATTTCGATGTGTTGAATGATCGTTGCGCGATCGCCCGCGCGCGAGCCGTTATCGGACACTTTATTGGCGCCTGTTCACCCGAAAAAGGTAGAGTGTCGCGAATGGGCGAAAGGCATGGTCATGCCGCATGGGCGGCCGTCGTCCATCGAGATTCGCAAGGGGGCTCGCGCGAAACGGCCCATTGAACGGCACCGTTTTGCCGCCGAGCCATGACCAGTCATAACCGGAAGCTTGCTCGTGCGCATCCTGTCGATATTCGGAACGCGGCCCGAAGCCATCAAGATGGCGCCGCTCGTGAAGTGTCTCGAAGCCGAGCCCGGCGTGCAGTCCGTCGTCTGCGTGACGGGCCAGCATCAGAGCATGCTGCAGCAGGTGCTCGACCTGTTCGAGATCACACCGGACTACAACCTCGGCGCGATGACCGCCAACCAGTCCCTGAACGGGCTCGCCTCGCGGCTGTTCGCGGGGCTCGACGACGTGCTCGCCGAGGTGCAGCCCGACCGCGTGCTGGTGCATGGCGACACGGCCACCAGCATGGTGGGCGCGCTCGCCGCGTTTCACCGGCGCATTCCCGTGGGGCACGTGGAGGCGGGGTTGCGCACGGGCAACATGTTCGAGCCGTGGCCCGAGGAGATGAACCGGCGCGTGGTGGACGTGGTGAGCGACCAGCTGTTCGCGCCCACGGCCAGCTCCCAGGCCAACCTCGAAGCGGAAGCGCTCACCGGGCACATCGTCGTCACGGGCAATACGGTCATCGACGCGCTGCGGCTCATGTGCGCGCGCCTGGACAGCGACGCCGCGATGCGCGCGCGCATCGACGCCCAGTTTCCGTTTCTCGAGCCCGAGGGCACGGGCCGGCCGCTGCTGCTCGTCACGGGCCACCGCCGCGAAAGCTTCGGCGAGGGCTTCGAGCATATCTGCGCGGCGCTCGCCGCGCTCGCGCAAACCGGCAAGATGCAGATCGTCTACCCCGTGCATCTGAATCCGAACGTGCGCGGCCCGGTGCTCGCGACGCTCGGCAACGCGCCCAACGTCCACCTCACCGATCCGCTCGACTACCCCGAGTTCGTGCGCCTCATGCAGCGCGCGGCCATCGTGCTCACCGACTCGGGCGGCGTGCAGGAGGAAGCCCCCGCGCTCGGCAAGCCGGTGCTCGTGATGCGCGACGTGACCGAGCGCCCCGAAGCGCTGGCCGCGGGGACGGTCAAGCTCATCGGCACCGACCGCGAGGCGATCCGCAGCGCGGTGCTCGAGCTCGTCGACGACGAGGCGGAGCGCCGCGCCTACGCGCGCCGCGTGAATCCGTATGGCGATGGCCACGCTTCGGAGCGCATCGTCGCTTCGCTCGTGGGCAAGCCGTTCACGCCGTTCGCGAGCCACGCGCTGCCGGGCTACGTGCATCCGGTGCTGGCCGCGCGCCCGGACGCGCAGTGAGCGTGTTGCTGGCTGGCGCCACCGGTTTGGCGCCACCTGTTTGGCGCCGGCAAGCAGCAAGAGGCAACGCGCGAGGGGGCAAGCCCCCGCCAGAGAAGAACAGGGCGCGCGTGCGCGCATGACGTTCACAACAAGAGGCATGACGTGAAATCGAATTCGACCTTGCATCGGGGCCACGACAGGGCTGATCCCGAGGGGGCAGCGAGCGCTCGCCGCGCGTCCGGCAAGGGCGCTGCAACGGCGCTGCGCGTGGCCCGCGGCGCGCTGGGCGCGCTCGGCGTTGGCGCATTGGCGGTATCGAGCACCGCCGCGCAGGCCGCGCCAGCGGACCTCGCCGGCGCGTTCGCGCAGCTCGGCGCGGGCCGCGTGGAGTCGCGCACCGTCTCGCTCGCCGATCTCGGCGTGCGCGAGCCGGTCGTGCTGCGCGCGCCCGATGCCGCGCAGGAGCTCTACCTGCCGGTGCCGGTGGGCCTGCCGATCCAGAACGCGACGCTGCAACTCGACGCCAGCTATTTGCGCGGCAACGGCGGGCGCACGACCTTCGTGCTCTCGCTCGACGGCACCCCCGTACAGGCGCGCAACCTGACCGAGGCGCAAGGCGACGGCTCGCTCAGCATCGGCGTGGATGGCGCCGCGCGTCCATCGGGCTTCCTGCGTCTCGGGCTGCAATGGTCCTCGGTGCTCAACGACGCGTATTGCACGGACCAGACGGCCATCGGCAATCTCTGGCGTGTGGCGCCCACGACGCGCCTCACCTATCAGTTCGACGCCGCATCGATCAACGACGTGCGCACCGCATGGAGCGCGCTGCCGCCGAAACCGGTGGTCATGGTGAGCGGCGCGAAGCTCGACGCCGCGGCCTACGACGTGGCGTGGCGCCTCGAAGCGCTGCTCATGCGCGGCGGCGCGAACCCGGTCACGCAGATCATGCCCGCCGTGGGCGACACGGTGCATCTGGGCAGCGTGCAGATGAGCGCGGCATTGCAGGCGGTGCCCGCGTTCGCGGCGCTCGCCGCGGGCGGCGACCACAAAATCGCCAACGCCGCGGAGCTGGGCGCGCTCATCGCGCTCGCGCCCGAGGGCGCCTTCGCGCCGAACGTGGTGGTGGACGACGCCGCGCTGCGCGCACGCGCGAGCGAAGCGCTCGACGCGTTGCGCGCGCAGGTGCAGGGCGTGTCCCCGGAGGCCGCCAACGCGTTCGACGCGTGGCGCAAGCGCGCGGGCGGGCCGCTCTTCGCGACGCCCGCCGCGCCGCCCGCCAGGGGCGAGGTCGCGCTCGCGCATCCCGGCGGCCTGCCGACGGTCGTGGTGGGCGACGACCTGGGCGTGAGCGCGCTCTCGCGCGTGTGGAGCGCCGTCGACGTCTCGAACCGGCTGGTGGTGCACGAGCTCGCGCCGTCGCCCAACCGCAGCGCGGGCGGCAGCACCGACCAGCTCGCGCTCTCGCTCGTCGGCGGCACGCCCAGGACCCTGAACGTGCTGACGAGCGCCGCCTGGGAGGCGAATTTCGATCTGGCGGCGGTGTCGGGCAACGGCGAGATTCCGCGCCGCGTGGAGCTCGATCTCGCGGCGGCGCCCGCGGCCGAGGGCAACGGCCAGACCGCATCGGTGTTCTTCAACGGCGTGCTGATCGGCGCGAAGCTGCTCGACACGGATGGCCGCCCGCAGCGCGTGAGCGCGGACATTCCGGCCTACGCGCTCGGCACCACCAACACGCTGCGCGTGCTGTTCCAGCGCCAGCCAGGCGCGAGCGGCTGCCGCCCGCGCGAGGAAGGCTATCCCGTGGCGGTGCTGCCGGGCAGCCATCTGGTGCTCGGCCAGGGGCCGCTCGCCGAGAACTTCACGGGCATGATCGTGCGCTTCTCGCGCGAGGCCACCGTGCTCGTGCCGCAGTCGTATCTCGCCGATCCGCTGGCGAGCCTGCCGCGGCTCGCGCGCCTCGCCAACGCGGCGGGCGTGTCGCCCACGCGCGCGACGCTGCAAGCCGTGGCCGACGGCCAGGTCGCGCAACCGGCCGGGCCGTTCCTCGCCGCCGACGTCGCGCTCGACAAGCAGGACGGCCACGCGAGCTTCGCGAATGGCCGCATGACGCTCAAGGGGCGCGGCGGCGCGACGCTGATGGACGTATCGGGGCTCGCGAAGCTCGGCGTGATCGAGGTGGTGCGCTCGGGCAGCACGCCGGGCGTGCTTTATCGCAGCGTGGGCACGCCGCCCGTGCTGCCCGCGAGCCTGCAATACCTGCAGGGCGACGTGGCGATCGTGGACGGCTCGGGCGTGCTCAAGCAGTTCGACACCCAGTACGCGGGCGGCGTGCCGCCCGTGGACGACCAGCGCGCGTGGCTCGCGCGCCACTGGGCCGGCTGGGGCGTGCCCACCATCTCGCTCGCGGTGCTGCTGCTGTTGATCGTGGGCGCGGGCTACGCGCGCAAGCGGGCCAGAGCGCGCTCGGCGGCGGCTGCGGCCGAGGCGGCGAAGGCGCAGGCGGCGGCCCATGACGGTAGCGCGGATAACGCCGACAACCCCGATAACCCCGACAACCCCGATAACAAGCAGGGCTAACAAGCAGGGCTGAGCGTGAGCTGGAACACGATCGACTGGTGGCTGGACTATCTGGCGGGCCGCTACTACCAGGGCATGGAGTACCTGGCGGCGGCCGTGGCGGTCGTCATCCTGCTTTCGAGCATCGACGACCTGTTCATCGACGCGTGGTACTGGGTGCGCAGGACCATCCGCTACTTCACCGTCGAGCGCCGCCATCAGCCGCTGCGCGCCGAACAGCTCTACGAGCGCGAGCAGCAGTGGCTCGCGATCATGGTGCCGGCCTGGCGCGAGGAGGACGTCATTGCGGCCATGGTCGAGAACGCGGTGAAGGTGCTCGACTACCGCAACTATGTGATCTTCGCCGGCACTTACCCGAACGACGCGGCCACCATCGCCGAAGTGGAACGCATGCGGCGGCGCTACAAGCAGTTGCATCGCGTGGAGGTGCCGCACGACGGCCCCACCTGCAAGGCCGATTGCCTGAACTGGATCGTGCAGGCGATCTTTCGCATGGAGGAGGAGGCGGGCATCGAGTTCGCGGGCGTGATCCTGCACGACAGCGAGGACGTGCTGCATCCGCTGGAGCTGCGCTTTTTCAACTACCTGTTGCCGCGCAAGGACATGATCCAGTTGCCGGTGGCTTCGCTCGAGCGCGAGTGGTACGAACTCGTGGCCGGCACCTATATGGATGAGTTCGCGGAGTGGCACGCGAAGGATCTCGTGGTGCGCGAGAGCCTTGCGGGCACGGTGCCCTCGGCGGGCGTCGGCACCTGCTTTTCGCGGCGCGCGCTCGTGGGGCTCGCGAAAGAGACGCACAACCAGCCCTTCAACACCGAGACCCTCACCGAAGACTACGACGTGGGCGAGCGCCTCGGCCGCATGGGCATGCATTCGATCTTCGCGCGCTTTCCGGTGCAGTTCGCCACGCGCCGCAAGACGTGGTTCGGCCTCGGCCCCGTGCGCGAGTTCACGCTCACCATGCCGCTGTGCGTGCGCGAATACTTCCCGGATACGTTTCGCACCGCTTATCGTCAGCGCGCCCGCTGGACGCTCGGCATCGGCTTGCAGGGCTGGGAGCAGGTGGGCTGGGTGGGCTCGCTCGCCAACCGCTATCTGCTCGCGCGCGACCGCAAGGGCACGGTCACGGCGTTCGTGGGCATCCTCGCCTACGTGCTGCTCATCCAGTTCCTGCTTTTCACCTATGCGGACCTGCTAGGCATCAAACCCGATCTGATCGCCTCGCCGTTCTCCAACTCGCGCTTTCTCGTCATGGTGCTGTGGGCCAACGGCATTGCCTTGCTCATGCGCACGGTGCAGCGCGTGTACTTCGTCTCGCGGCTCTACGGCTGGGAGCACGGCCTGCTTTCGATACCGCGCATGGTGATCGGCAACTTCGTGAACTTCATGGCCGTGTCGCGCGCGTGGAAGATGTACCTCGGCTATCTCGTCACCGGCAAGCGGCTCGTGTGGGACAAGACGATGCACGACTTCCCCTCGTCGGATGGCTTCAAGGACCGGCGTCAGCGGCTGGGAGAACTGCTGGTCTCGTGGCAGGCGATCGCGCCGGAGCAGCTCGAAGCGGCGCTCACGGCAGGGCAGGCGCAGGAGGCGCCGCTCGGCCGCGTGCTGATGGCGCACGGCTGGCTCGACGAGGAAACGCTGGCCGAGGCGATCGCGTTCCAGGCCGATCTGCCGCGCGCGCCGCTGGACCGCGAGCGGCTCGCGCGCCACGCCCAGGATCTGCCGCTCGAACTCGCGGTGCGCTACCGCGTGCTGCCGCAAGGCGACGACGGCGCGGGCCACGCCATCGTGCTGTGCGCGAGCCCGCTCGGCACCGGGGCGCTCGCGGCGTTGCGGGCGCGCTCGGCGCTGCCAGTCGTGCAGCGCATCGCGCGCGAAAGCGAGATCGTCGAGGGCATGCGTTTGTTGCGCGGTGCGCCGGGCGTCGCGCAGCAAGCGCCACTGGCGCAGGGCGCGCGAGACGGCGAGCAGGACAACGAACCAGCCAACGAATCAGCCAACGAACAAGCGGGCCAGCCGGTCCCCCACGCGAGCGAAAAGCGCGCGGGGTATGTGCCGCTGCTCGGCGATTTGCTCATCGAGCAGGGCGCGGTGAAGCGCGCGGCGTTCGAAGCGGCGCTGCAGCGTTATCACCCGAACGAGCACGGACGCATCGGCGATTACATGGTCAAGCAGGGCGTCATCACGCCGGAGGCACTGGCGGCGGCGATTGCCGAGCAGGCGCGCAGGCGCGCCGGGGTGGCATCGGCATCATGACGAAGATGACGAAGCGGAATCTGGAGCGGCTGGCGATGCGCGAGCGTTGCGCGGCATGGGCCGCGATGGCGTCGATGACCTCGGTGGCGGCGGTGTGCACGGGCCTCGCCGGCCTGGCGAGTTTCGCGGGCGCGGCGCCCGCGTGGGGCGAGACCGCCCCGTCGGGTGCGGTGCCGCTGCCGCTCGCGGGCGCGGCGTACCGGGTCGCGCAGCAGGGCTACGACGCCTATGCGAAGCACGACTATGCGGCGGCGCAGCGCTATGCGCGCGAGGCGATACGCCAGCGGCCCGACGTGGCTTCGCTGCGCCTGCTGCTCGCGAATGCGCAGGCGGCGCAGGGCAACTGGCGCGGCGCGAGCAGCACGCTGGCGGACGCGATCGCGCAACTCGGGCCGGACGCCTCGCTCGTCGCGCGGCGCAAGCAAGTCGATGCGCAGGTTGCCGCGCTGGCTCCCGCCGGCTCGTCGCGCTCGCGCGGCGCGCGCGCGCCGGCCGCGCCGCCGGGCACGGGCTCGCCCGACAATCTCACCGGCCGCGCCTGGGTGCTGGCCGGCGATGCCTATCGCGCTTACGGCGCGAAAGACTACGAACGCGCGCTGCGAGAAGCGAGCCAGGCCATTGCGCTGCGGCCCGACGTGCTGCGCTTGCGGCTGCTGGCGATCGATGCCGCGGCGGCGGCGGGACACGACGACACCGCGCTGCAGCTTGCGCAGGACGCGCAACGGCGCTTTGGCGGCAGCGCGGAACTGAGGGCGCGCCGCCTGCAACTGGGCGCGCGCCTCGCGCCCAAAGAAGCGGCGGCCGCCCAGGCGGCGCTGCAGCGCGGCGACCTGCCAGCGGCGGCAACGCACGTGCGCGCGGCGATTGCCTACGCGCCGGACCGCGTGGGCTACCGTCTGCAACTCTTCGACGTGCTCGCCGTGCAACACGACATGGGCGGGCTCGACGCGGCGGCGAGCGACGCGCTGGCCGCGAAGGTGCAGCCCGCGCTGATGCTTTACGTGACGCGCGGCTATGCGCGCGCGGCGCAGGGGCACAGCGCGCAGGCCGATGACGATTTCGCGCGGGCGCTGCGCATCGCCGATGCGCCGCAGCGCGATCGCCGCGTGGCGCGCGTGATCGTCGCCGATGTCTGGACGGCCGGGGATCAGCCGCAGCGCGCGCTCGATCTGCTCGCGCCGCTCCAGCCCGTGGGCGACGACACCGATGCGCTGATCGCGGCGCGCCGGTTCGCGGCGCGCAGAGCGCTCGGGCAGGCGGAGCAGGAGCAGCAGGGGCAACAGGCACGGCAGGCACGGCAGGCACGGCAGGCACAGCACGAAACCGAGGCCGCGCGCGTGGCCAGCGCGGCGCGCCCGGTGTTCGACTGCACCGTCGACGCGAGCGGCACGGCCTGCGACGTCTACGCCGCCGACGCGGGCTTCGCGGCGCATCGCGCTTCCATCATCGCGGCGCAGCGCGGCGACACGGCCGCAGCGGCACGCTATGCGCGCGAGGCGGTGGCGGCCGCGCCCGACGATCCGCAGCATCGCGTCGAGCTGATCGACGCGCTCGTGGCGGCCGGCGACACGGACGGCGCGAAGCGCGAGGCGCGCGCGACGCTCGACGCGGGCTTGCTCGACGGCATGCCGCCGCTGTCCGCCGCCTATATCGCGCAGCGCGCCGGCGCGGACCGGCGCGCCTTCGAGTATTTCGCCCAGGCGGACGAGGCGCACGCGTTGCCGCCGCGGGCTACCGGCGACGTGGGCTACAGCGCGTACCGAGCGCATTTCGACGAAGCCGCCGCGCGCTACTTCGAGCGCGCGATCGACTACGGCACCGCGCCGCCCGACGGCGCCGCGCCCGCCACGCTGCTGCAGTTGCAGGACCTGCGCAACGCGCACGCGGACGTCACGCGCAACTGGGGTTTCACCGCCTCGCTGAACTATCGCGGCGCGGGCCTGCAGCCGGGCGTCGCGACCGGCTCGGCGCCGGGCGTCTACGACGACTGGCAGACCGGCATCGAAGGCTATTGGCGTCCGTTCGGCTCGCTCGGCGATCGCAATTTCGAGCTCTACGCGCGCGGCTATCTGGACTTCGGCGCGAAGGGCGACGCGCCCAGCGGCATCTCCACGACGATCGGCGCCGTGGGCGCGCGCGCCAAGCCGTTCGAATCGATCGATGCCATCATCGCGTTCGAGCGGCTCATTCCCATTGGCTCGCATGCGCCTTCCGACTGGCTCGTGCGCCTCGCGTATTCGGGCGGCTTCGGTACCGAGCGCCGCCTCGACGTGCCCTCGTGGTGGACCGTGCAAGGCTACGGCGAGGTCGGCCATTACGTGAGCAACGGCTGGAACTACGGCACCGGCTATCTCGAGGCCGGGCGCACGTGGCGGCTCGACAGCATCAGCCCGAAGCTCACCGTGTTCCCTTATGGCGTGATCGGCATGGACTACGACACGAGCATCAATCACAGCGCGCCGGTGGGCATGGGCGTGGGCATCTCCACGCGCTACTGGTTCCGCGACAGCTTCTACAACGCGCCGCGCTCGTATGTGGACGTCTCGGTGCAATATCGCTGGCGCGTGAGCGGCGACGATCGCGCTGGCGGCGTGTTCTTCGGCACCGTGCTGTCGTGGTGAGGGAGGAGCCGACCATGCCGATTCGCTTTGTTTCCCGCGCGGCCCGTTTGACCTCTCTCGCGCGCGCCGCCGCCGCGTCGCTGTGCGTGTTCGCGGCGTCCGGCTGCACGCTGCAAGTGCCGGCCCACGCCGACTCGCTCGCCCAAGGCGTGGTCTGGCAGCTCAGCAACGACCAGCTCGATCCGCACGGCAACTGGGACAAGCTGGGCATCAACGAGTTGCTCGTGCAGTGGATCGCCGTCGACGACGTCGCTTTCATGGCCGGCGCCGGGCTGCCCGCGCCACGCGTGCCGGACTGGGTGCGCATCGCCAACGAGCCGTGGGCGCGCGGCGTGATCGTCGGCCTCGCGGGCTACGCGGACGAAAAGAAGGCGCGCGCCAATGTCAACGAGCTCGTGGAGCGTTCGCTCAAGCTCGCGGCCGTGCGCCCGCCCGTGCATATCACCGGCTGGTATTTCCCGGTCGAAGTCGATCCGACCTGGACCGACGCGAAGCGCCTCGGGCCCTTGCTCGAACGCCTGCCGCATCCGCTGTGGATCAGCGTCTACGACAACAGCAATATCGGCGGCGAGGCGCTGGCGAAGTGGCTCGACGGCTGGCTGCCGCACGACGTGGGCGTGATGCTGCAAGACGGTTGCGGCGTGTATGCGCGCGGCCCGGCCGCGGCGCGCGAGTACGCGGACGTGCTGGCCGCGCGTCTGGGCAAGGCGCGCGTGCGCATCATCGCGGAGGCGTTCAGGCCGAAGCAGGGCGGCGGCTTTCGCGCGGCCACGGCGGCGGAGCTAGAGCCGCAACTGCAGATGTATCACGGCTATCGCGTCTATATCTTCGACGGCCCGCATTATCTGTCGCCGCAACTCGTCGACGGGGTGCTCGCCATTCATGATGGCGGGCAGAAAGGTGCGCAGACGGGCGTGCAGAAAGGCGGGGCCGCCGCGCCCTGAAGTCAGCGCAATTGCGCGAACGCGATGAAGAGCACCATCGAGCCAATCGCCCCGTCGAGCACGCGCCACGCGCCGGCGCGCCGGAACAGCGGGGCGAGCGCGCGCGCGCCGGAACCGAGCCCGAGGAACCACACCGCGCTCACGCACATCGCGCCAACCGCGAACGCGAGCCGGCTGCCTTGCGCTTCGCGCGCGCCGGCCGTGCCGATCAGCAGGAACGTGTCGAGATAGACGTGCGGATTGAGCCACGTGAACGCGAGCGTCATCAGGATGATCGGCCAGGCGCGCTGGGTGGGCGCATCCTGAGCGCCCGCCGTTTCGAGCACGGCGTGCGTGGGCTTGAACGCGCGCCGCAGCGCGCCGATGCCGAACCACACGAGCCACGCGAGCCCCACATAGAGCACGAGATGCACGAAGGTGGGATAGCGCTCGACCAGCGCGGAGGCACCGCCCACCCCCGCGCCGATCAGGATGAAATCGGAGAGCGTGCACAGCAGCACGATCTTGCCGACGTGCGAGCGCAGAATGCCCTGGCGCAGCACGAAAGCGTTTTGTGCGCCGATGGTGACGATGAGCGAGGCGCAGAGCGCCGCGCCGTGAGAAAAAGCGAGCCAGTTCATGATCGTTGCGGGGCCGGAATGAGGGAACAAGGCAAAACGTGACGCCACGCGCCGCGGCGCTCGCGCTGGTGGACGGTGGCGGACGGTGGCGGACGGTGGTGGCGCTCGCCTGGACAGAGCAAGCAAACGGCGCTAGTCTGCCGCCATGGCTCGATTAAGCAAAGCTCATTTTCTTAAACTGGATTAAGGAACGCTAATGCTCGACTACGCGTTGCTCGACGCGCTCGCCGCCGTGATCAGGCACGGCTCGTTCGACCGCGCGGCCGGCGCGCTCAACGTCACGCCATCGGCGGTCTCGCAGCGCGTGAAGCTGCTGGAGGAGCGCGTGGGCACCGTGCTCGTGAAGCGCGGCCAGCCCTGCGTGGCCACGGCGGCGGGCGCGCTGCTGTGCCGCCACACCGAGCGCGTGCAATTGCTGGAGGCGGAGCTGGGCGGCGGCATGCCCACGGTGGCGGGCGCGCTCGACGCGGCGCGCCCCACGCTGCGTGTGGCGGTCAACGACGACAGCGTGGGCACCTGGTTCATCGACGCCGTGGCGGGCTTTTGTGCCGAACGCGGCATCCTGCTCGATCTCGTGATCGACGACCAGGACCATACCGCGCAGCGCATGCGCGACGGCAGCGTGCAGGGCGCGGTGACGACCCAGGCCGAGCCCGTGCAGGGCTGCCGCTCGACGCGCCTCGGGCGCATGCGCTACCTCGCGGTGTGCTCGCCGGCTTTTTTCGAGCGCTATTTCGCGGCGGGCGTGGGGCGCGAGTCGCTGCGCCGCGCGCCGTGCGTGGAGTTCAATCCCAAGGACCAGTTGCAAAAGCGTTTCGTGCGGCGGATCACGCGCGCGCAAGTGGACGCGCCGCTGCACTGGATTCCGCATGTGGCGGGCTTTCTGCGCTGCTGCGTGAGCGGGCTGGGGTGGGGCATGTGCCCCGAGCGCATGATCGCGCCGCACCTCGCGCGCGGCGAACTCGTCGAGCTCACGCCGGGGCGCACGCTCGACGTCGAGCTTTATTGGCAAAGCTGGCGCCTCTCGATCGGCTGGCTCGACGACTTTGGCGCGATGCTCAAGCGCCGCGCGGCGGAATTCCTCGATCAAGGGCGCGGGGCCTGAGCCGCCTCGGTGCGTGTGCTTTGATGCGCCCGGTCTGGCCGATCGATTCGTTGCGCGCCCAACGGCTGCGCCGGCTGCGGCGCTCGCCGGACCGCGCGCGGCGCTTTCCGGCCGTGACCGAGCCTTGCGCGCGCAGTCCGTCGCAGTCTGTCGCAATCCGTCGCACTACGCCGCAATCCGTTGCTTTATGCCGGCTTGCATGCCATTCGTGCACACACATTAGACGTCGATTGAATTGCCGATTTCGAGTGGGAATCGCGGTTGCTCCGATGTCGCGGTTGCTATTGCTCGTGGTTCACCGATTCGGTGCATTCGAAGCGGCATTAGCGCTGGCCCATTTGGGATGACCCATTCGCGCATGACAAAACGGCTAAAGCACAATTCATTTTCGATTAATGCGTCATGAAATAGAGGCGAGTCTCGAATTCCCGTTCTCCAGGAATTCGCATGCCGCGTGCGACAATTCCTCGCGCCTGAGGATGACCCGCGCGATGTGAAGTCCCAATATGCATATGTCATGGAACGGTCATGCGTTTCATTGATCGGGCGGCAACCTCTGGCATTGAGGAAATCACGGTCATACCGCCCGGCGATGGGCGCAACGCCTGTTCGGGCCGATCCGGGGCTGGTGCGCCGCATGCTTTTGCATGGCGCGCAATAGTATTGCTAATGACTTGTTATCCCGCTTGCAGAGGCCGCTATCCGGTTGTTTTTTCCTGATGGCAAATGTTAAAGATCAACAAATCGGCAAAAAAGTCGCGCGATTGAATGTAAAGAAACCAATCTTGCTGTCTTACAATTACGTCTGAAAGTCCGATGGCTTCATTTGCCTCGCAGTGGGGATTATCGTGTGAATATTCAGTTTTTTCTGTGGCTTGCGAGAATCGCACGCTATAATCCGGACGTGGCAGAGTGCTTATTCGACCGGCATATTTGAATCGTTTCCACGTGCACGAGGTGCATTATGACGAAATTAGATACCGGCAGCGCATGGCAACAAACCATTGATCTTCTGTCCGCCGCCTCGGAGCCCATCAGCTCGAACGGCGAGCCCGATGGCATCAGGAGTTGCAAACCGGTACCCATCACACGCAGCGCATCGGAGGCGGCCAACCGGCGCCGCGCCACCGTGCGTTCGTGGGATGCTCAAGGCATCACGTTGATCCGGCGTCATGATCCGGAGAGCATCACCGTCTGCTGGAGCGACGCCACGTATGGGCGCTACTCCGACCAGTTGTGGCGGGTTTGCACCGCGCGCCGCAGCGCGGTGTGCGCGTTGACTGGCGAGAAGATCCGCCGTGGCGACGCGGTGTTCCGCCCCAGCCCCAACCGTCGTCATCGCCCGGCCAATGCCGACGCCATGATCCTCGCGAGCAAGCTGGATGCCTTCCCCAGCGGCGTCGTGGCAGCCCGTCTCGACGAGGCGCTCGCCGCGTAAGCACGGTCTGGCGCCCGGGTTGCAGCGGCAGATCCGCTGTTCGAGCCTGCATCGAATGCTCGATGCGGGCTGTGGTCTTTTTATCCTCTCAATCAGCAGTTTCAGCGCCCTCGGCTCGAGCAAGGGTGCGGGCAAGGGTGTTTGTGCGGCTGGCCCGGTGCCCGGGCCAGCGCGGCGCGCATTCATCCCGCCATCAGGCCGTCTTGTCGCCGACGGTTTCGTCCTCGAGGGCGTCGCGCGTCTCGGGCATGACGAGCCACACCATCAGCACCGCTGCCGCGCCGGCCGCGGCGAGGCCGAGAAAGCTCACGGTATTGCCGAAATGATCGGCGACGAACCCCGCGAGCGCGGTGGAGAGCGTGGCGCCTATCCCCGCCGATAGCCCGAAGAGCCCGATGCACAGGTTGTAACGCCCCTTGCCGCCCGCCACGTCGGCGGCGATGAGCGGCAGCATCACGCCGAACACGGCGGCCGAGAGGCCGTCGAGCATCTGCACCGGCACGAGGAAGTACGGGTTGCCCACCGCGGCGAACAGCAGCGCGCGCAGCGGCAGGGCCGAAAAGCCGAGTATCAGCACCGGGCGGCGGCCCCAGTGCTGCGCCGTGCGGCCCACCCATGGCGACATCAGCGCGACGATCGCCTGCGGCACGATAATGCACGCCGCAATCACGAGCTGCACGTTATCGCCCATGCCGGCCGTCACTTCGCCTGCCGCGAGGTTCAGCATCGCGGCGTTCGAGAGGTGAAACAGCACCACGCAGCCCGCGAAGGTCAGCATGCGCTTGTCGCGCAGCAGATCGAGGATGGTTTCGCGCGAATCGTCCGCGGGCGTCGCTTGCGCGGCCTTGCTGCTTTTCAGCGGCTTGGGCGCATTGGCGTGCTTGTCGTACTCGATCATGGCGAGCGCAACCAGCGCCGGCAGCGCGAGCGCCGCCGTGAGCCAGAACACCGCGCGCGGCGAGACGTACTCGCCGCACAGCCCCATCAGGCCCGCCGCGACCGCGCTGCCGATCGAGGCCCAGCGCGCGTTGCGCCCGAGCCGGTCGCCCAGGTTCTGGCGGCCCACCAGCGCCAGCGCGAGCGCCGCCATGGCCGGCACGAGCATGCAGCTCGCGAAGCCGTGGAAGACCTCGGCGGCCATCACGGGCACGACGGTCGGGCTGGAGGCGAGCAGCACCGCCGAGAGAATGATGGCGATGATCGCCCAAGCGGCGGCGGCCTTCTTGTTGCGCAGGGCGTCCACGGCCGCGCCGCCCGGCACCTGGCTCACCATCGCGCTGATCGTGCCCACCGAGAGGGCCAGGCCGATCTCGCCCTGGGTCCACTTGTGCGAGGCGAGATACGAGGCGATGAACGGGCCGAAGCCGGTTTGCACGTTCGCGACGAAAAAGTTCAGCCAGTCGAGCGCGCGCACGCTTTGCAGACTGGGCGTGGGATGCGTCGTACCTGTCATTTGTCACCGTGCGCGGGAGCTGCGGGGGCTGCGGGTGCTGCCGGGGCTGCTGGTGTTGCGGGAGCCGCTGGTGCGGCGGCCGGGCTGACGGCGCGAACCGGCTGATCGTTCGCATAGGCGGGCGAGGCGTCGATCTGCTGGTCGCTCATTTCGAGCTGGGCTTCGAGCGCGTTGTTCTTCGCCACGAAATGCAGCGCCGACCAGTCGGCCACGATCGTGCGGCGTTTCTCCAGCGTGCCGCTCACGTCGAGCACGACCGCGAGCGGGTCGGCGCTGCCGCCGATCAGCACGTCCACCACGCGGCCGACCTTGGCGCCGTTGGCGCGCTCGACGTTGGCGTCGAGCATCGGCAGGCGCGTCGGGCTCGCCTCGGAGGTGCCGGGCTGGGGCGCGCCCGGCTTGGGCCGGTCGGGAATCTGCAGTTGGGCGGGCGTGAGCGCGAGCGTGATGGCCGGCACCTTCGGCTGGGTGTTGACGTGCACGGCGCTCCACGGGAAGTTGGCCTTGCGGTCGCCCACGCCCATGAAGCCCTGCAGGTTCACCACCACTTCCTGCGGCTTGCCGCCGGGGCCCGCCACCATGTCCACGGCGCGACCCACGACCTTGCCGTCGGGCTTTTGCACTTCGCTGTCGAGCAGCGTGCGGAAGGTGCCGCGATCGATGGTGCGCGTCTGCACGAGCGGGGCGGGCGGCGGGGCGGCAGGCGCGCTCGCGGGCGCAGGCGGCGGCGGGGCGGGGCGGCGGCGCCGCACGGGGGCGGGGCGCGGCTTCCTGGGGGCGGGCTTCGCTTCGGGCGTCCCGGCCGGCTCGCTCGCGGCCTCGGGCTCGGAGGCGGCTTCCGGTTCGCTCGCGATCGGTTCGGTCTCGTTCACGCCGACGGTCGCCTCGACAATGGGCGCGGGCGCTTGCTCCGACTGGAACACAGTGCAGCCGGACAGCGCGACCAGCACGAGCAGGGCGAGGGCGTGTGGAAGGGATATAACGGGACGTGCGAAACCGCCTCTCATCAACAGAAACTCCAGGAGCGGCCGGCGCGTGGCGCGCGGCGAGGGGGAAAACCGGGTCGGGATGCGTGAGAGTTTAACCCGCATGGGGCCTCATTCCGGCCCAAACTGCCGTTAATCCGCTGACAAAACCCTTGTCGCAGTGGCGTTCGGGCGCATTTGTGGCGCATTCCGGCCGGGACACGGATTCGTGCCGCGGGAGAGGACGCATTATTGGGGTTGGAGCGCAGTGCATTCGTAGCCGCCTTCGCGTCGTGCGGCGCGGCGGGCGGGGCGCTGGATTCCCCCGGGGTAAACACGAGGCCAGGCGGGGCTTCACGCCCTGAGTACGGCGATATAAGCATCGCGGCATGTCCTCAATGTGATTTACGCGATGGGAGCATGGGACCTGTTCGCCTAATCTTCGACCCTGTAAAAAGATGTCAAATAAATGAATGGGTATAGCGCGCCGCAAGACGCGCCTGGCTGGCGTCGACACCCCTAGTCAATCCAGACGAGACGAACCTGATGGCGGACCCGCACCATAATCGCGGGCCGTTTCAGCACGCTGATAAAGGAGGCACTCACCATGATGGAACCCCACGCACAGCCGATGGCAGATGTTGCTGCCGCAGCCATTCGCGAGGGCGAGGCCGTCGACGCCGTTGGCTCGACCGGTTTCCTCAACCGTTATTTCGACATCGCCGCGCGCGGCAGCTCGGTGCGCCAGGAGGGCATCGCCGGCATCACCACCTT
>JAITTX010000232.1 GCA_031286755.1 Paraburkholderia sp.
TCGCCCGCGGCGTTGCGCGTCTTCAGTTGCAGGATGTCGTCGGCCTTCTGGCGGAACGGCGCATCGGCCTGCACGCGCACCTGGTACACACGCCCGAAACGGTTGAAGTCGTTCACGTAGAGCGAGCCCAGATAGATCTGCATGGTCTCGAATACGTCCGTGACCGGCACGCCAAGCTGCTTGGCCTTGGTGCGGTCGAGATCGACGTTCAGTTGCGGCACGTTGATCTGGTAGCTCGAGAAGGTCGGACCCAGTTCGGGCGTCTTGGCCGCGCGCTTCACGAAGTCCTCGGTCGCCCGGTTGAGCGCCTCGTAGCCGAGCGCCCCGTGATCCTCCAGTTGCATCTTGAAACCGCCGAGCGTGCCGAGGCCCATCACCGGCGGCGGCGGAAACACCGCAATGAACGAGTCCTTGATATTCGCGTACTGCTGGTTGAG
The DNA here is from genome assembly GCA_031286755.1 of Paraburkholderia sp. Classification (GTDB taxonomy): domain Bacteria; phylum Pseudomonadota; class Gammaproteobacteria; order Burkholderiales; family Burkholderiaceae; genus Paraburkholderia. The sequence continues at coordinate 438 of JAITTX010000232.1, forward strand.
CGCACCCGCAATCGCCCCGGCCGCCAGTGCCTTGCCCTTGCGCTCCTTGAACGGCTTGAGCGTGACGAACACGATGCCCGCGCTCGAGCTATTGGTGAAGCCGTTCACGGACAGGCCCGGGAATGCCACCGCGCTTTCCACGCCCGGCTGCTTGAGCGCGATCGCGCTCATGTCGCGGATCACATTTTCCGTGCGGTCGAGCGAAGCGCCATTGGGCAACTGCGCGAATGCAATCAGATACTCCTTGTCCTGCGCTGGCACGAAACCGCCCGGCACGATGCGCGCCATCAGCACCGTCGCGCCGATCAGCACCGCGTAGACCGCAAGCATTCCGCCCTTGTGGCGCAGCACGCCGTTCACGCCGCGCCCATAGTCTTCCGAGCCGCGGTGGAACACCTTGTTGAAGCGCCGGAAGAAGCCGCCCAGCACGCGATTCATCACGCGCGTGAGCCAGTCTTCCTTCTCGCCGTGACCGCGCAGCAAGAGCGCTGAAAGCGCCGGCGAAAGCGTGAGCGAGTTGAACGCGGAGATCACCGTGGAAATGGCGATGGTCATCGCGAACTGCTTGTAGAACTGGCCCGTGAGGCCGCTCATGAACGCGAGCGGCACGAACACGGCCACCAGCGTGAGCGCGATCGCGATGATCGGCCCGCTCACCTCCTGCATGGCCTTGTAAGTGGCGTCGCGCGCGGAAAGCCCACTGGCGATATTGCGCTCGACGTTCTCCACCACCACGATCGCATCGTCCACCACGATGCCGATCGCGAGCACCATGCCGAACAGCGACAAGGCATTGATCGAGAAGCCGAACGCGAGCAGCAGCGAGAACGTCCCCACGATCGACACCGGCACTGCGATGAGCGGAATGATCGACGCGCGCCAGGTTTGCAGAAACACGATCACCACGATCACGACCAGCGCAATGGCTTCGAGCAGCGTGTGCACGACCGCCTCGATGCTCGAGCGCACGAACTGCGTGGGGTCGTAGACGATGCGGTAGTCCACGCCCGCGGGCATGTCCGCCTTGAGCTCCTTCATCGCCTCGCGCACCTGGTCGGAGATCGCGAGCGAGTTCGCGCCCGGCGCCTGATTGATGGCGAGCGCAACGGCCGGCTTGTTGTCGAGCAGCGAACGCAGGCCATATTCGGACGCCGCGAGCTCGATGCGCGCGATGTCGCGCAAATACGTCACGCCACCGTCGGGATTGGTCTTGACGATGATGTTGCCGAATTCGCCTTCCGTGCGCAGGCGTCCGCGCGCGTTCACGTTCAGTTGCAGCGGCGTGCCCGGCACGCTGGGCGAGGCGCCGATCACGCCGGCCGCCACCTGCACGTTCTGCTCACGAATCGCGTTCACCACGTCTTCCGCCGTGAGATTGCGCTGCGCCACCTTCTGCGGATCGAGCCAGATGCGCATGGCGTAGTCGCCCGAGCCCCACAGTTGCACCTCGCCCACGCCACGGATGTTCGAGAGTCGGTCCTTGACGTTGAGGAGCGCATAGTTGCGCAGATACGTCATGTCGTACTGGTTGTTCGGCGAAATCAGGTGCACCACCATCGTGAGCGTGGGCGAGCTCTTGATGGTCGTGATGCCGAGGCGCTGGACGTCCTCGGGCAGACGCGGCAACGCCTGGTTCACGCGGTTCTGCACGAGTTGCGTGGCCTTGTCGGGGTCGGTGCCCAGACGGAACGTGACCGTGAGCGTGAGATTGCCGTCGCTATTGGCCTGCGACTGCATATACAGCATGTTCTCGACGCCATTGATCTGCTCCTCGAGCGGCGCGGCCACGGCCTCCGCAATCACCTTCGGGTTCGCGCCGGGATACTGCGCGTGCACGACCACCGAAGGCGGCACGACCTCGGGATACTCGGAGATCGGCAACTGGAACAGCGCGATCACACCAGCCAGCAGGATCAGCACGGACAGCACGCCCGCGAAGATCGGCCGGTCGATGAAGAATTTCGATATGTTCATGGGTTGCTCTTAATTTCGGATCACTAACTGGATGCAGGAATCGCACTCGCCTGGCCGGCGAGTGCAGCGCGTCAGGAAGCCCTGGCGGTCGTTGACGCGGAACTCTCCGGCGAGGATCCGGCCGCATTGGCAACGCCCGCATCCGGGTCGCCGTTCATCGGCACCACATGCGAGCGCACGGCTTCACCCGGGCGCACGCGCTGGGTGCCGTTCACGATCACCCGGTCGCCCGCCTGCAGGCCACCCAGGATCACGCGCAGATTGCCCTGCTGGCCGCCGATCCGCACGGTGCGATACGCCACCTTGCCCGTGCCATCCACGACATAGACGAACTTCTTGTCCTGATCCGTGCCGATAGCCGCTTCGTCGATCAGCAACGCCGGATGTGGCGCGCTGCCGCTCACCTTGATGCGCGCATAGAGGCCCGGCACGAGCGCGCCGTCGGTGTTGTCGAAGCGCGCGCGCACGCGAATCGTGCCCGAGGACGTGTCGAGCCGATTGTCCACCGACTCGATCGTGCCCGTGCGCGAATAGCCGGTCTCGTTCGCGAGCCCCAGTTCGACCGGCACTTTCGAGCCCACTTTCATGCGGCTGATGTAGTCCAGATAGGTTTGCTCGTCGGCGTCGAATTCGGCGTAGATGGGCGAGACCGAGACGAGCGTCGTGAGCGGCGGCGCGCTCGCGCCCGCCGACACCACGTTGCCCACCGTGATCTCCGCGCGCGACACGCGCCCCGACACCGGCGCCACGATGCGCGTATAGCCGAGGTTGATCTGCGCGGCTTCGAGCGCCGCTTGCGCGGCCTTGAGATTCGCGCTCGCCTCGCGCGCGGCGTTCTGCTTCTCGTCGTAATCGCGCTTCGCAATGGCGTTGTCGGCAATGAGGCGCTGCGCGCGCGCCCAGTCGCTCTGCGCGTAGCCGGTGCGCGCCTGCGCGGCGGCCACCTGGGCCGCGGCCTGGTCAACGGCGGCCTGGTACGGGCGCGGATCGATCACGAACAGCGTGTCGCCCTTTTTCACGAGCGCGCCATCGTTGAAATTCACGGAGACAATCGTGCCCGAGACCTGCGGGCGCACCTCCACTTTCTCGACGGCGGCCATGCGGCCCGAGTAGGTCTGCCAGTCGGTGACATTGCGCTTGAGCACGGCGGCAACATCGACCTCGGGCGCAGGCGGCGCTTCGGCGGCCACGGCCGGGTGTGAATCGAGACGCATGGCGACGAGCGAGCCGAATCCCGCGACGACGAGTACGGCGGCCACCGCGAGCACAATACGCTTACGGGAATGCGAGTTGAGTGACATGCCAGGCTCCAGAAAGATGATTACTTGTTATTCGATGAATACGTTCTGCGGCACGCTGCGGCGGCACTAAAAAGCCGCGCCGGCTTCGAAGCAACAGCGGAAAAAACGCACTGCTTCAGCAAGCGCTTCTGGATGCGCACCGATCTGCGCGTGCGAGACGCTCGGGTAGCGCACTACATTCGTGCGCACACCCGCCTCGATCAGGCGCGACGCGTACTTCTCCGCTTCGATATGCAGGACGTCGTTTTGCGCCGTGACGATGAACGTGGGCGGCAAACCAGCAAGGCGCGAAGACTCCAGAGGCGCCGCATACGGATGCATGCGCTGCGAGGCCTCGGGAAGATACGCGCGATAACAGGCCGCGCATTCGCTTGCGGAAATATCCGAAGCCAGCCGAGCTTCGTCGCCGAGGCGCGTGAGGCTCGGGTCGAGCATCGGCGCAAACAGGGCCTGCGCGGCGAGACGCACGTCGCCACGGTCGCGCCCGATAAACGCGAGCACGTTGGCGATCTGGCCGCCCGCGTCGTGCCCCGCTGCAACAATGCGCTTCGTGCTGCCGCCGAATGCGCGCGCGCGGGCGAGCACCCACTGCGCGGCGCGATACGCATCCTCGGGCGCGGCCGGAAACGGAAACCGCGGCGCGAGCGAATAGCCCACCGAAACGACGAGCGCTGGTAAGCGTTCTGCGAAAAAACGCGCGGCCGCATCGGCGTCGTCGAGCGTGCCGCGCACGAAGCCGCCGCCGTGGAAATACAGCAGCACGGGCAGATGGCTCGCGCCGCGCGGGCGGTACAGGCGCAGCACGATATCCTGTGCGTAGCCCGCGATGGTCGCTTCGCTCACGTCGATGGGCGAGCGGGCGCGCGCCTTGCCCGCTGGGGCCGGGCTTGCTGCCGGAGCTGCAACCAGACGCGCCGCAGCAGGTTTAACCGCCGCAATGCGGGCGGACGGCGACGTCTGCGCCGGCGCGGGTTCATCGGCCTCCGTGGACAACCTGGCGGAAATCCACGGCGTCGAACGTTTGAATGCATCCATGTCGAAGCGGCGCAATGCGCGAGAATAGAATCGAATGGTGCGAATTGTGGGTTCGGCAGACTTGCAAATAAATGCCTATAATCCGGCAACACAATTCGGCGCACCTGAACAATCTGTTTCCCCTTTATTCGCGCGGCTGCCCTGGCCTGTCCAGGCACACCTGATGCGGGGCCGCGCGGCGTGCGTCCGATGTCTTTTGGAGAGTGGTAATGGACCGCCTTCAGGCCATGCAAGTGTTCACCCGCGTCGTCGACACCAATAGCTTCACGCGCGCAGCCGAGACGCTCGACATGCCGCGCGCCTCGGTCACGACGATCATTCAGAATCTCGAAGCCTTTCTGGGCGTGCGCCTCATGCACCGCACCACGCGCCGCCTTTCGCTCACGCCCGACGGTGCCGCGTATTACGAGCGCTGCGTGCGCATTCTCTCCGACGTGGAAGAGACCGAGCAGACCTTCCAGGACCGCAACCGCAAGCCGCACGGCAAGCTGCGCATCGACATGCCCGGCTCGATCGGGCGCCTCATCGTGATTCCGTCGCTGTGCGAATTTCATGGGCGCTACCCCGACATCGACCTGCAACTGGGCCTGACCGACCGCCCGGTCGATCTGCTCCAGGAGGGCGTGGATTGCGTCGTGCGGGTGGGCGCGCTGCAGGATTCGTCGCTGGTCGCGCGCCGCATCGGCCTGTTCGAAGGCGTGTCGTGCGCAGCGCCCTCGTATCTGGAGCGCCACGGCACGCCGCAGACGCTCGAGGAACTGGCCGAGCATCGCGCCGTGAATTACTTTTCGTCGCGCACGGGGCGCGTGATCGACTGGGCGTTCCTCGTGGACGGCAAGGAAGTGGAGATCAAGCTCAAGAGCATGGTCTCGGTGAACGACGCGGACGCCTACGTGACGTGCGGCATCGAAGGTTTCGGCCTGATTCAGGGGCCGCGCTACATGGTGCTGCCGCACCTGAAGTCGGGCGCGCTCGTCGAGATCCTGCCCGATTTCAAACCACTGCCCATGCCGATTTCGGCCGTGTACCCGCACAGCCGCCATCTGTCGCCGAAAGTGCGCGTGTTCGTCGACTGGATCGCCGAAGTCTTCGACCGCTGCCCGCTGCTCTCCGGCCGCGCCTCGCTCGACAAGGCCTGCACCATGCGCACGCTGGAAGAGCGCGAGCAGGCGCCCGCACTCGAGACGCCGGTGATTTCGGAGTGGGCCGCATAGGCTGGGCCGCATAGGCTGGGCCGCATAGGCGTGCCACGTTAACGCGAGAACGCCCGCCATCGGATCGCTCCTGATGGCGGGCGTTTTCGCGATTGTTCCGGTTTTTCGACAATTGCTTTCGCTTTCGGGACATTTATCGCGCGAGCCCGTACATCTACATTTGCACCTGTCGCCACGGCCATCGATTCATTGCATGTCGCCAAGGCGCCCTTAAAACAGGAGCAGATCATGAAACGCACTCTCGCAACCGCGCTCGGCGCCACCCTCGTCATCACGCTCGCCGCGAGCGCATCGGCCTTCGCGGGCGGCATCGGCCGCGCGGGCACGTATGGCCTGCAAGCCAGCACGCAAGCCGCGCCACAAGCCGAAGCCGTCGCGCAAGCGACACCCGTGGCGCAGGCCGCCGCGCCGCAGATCGACAACAACGCGCCCAAAACGCGTGCGCAAGTGAAGGCGGAGATCGTCGAGGCTTATCGCAACGGCACGCTGCCCTCGCTCAACAAGACGACCTACCCCGAGCAGAGCCTGATTGGCCGCACGCAGGCCCAGCGCATCGCGCTGCAGGAAAGCCGCGCCAACGACGCTACGCGCCTCGCTCGCGCCGGCGAATGATATTCACGCGGTAAATTGATAAGGATGTCTGATCATGAATAGCCCACGACCTTCCGAACTGGACGACTGGAACGAAACCACGCCTGTGTGGGCGCCGTATCGGCACTGACACATGCCGGTGAAGTAAAAAGGCCCGGCAGTCGCAAGACGGCCGGGCCTGGACGCGTAAAACAAGTGCTGTGCTCTTAGCGCTTTGCGAAATCGGGTTCGAAGAACACCCAGCGCACCACGGGAAAGTGCGCCTGCAAATCGGCTTCGATGACGTTGATCGCCTCGACCATCGCGCGGCTGTGGTCGTAATCGATCATCTCCGCCTGCACCGCCACCACCACTTCCTTACCCCATTGCAGGGTAATCAGGCTGATGATGCCGCGAATCTCGCTGCGCCCGCGCAGAAACGCCTCGATATCGCGGCGCATTTCCGGGCTGGCCGATTCACCCACGATCATCGACTTCACTTCGCGCGCGATGAACCATGAAATCAGCATGAGCAGCACGCCCACGCCAATCGAGCCGCACGCGTCCCAGACCGGATTGCCGGTGATGACCGTGAGCAGCACCGCCGCAAACGCAATGGCGAGGCCCGCGAGCGCGGCGATATCCTCGCCGGCCACCACGAGCAGATCGGAGTCGCGCGTTTCACGCGCCCAGCGCCACAGTGATTTCGTGGGGGCACCCTTGCGAATTTCGCGCAACGCGCCGTAAAGCGAGAACGCTTCGAGCACCACGGAAATACCCAGCACGCCGAGCGCCACAAACGCGTATTGCAGCGGCTCGCGCGCGATCAGCCGGTGAACGCCTTCGTACACCGAAAACGCGCCGCCCACGAAGAACAACAGCAGCGCCACGAGCAGCGAATAGAAGTTGATGGCACGGCCCGCGCCCATGGGATGCAAAGGCGTGGGCGGCTCGCGCGACTGACGCAGCCCGAACAGCAGCAGCAGTTGATTGCCGCAATCGGCCGTGGAGTGAATGGCCTCCGCGAACATCGAGCCCGATCCCGTGAACGCCGCCGCCGCGTATTTGCAGATCGCGATGCCGGTGTTCGCTGCGAGCGCGTAGATAATGGCCTTCGGCGACTCTCCGCTCATGCGACTTCCACGCGCGCGGGCCCATCCGTCAATTCGCCGATCACGCGCGCATCCGCGAAACCATCGGCGTGAAAGCGCGCGAGCACCTCATCCACTTGCTCCGGCGCGCAGGCCACGAGCAGGCCACCCGAGGTCTGCGGATCGGTCAGCAGCGTGCGCGCGCTTTCCGGCAACTGTGAAGCGAGCATGACGCCCTCGCCATACGAGGCCCAGTTACGGCCCGAGGCGCCCGTGAACACGCCCTGCGCGACGAAGGCCTCCACGCCCGGCAGCCATGGCAGATCGGCATAGCGCACGCGCGCCGTGAGATTCGCTCCGCGCGCGATTTCGAGCGTGTGGCCCAGCAGCCCGAAGCCCGTCACGTCGGTCATCGCGTGCACGCCTTCGAGTTGCGCGAGTTCGGCGCCCGGCTTGTTGAGCATCGTGGCGGCGGCAACCATCGCCCGGTAGCCGGTGTCGTCGAGCAGATCCTTCTTGAGCGCGGCCGACAGCACGCCCACGCCCAGCGGCTTGCCGAGCACCAGCACGTCGCCCGCACGCGCCGAGGCGTTGCGCTTCACGCGCTCGGGGTGCACCACGCCGAGCGCGGCGAGGCCATAGATCGGCTCGACCGAGTCGATCGAATGACCGCCCGCCACCGGGATGCCGGCCGCCGCGCAAACGTCCTCGCCGCCGCGCAGCACCTGTGCGATCACCTCGTGCGGCAGCACGTTGATCGGCATGCCCACTAGCGCGAGCGCGAGAATCGGCTTGCCACCCATCGCGTAGACGTCCGAAAGCGCGTTGGTGGCGGCGATGCGGCCGAAGTCGTAGGGGTCGTCCACGATCGGCATGAAGAAGTCGGTGGTCGCGACGATGGCCTGCTCGTCGTTGAGCTTGTAGACGGCGGCGTCGTCGGCCGTTTCGGTGCCGACCAGCAGGTTCGGGAAAGCGGCGGTGAGCGGCGTGCTGCGCGCGAGTAGCGCGGAAAGCACGCCGGGCGCGATCTTGCAGCCGCAGCCGCCGCCGTGCGAAAGGCTCGTGAGGCGCGGCGCGGCCGGAGCAGCCGGCGCGGCGGACGGGGGCGCGAGGCGGTCGTTGTCGTTCATGTGAGCAATGTGTTCCAAAGGAAGCCGGAAAAACGGTCCGCATATTATGGGGCAAACCCCGCGGGCACGATGGCGCGGTGCGGCCTGGCGGTGCGGCCCGGCTTCGCGCGCCCGCCTCGCCCCCCAAGCACCTCAGGCCGTGCCGCCCGGCGTCTCGCACGCGGCGGCCGCGCCGGAAAGGGGCGCGCAGAGCGCATCGGCAAGCCATTGCGGGTCATCGTGAGGCAGGTCGTGCCCCGCCCACGGATGTTCGCAGTGCGCCGCGCCCCACGCCCGCGCGAGCCGCGCCGAGCACACCGGATTCACGAGCCGGTCCTCGCGCGAGGACAGCACGAGCGCCGGGCAGCGCGGCACGCCGCGCACCGTGTAGCGCGCCGCCGCCAGCAACTGGCGCAGCGCGTTGGCGCGGCTCACAGGCGCGCTCGCGCGAATCGCGCGCCAGGCGTCGAGATCGGCGGCACGCGTGTCGCGGCGCGCGCAGGTGCGTTCGTGAATCATGGTCTCGGCAATGCCGGCATGATCAGCGCCGCGCCAGTGCCATGCGGCGCGCAGCAGCGCCGGCCACGCGGCGGGCCGCAGGCGCTCGTCGGCGCGGCTATAGGGCCGCATGCTGGTGTTGACGAGCACGAGCCGCTCGATCTCATCCGGAAAGCGCAGCGCCCAGGCCGACGCCACCATGCCCCCCAGCGACATCGCCAGCACCCGATGCGGCGGCGCTGCGCCGTGGCGCCGCGCCTCGGCCCGCACGGCGTCCACATAGGCATCGACATGGGCGGGCGAGCGCATCTGTGCGAGCGTGCCGTTGCCGGGAAGATCGATGGGCAGCACCGCGCCGCAACGCGCTTGAAGCATCGGCACGAACGCGCCCCAATGGCGCGACTCGCGCGTGAGGCCGCGCAGCAGGATCCAGCACGCCGTCATGAGCCCGGCTTCCGGTACCAGTGCCCGATCGCGCTTTGCAGCACCTGCTGGCGCGCCACGCCCCGGGGCAGCCAGCGCGACGAGGAAAACGCGGCGCGCGTGAGAAATTCGAACAGGTTCGCGTGACGGCGCAATACGCGCGCGGTGCGGTGCTGCATCACCGGATTGAACATGCCCTGGCGGGAAAAGAGCTGGCGCGGATTCTTCTTGATCCACAGCCACGAGCCCAGTTCGAGCGTGAGCGGCAGGAACACGCTGGCCGAGGGCGCGCGATCGTACGCGCAATCCCAGAGATCGCCGTGCAGCAGATACTGATGGCTCTGCGGCTCGAATGTATAGCCATGATGCGGGTGCGCGCGCTCGAACATCGTCTTGAGCACGTACATCTCGGGCAAGTGGCGCATCAACTGGCGCGTGCGCGCGTAGGGAAACCAGATGCTGTCGCTCCAGCCGTAGCCCGAGTGGCAATCGAGCGCGAACGCGAGCGGCCGGTGCGCCAGCTCCTCGTCGACGACCTTCAGCAGCGCCGCCGCCTCGGCTTCCATCGGCGCGCCGCGATGCCCGCGATACCACGGCAGCCACGAACCCACGCGCTGGCCGCCCGCGAGAAATGGCACGTGCTCGTCCGCGTCCTGCGGCGCATTGCGCATCAGATCCACGCCGTTCGGATTCGCGCGCGTGGCGAGCCACATACCGCCTGGATTGACGATCGGCATGATCACGAGCCGCACCGATTCGAGCTGGCGCATCAGCAGTTCGTCCCACGCGAGGCGGCCGATGAGCGCGCGCATGTAATCGAGCACGAGTTGCGAGCCAATGCGCTCGAGCCCGTGAATGCCACCGAAAAAACCGATCGCGGGCGCCTGCGGATCGCGCGAGCCCAGCGCCGCCACGTAGAGTGAGAACGGGCGCCCGCGCACTTCGACCTCGCCCGCGCTACGGATGTCGAACCAATGCGCGCCCGCGTCGAGGAGCGTTTTCAGGTCCTCGTATTCCGCGAAGCTATCGGGTAGGAAGCTGAGTCCGGGCATCTATCCTGGGCCTGTGGAGTCGCCATGCAAAAACCGGGGCCAGCACGCGCGTCTGCCCACAATATAGCCCGTTGGACGTGCGTTGCGCGTGACACGTGCGAGACGTCACACAGATGTCACGCGCGCTTGCGCTGTCACGTTATCGACATGTTTCGCGCTCGAGCAACGCATGCGGTCGCGCAAGATGTGTAGTCGTCTAGACGTCGCGATGCCTTCACTCAACCGTCATAGTCGCTTCCTAGAATGTCCCCGACGCAATCAAGGATTCGCGGCCGCGCGCCCGATCCACGTGACGAACAGCAATGGACGCCAGGACGAACGCAGGGATGGACGCAATCCGTATCGAACGACTCTCGAAAACCTTTGGCGGCAGCGCCTCAGCCGGCGCTGCTGGCCGCAAGGCGCTCGATGAAATCAATCTGCGCGTGAGCACCGGCGAAATGGTTGCGCTGATCGGCGCATCGGGATCGGGCAAGTCGACGCTGCTGCGCCATATCGCCGGCTTCGTGGCCGCCGATCCACAACCTTCGCAGATCGAAATACTTGGCCGGCCGATTCAGCAAAACGGCCGCATCGTGCGCGAAGTGCGCCGCATCCGCCGCGACGTCGCCTTCGTGTTTCAGCAGTTCAATCTCGTGCACCGGCTCACGGTGGAAACCAACGTGCTGATTGGCGCGCTTGCGCGCCTGCCGCTGTGGCGCCGTCTCACCGGATGCTTTCCGCGCAGCGAGCGCGAGCTCTCGGCGGCGGCGCTCGCTGAAGTGGGCATCGGCGAGAAAGCCGGCGAGCGCGCCGCGAATCTCTCGGGCGGCCAGCAGCAGCGCGCCGCGCTCGCCCGAGCGCTCGTGCAGCGCGCGCGCCTGATTCTCGCCGACGAGCCCATTGCCTCGCTCGACCCCGAGTCGTCGCGCCGCGTGATGGACATGCTGCGCATGCTCAACCGCGATCACGGGCTCACAGTGGTCGTGTCGCTGCATCAGGTCGATGTCGCCATGCAGTACTGCCCGCGCACGGTCGCGCTGCGCGACGGCCGCGTGGTCTACGACGGCCCGTCCGCCGCGCTCACGCCCGCCCTGCTGCAACAGCTTTACGGCAGCGCCGCGCGCGAATTGTTCGAAGCCGATGCCGATGCCGCTCACGCGGCCGCGCAGCGCTTCGGCGCGCAACCCAAAGCAGCCTGAAACGGCCCCGTCACGCCAACGCTCTCACTCCACACGGAACCCGCCTCCCCCATGAAACTGCTCCGCTCCATGCTCTCCTGGTGCGCCGCCGGCGCCATCGCGTTCACCTCGCTCGGCGCCACGGCCGCTCACGCGCAAGACATCAGCTTCGGCATCATCTCCACCGACTCGTCGGCGGTGCTCAAGCAGCGCTGGCAGCCGTTCATCGACGACATGAACCGCCAGACCGGCCTGCACGTGAAGGCGTTCTTCGCCACCGACTACGCAGGCATCATCGAAGCCATGCGCTTCAACAAGGTGCAGATCGGCTACTTCGGCAACGCCTCGGCCATGGAAGCCGTGGACCGCTCGAACGGCGAAATCTTCGCGAAAGTGCTCTACGCGAACGGCGACGCCGGCTACAAATCGGTGCTCATCACCAACGTCAACAGCCGCGTGAAGACGCTCGACGACGTCTTCAAGAATACGAAGGACCTCACGCTCGGCTGGGGCGACCCGAACTCCACCTCGGGCACGCTGATCCCCGGCTACTACCTGTTCGCGCAGCGCGGCATTTCGGTGAACGCCACGACGTTCAAGACCGTGCTGCCCTCGAGCCACGAAGCGAACCTGCTTGCCGTGGTCAACAACAAGGTGGACATCGCAACCAATAACACCATCGAGCTCGCCACGCTCCAGCAGAAGCACCCGGACCGCTACGCGCAGGTGCGCGTGCTGTGGACCTCGCCGCTGATCCCGTCCGATCCGCTCGTGTGGCGCAAGGACCTGCCTGAAGCGACCAAACAGAAGCTGCGCGACTTCTTCTATCACTACGCCAAGACCGACCCGAACGAGAAGAAGATCATGGCCGACATCACGGGCTATGCCGGTTTCGCGCCCGCCTCCGACGCTCAACTGGTGCCGATCCGCCAGGTCGCGCTGTTCCGGCAGAAAGAAAAGATCGCCGCCGACACGCATCTCTCCGATGAGGACCGCAAGAGCCAGATTGCGGCCATCGACGCGAAGATCGGCGCGCTCACGAACGCCGCGAAGCAGTAATGGGCACGATGGACTTCGACGCCTCGCGGCTCGCGCAGCCGTCTCTCGCCGAGCCGGCCCAGTCGCCTCAGTCGCCCCAGTCGACCCAACCGGCGCCGCTCGCAAGCCACGCGAGCGCGGCGACGGGCAAGCGCAGCTGGTCCTCGCTCGTCATGTGGGCGGTGGTGTTCGCGCTGCTGGGCGCGGCCTGGCGCGGCGCGGACATGCGCCCGCTCGAACTGTTCGCCGACTCGCAGAACATGGGCACCTTCGCGCGCGGCTTCTTCCCGCCCGACTTCACCGAATGGCGCACCTATGTCCACGAAATGTGGGTGACGGTGGCCGTGGCGCTCTGGGGCACGGCGCTCGCCATCGTCTGCGCGGTGCCGTTCGGTCTGATGTCCTCGCACAATCTCGCGCCGCGCTGGCTGCTGCATCCGGTGCGCCGCCTGATGGACGCGTGCCGCGCCATCAACGAAATGGTGTTCGCGATGCTCTTCATCGTCGCGGTGGGACTCGGGCCGTTCGCGGGCGTGCTGGCGCTCTGGGTCCACACGACGGGCGTGCTCGCCAAGCTGTTCGCGGAAGCCGTCGAAGCCATCGACCCGCGCCCCGCCGAGGGCGTGCGCGCGACCGGCGCCACGCCGCTCGACGAGATCATCTACGGCGTGCTGCCCCAGGTCATGCCACTGTGGATCTCGTACGCGCTCTACCGGTTCGAATCGAACGTGCGCTCGGCGATGGTGGTGGGCATGGTGGGCGCGGGCGGCATTGGCGTCGTGCTCTACGAGGAAATCCGCTCGTTCGACTACGCGCAAACGAGCGCGGTGCTGCTCATGGTGATCGCCGTGGTGACGGTGATCGACCTCGTCTCGGCGAAACTGCGCGCGCGCGTGATCTGATACCGCCGCGACATTCCCGCCCCGCCGCCGAGCCGCGAAGCGAAGCGCGGGCCGCATGGCAAGCGCCGCGCGGCTCGCGCTTTTTTTCGTGCGCGCTTCTTCGTATACGCTTCTTCGTGCGCTTTCGTCGTACCCCCGCCCTCGCCGTTCTGGCGCTGCCGCGCATTCGCTGGAATAATCGGCTGCTTGCGGCTGCAACTTCCTCTTTCCCCATCTCATTGCGCTCGCTCGATGGCAAGCTTCGTGGTTCTGCTAGTCCTGCTTTCGGCGCTCATGCACGCGAGCTGGAACGCCTTTCTCCACCTCTCGGGCGACCGCGTCTGGCTGCTCGGCATGTTCTCGGTGCCTTACGTGCTCGTGAGCGCCGTTGGCGTGTGCGTGCTGCCGCTGCCCGCCCCCGCGAGCTGGCCGTATATCGCGGCTTCGGCGCTGCTCGAATTCGCGTACTGCTTCGCGCTGATCCGCGCCTACCGCAGCGGTGACTTCGGACAGATCTACCCCATCGCGCGCGGTCTCTCACCGCTGCTCGTATTCGTGGGCGCACTGGTGTTCGTGCACGAGGAACTGCACGTGCTCGCCGCTACAGGCGTGGTGCTCGTCTCGCTCGGCATCATGTCGCTCGCGTTCCGGCGCGGCATGCGCTTTTCGGGCGAAAGCGTGCCCTGGGCGCTGGTGACGGGCTTTTTCATCGCGACCTATTCGATCGTCGACGGCCTCGGCGCCCGCCTCGCCGGCAATCCGCTCAGCTACATCATGTGGGTGTATCTGCTCTGGAATGTTCCGCAGTTCATCGTGGTCTGCAAGCTGCGCGGCGGCGCGGCGCAGATGTTCGTCTCGAAGGCCAACGCGGTGCGCGGCATGCTCGCGGGCGTGCTCGCGCTCAGCGCGTATTGCCTCGTGATCGAGGCGTTCCGTTATCTGCCGATCGCGATGGTGTCGGCGCTGCGCGAAATGTCGTCGATCTTCGCCGTGTTGATCGGCTGGCTTTTCATGCGGGAAAAACTCACCGCGCGCCGCGTGGTGGCGTGTGTGCTCGTGACGTGCGGGGCGGTGTTGATTCGGATGTGAGGGGGCCGCATTGAGCCAATGCCCTCCAACAGCGCGAACATTTCAGGCAAACACCGGCAAGCTCGCATCGATAGCCTCGGCGAGCGTCTCGAACGCCGGCGCGATCTCCTCGTCGGGCACGCACGCGTAACCAATCAACAATCCCGAAGCCGCGCGCTCGCGCGCCGAGTAGTAACCCGACAGCGGCCGCACGACGATATTGCGCGCGAGCGCGGCCTCGGCCACCGCGCGGTCGTCGCTGCCTTCGGGTAGCTGCATGACCACGTGCAAGCCCGCGTCACCGCCCATCGCGGGCAGCGCGTCGCCGTAACGGCGCGCGAGCGCATCGAGCAACACCTGGCGCCGCTGCCCGTAGAGCGCGCGCATCTTGCGGATGTGCGAAGTGAAATGCCCTTCCGCGATGAACTCCGCCAGCACCGCCTGCTGCAGGAGCTGGCCCTCGCGATAGAGCTCGGCGCTCGCGGTCGCGAAGCTTTCGGCGAGCGGTTCCGGCGCGACGAGATAGCCCACGCGCAGCCCCGGAAACAGCGTCTTGCCAAAGCTGCCCACGTAAATCACCTGCCCCGCCGTGTCGAGCCCCTGCAGCGACGCAAGCGGCCGGCTGCCGTAGCGGAACTCGCTGTCGTAATCGTCCTCGATGATCCAGCACTGGTGCTGGCGCGCGTACTCGAGCAGCATGCGGCGGCGCGCGAGGCTCATCACCATGCCGAGCGGGTACTGGTGCGAGGGTGTGACGAGAATGAGCTTCGGCGGCGCGGCCGCGAAATCGTCGGGCGACGGATTGATGCCCTCGCTGTCCACGGCGATCGGGCGTGGCTTGAGGCCCGAGACCTGCATCACGCTGCGCACGCCCCAGTAGCACGGGTCTTCGGTCCAGATGGTGTCGCCGGGGTCGGAGAGCAGACGCGCGGCCAGGTCCACCGACTGGTGGATGCCCGTCGTGATGATGATCTGCTCGGGCGAGCAGCGCACCGAGCGCGAGGTGCGCAGATAGTCGGCGAGCACGTGGCGCAGGAGCGCCAGGCCGCCGCCCGGCGCGTAGGTCAGCAGATCGGGGCGCAAGCTGCGCCAGTACTTGTTGTGCAGGCGCGTCCACACGCGCGCCGGAAAGCGCGAGACGTCGGGCACCCCCGGCATGAACGCGCCGCCCTGGCGCTTCGAGACGCCCGCGCCCGCGATCAGGCGCGCGCCGCGCGTGGAAAGCGCGTGGGCCGCCATGCGCTGCGCCTGGGTGGATGCGGGCCGCGCCTGCGCCTGCACGGCATCCGTCTGGCGGGAGTCCGGATGGGAGTCCAGATTGGCCGATGTCGTGGGTATCGCGGACATCGTGGGCATCGCCGCGATTGGCGGCGCATTATCGGCGCCTGGCAGGGTGCGCCCGTCTTGGCTGTTAGTTGCGATTGAACCCGTGCCTTCCGCCCCACGCTCCGCCATCGAATTGGGTGCGGATCCAAACTCAAGCTCGTTTTTTGCCGTTCGCAGGGAGCCAATTTCCGCCGCGCCGACGATCTCGTCGGGCGAAGTATCGGCCACGTAGGTGCCGCGCCCCGTGGCCGAAGTCACGTAGCCTTCGAGCACGAGTTGCTCGTACACCTGCGTGACGGTATTGCGCGCGATGCCCAGTTCCGCCGCCAGCAACCGCGACGAAGGCACCCGCGCGCCCGCGGGCAGCTCGCGCGAGAGGATCGCCTGCTGCAGCAGCCGGTGCAGTTGCCGGTAGACCGGCTGGCCGCTGCCGCGCTCGATCCGCTGGGCCAGCCAGTCGGACAGGACACTCGCTCGCATCGAAATTGGCTCCTAAAGATTGCGCTGAATGGCTCTGAATTTTAGAGCCAAACGTGAGTATAGTCGCGACATGGACTGAATGCGGACCGCAGGCCGATCCGCCGGCCAAACCAGCAACCAACACCGTTTTCGAAGGAGACGAACGTGAGCAAGAACGCCGATCTGCAGAACCGCAAGAACGCCATTACCCCGCGCGGCGTGGGTGTGATGTGCGACTTCTACGCCGAGCGCGCCGAGAACGCGGAGCTGTGGGACGTCGAAGGCCGCCGTTTCATCGACTTCGCGGCCGGCATCGCCGTGTGCAACACGGGCCACCGTCATCCGAAGATCGTCGCTGCCATCAAGGCGCAGCTCGACCACTTCACGCACACCGCCTACCAGATCGTCCCCTATGAGTCGTATGTCTCGCTGGCCGAGAAAGTGGCCCAGCGCGCGCCGGGCAGCTTCGCCAAGAAGGCCGCGTTCTTCACGACCGGCGCCGAAGCCGTCGAGAACGCCGTCAAGATCGCCCGCGCCCACACCGGCCGTCCGGGCGTGATCGCCTTCGCGGGCGGCTTCCACGGCCGCACGCTGATGGGCATGGCGCTCACGGGCAAGGTCGCGCCGTACAAGCTCGCGTTCGGCCCGTTCCCGGCCGACGTCTACCACGCCCCGTACCCCAACTCGGTGCACGGCATCAGCACGGCTGATTCGCTCAAGCACATCGAGATGCTGTTCAAGGCCGACATCGATCCGAAGCGCGTGGCCGCGATCATCTTCGAACCGGTCCAGGGCGAAGGCGGCTTCTACCAGGCACCCGCCGACTTCGTGCGCGGCCTGCGCAAGATCTGCGACACGCATGGCATCCTGCTGATCGCCGACGAAGTGCAGACGGGCTTCGCGCGCACCGGCAAGCTGTTCGCGATGGAACACTACGACGTCACGCCTGACCTCATGACGATCGCCAAGAGCCTCGCCGGCGGCATGCCGCTGTCGGGCGTGGTGGGCCGCGCGGAGGTGATGGACGCGGCAGCGCCTGGCGGCCTCGGCGGCACGTATGCGGGCAACCCGCTGGCCGTGGCTTCGGCGCACGCGGTGATCGAGATCATCGAGGAAGAAAAGCTCTGCGAGCGCGCGACGAAACTCGGCGACAAGCTCAAGGCCAAGCTCAATGCGATGAAGGCCGAAGTGCCGCAAATCGCCGACGTGCGCGGCCCCGGCGCGATGAACGCCGTGGAATTCTGCAAGCCGGGCACGAACGAGGCCGACGCCGACTTCACCAAGCGCGTGCAAGCCGCCGCCCTGAACCGCGGCCTGCTGCTGCTCGTGTGCGGCGTGTACTCGAACGTCGTGCGCTTCCTGTTCCCGCTGACGATCCAGGACAACGTGTTCGACGAAGCGCTCGCGATCCTCGAAGAGTCGATCAAGGAAGCCGTGGGCGTGCCGGCGTAAGCATTCAGCGCCTTTAGCAAGGCAGCCCGGCCCGCCGCGCGCGGGCCATCCCCGAAACGGCACACCGGCGTTTGCCGCTGTGCCGTTTGTCGTTCTCATTGCATCGAATTGAATCGAAGCCTGTCGGGAGTTTAAGGATGAACCTGAAAGACGCATCGCTGCTGCAAAGCAAGGCCTATATCAACGGCGAATGGCAAGGTGCCGACGACGGCGCCACGCTCGACGTGACCAACCCCGCCAGCGGCGCGCTGATCGGCACCGTGCCACGCATGGGCGCCGCCGAAACGCGCCGCGCGATTGCCGCCGCGAACGCGGCATGGCCCGCCTGGCGCGCGAAGACCGCGAAGGAGCGCAGCGTCATTCTGCGCAAGTGGCACGACCTGATGATGGCGAACGCCGACGACCTCGCGCTCATCCTCACCACCGAGCAAGGCAAGCCGCTCGCCGAGGCGAAGGGCGAAATCGGCTACGCCGCGTCGTTCCTCGAGTGGTTCGCCGAAGAAGGCAAGCGCATTTCCGGCGAGACGATTCCGACCGTCGCCAATGACAAGCGCATCGTCGTGACCAAGGAGCCGGTGGGCGTGTGCGCCGCCATCACGCCGTGGAACTTCCCCGCCGCGATGATCACGCGCAAGGTTGGCCCCGCGCTCGCCGCAGGCTGCCCGATCGTGCTCAAGCCCGCCGAAGCCACGCCGCTCTCGGCGCTCGCGCTGGCCGTGCTGGCCGAGCGCGCGGGCGTGCCGGCCGGCATCTTCAGCGTCGTGACTGGCGACCCGAAGGCGATCGGCGGCGAGCTCACGAGCAGCCCCATCGTGCGCAAGCTCTCGTTCACGGGCTCCACGCCGGTGGGCCGCCTGCTGATGAGCCAATGCGCGGCGACGGTCAAGAAGGTCTCGCTCGAACTGGGCGGCAACGCGCCGTTCATCGTCTTCGAAGACGCCGATATCGACGCCGCAGTGGCGGGCGCCATCATCTCGAAGTATCGCAACAGTGGCCAGACCTGCGTGTGCACGAACCGCTTCTACGTGCACGACGCCGTCTACGACACCTTCGCCGCGAAGCTGCGCGACGCGGTGGAAAAGCTCAAGGTTGGCCTCGGCACCGAAGCCGGCGTCACGCAAGGCCCGCTCATCAACGAAGCGGCCGTGCTGAAGGTGGAGTCGCACATCGAGGACGCGCTCGCAAAGGGCGCGCAAGTGCTCACGGGCGGCAAGCGCCACGCGCTCGGCCACGGCTTCTTCGAGCCCACGGTGCTCACGAACGTCACGCCCGCGATGAAGGTCGCGCGCGACGAAACGTTCGGCCCGCTCGCGCCGCTGTTCCGCTTCTCGTCGGACGAGGAAGTGATCAGGATGGCGAACGATACCGAGTTCGGTCTCGCCGCCTACTTCTACAGCCGCGACATCGGCCGCGTGTGGCGTGTGGCGGAAGCGCTCGAATACGGCATGGTGGGCATCAACACCGGCCTGATCTCGAACGAAGTGGCGCCGTTCGGCGGCGTGAAGCAGTCGGGCCTCGGCCGCGAAGGCTCGCACTATGGCGTGGACGACTACGTTGTCGTCAAGTACATGTGCATGGCGGGCATGTAAGCCGCCTGGCGGCAAACCCAAAGAAAACGGGCGCTGTGAAAAGCGCCCGTCGATAATAAAACGCCTGCGCATCGCGATGCGCAGGCGTTTTCGTTTGAGCGGCGCGGACCGGGTGGCCGCGCGCCGCTGGCTTACCGTGAAGCTTGCTGCGCCACTTACTGCGTAGCGCCCACCGGCGTGACCTGCGTGGCGTAAGCGGAGACGAACACGGCGTGAATCGTGTCGCCAACCTTCAGCTTCTTCAGGTCGACGTCGGGCGTGGCTTCGAGCGTGACCGTCTGATACGCGCCGCGCAGCGTCACTTCGCGCTTCTTCACGTTGATGTGCTGCACCGTGGCCTGGACCTCGACCTGGCGCGCGGCGTCGTAGCCCGACGAAGCCGGCAGGTAGACGTTCGTGTCCACGCGCTTGCGAATGCCCTTGTCCTTGCCCGTGACCTTCTCGGCCGTCACGAGCAACGCGTTCTTGTAGAGCACGTCGACGGTATCGCCCACGTTTAGCTGATCGAAGTTGCTCACTTGCTGGCTGAGCGCGACCTGGACGTCATTGCCGCGCGGGCCGCGCAGCGTGACCACGCGCGACGCGCGGTCGATGCCGACGATCTTGGCCTGCACATGGACCGGCTCCGCATTGGCAACGATCGCCTGCGCGGCGCCCGCGAGCGCCGTTTGTGCGGGAGGTGCCGATGCCGGCTGCTCCGTTTGCGCCGACGCCGCTTGCGCGAACGTCATGCCAAGCACGACTGCTGCCGCCAAAGTTGCTGCCTTCATCATCCACATTCTCCTCAAAAACGGGGTTTGAATTCCTCTGCTACGGCTAGCGCCGAAGTGGCACGATTCTACGCGCGCCGTTCGATAATCGACTAGTGGATGGCCGCGACGCACATCAGATTAAGCCAAACGCATGAAACAAAACGTAGCGCGGTTGATGATTATCGAATCCGAAATAATTTTGGCTATTGCTCCGGATTTTGAAATTCTGGCGTGAGGAGAGGCAATCCGGGCGAAAGGCCGTAGAACGAAAAAAAGCCGCGAATCCTTCGATTCGCGGCTTTGCCGGTGAGCTGGCCGAAGCGGACTTCGGGCCGCCAGCCGGCATCAGGTGGACGTCAAGCAAGTCATCAAACAGGTCATCAAACGCGCTCGATGGCGATGGCGATGCCCTGCCCCACGCCGATACACATCGTGCACAGCGCATAGCGCCCTTGCGTGCGGTGCAGTTGATACATCGCCGTGGTCACGAGACGCGCGCCGCTCATGCCCAGTGGATGGCCCAGCGCGATGGCGCCGCCATTCGGGTTGACGCGCTGATCGTCATCGGCCACGCCAAGCATGCGCAGTACGGCCAGGCCCTGCGAGGCGAACGCTTCGTTGAGCTCGATCACGTCGAATTGATCGATGGTCATGTTCAGGCGCGCGAGTAGCTTCTGCGTGGCGGGTGCCGGCCCGATCCCCATCACGCGCGGCGCAACGCCCGCAGTGGCGATGCCGAGCACGCGCGCGCGCGGCGTGAGGCCGAAGCGCTTCGCGTTGGCCTCGTTGGCGAGCAGCAGCGCGCACGCTCCGTCGTTCACGCCCGACGCGTTGCCCGCGGTGACCGAGCCATCCGGGCTCACGACGCCCTTGAGCTTCGCCAGCGTCTCCAGACTCGTCTCGCGCGGATGCTCGTCACGCGACACCACGAGCGGGTCGCCCTTCTTCTGCGCGATCGTCACCGCAACGATTTCCTGCGCGAGCGTACCGTCGGCCTGGGCGCGCGCGGCCTTCTGCTGGCTGCGCAGAGCGAACGCGTCCTGGTCGGCGCGGCTCACGCCGTAATCGACCGCAACGTTCTCGGCGGTCTCGGGCATCGAGTCCACGCCGTACTGCTGCTTCATCAGCTTGTTGACGAAGCGCCAGCCGATGGTCGTGTCGTAGATCGCGGCATCGCTGGCGAACGCGCTGGCCGACTTGCCCATCACGAACGGCGCGCGGCTCATGCTCTCCACGCCGCCCGCAAGCATCAGCCCCGCTTCGCCCGACTTGAGCGCGCGCGCGGCAATGCCCACGGCGTCCATGCCCGAGCCGCACAGGCGGTTCACCGTCGAGCCCGGCACGGCCTGCGGCAGGCCCGCCAGCAGCGACGACATGCGCGCGACGTTACGATTGTCTTCGCCCGCCTGGTTCGCGCAACCGTAGATCACGTCGTCGATCGCGGCCCAGTCCACGTCCTTGTTGCGCTCCATGAGCGCCTTGAGCGGCACGGCGCCAAGGTCGTCGGCGCGAACCTGCGCGAGGGCGCCCGCGTAGCGGCCGATCGGCGTGCGAATCGCGTCGCAGATGAATGCTTCCGTCATGAGAGTCTCCAGTTCCAGTCGCACGGGGTGCGTTTCAATGCAAGGCTGATTGAGATTGACGGACTGCGCGGGCGGTAACAGCCGAGAGGACTCGAGCGCGCATGTCCTGATGCGATTTGTTCGATATACGAACTCATGATCGTTAATCGAACAATTGGCGCCCATGATAGGCGGCGTCGCGCGCGAGTGTCAAGCCAGCATCGCCCCTGACCGGCAAGGCAAATTCCATCAGATGAAATGAAAACGGCCGCACAGAACTCATGTCGGTGCGGCCGCTGGCCTGTGAGGAGCGCCTTCTTCCCAGGCGCCAGGCAGAACCCTATCGGGACATCATATTCATGCCCACGTTATGCATGACCCAGATCGTGCCGAAGATCAGGAACGCAGCAGCCAGCACAGTATAGGCGAGCGAGAGCACGTTCCAGCCCTGCCCCGCCGACGTGTTCAGATGCAGGAAGAACACGAGGTGCACGACCACCTGCACGAAGGCGAGTACGGCGAGCACGACCATCATGATGTTCGGCGCCATCGTGCCGTGCATGACGATGCCGAACGCGCCGGCGGTCAGCAGCACCGCGAGGATAAAGCCCGCCACATAGCTACCGAGGCTGCCGTGGGCTTCACTATGAGAATGCGCCATTTAGATCACGCTCCCGAGATAGACAAAGGTAAACACGCAGATCCACACCACGTCGAGAAAGTGCCAGAAAAGGCTCAGGCACGTGAGGCGGCGCACCTCCCGCCCGTCCAGCTGCGGGCGGCGGATCACCTGCATCATCAGCACCGCCATCCAGACGAGGCCGAAGAAGACGTGCACGCCGTGCGTGCTGACCAGCACGAAGAACGACGAGAGGAACGCGCTGCGCTGCGGGCCCGCGCCCTCGGCAATCAGGTGCGAGAACTCCTGCAACTCCAGCACGAGGAAGAGCACGCCCAGAATGAAGGTCACGCCCAGCCAGCCGAGCACCGCGCCGCTCTTGCGCTGCTGCGCGCCGAGCATGGCGAAGCCGTAGGTGATGCTGGACACCAGCAGCACGGCGGTTTCGAGCGCAACGTCGGCAATATTGAACAGGTCCTTGCCCGTGGGGCCGCCCGCGAACTGATGCCCGAGCACGCCGAAGGTCGCGAACAGCGCCGCGAACAAGACGCAGTCGGTCATCAGGTAGACCCAGAACCCGAACACGGAGTGCGACGGCGGGTGATCGTCGTGATCGAAATCGGCAAGCGTTGCCGTATTGGTTTTCTGTAACATCGATTAAGCCTCCACAGCTTCCATCTCGCGCTCGGCAGCAACCGCCGCGCGATGGCGCTTCTCTTCGATCTCGCGAACCTTCGCGGCCGGAATGTAGTAGCCGTCGTCGTCGCTGAAGCTGCGCGCGGCAACGGTGACGACGATGGCGATAAAGGCGAGCACGCCAAGCCACGTGATGTGCCAGACGCCCGCGAAGCCCAGCAACAGGCTGAACACGCCGATGAAGAAGCCAGCCGACGTGTTCGACGGCATGTGAATGTCGCTGTA